>CALMRD010000335.1 GCA_937871625.1 uncultured Bacteroidales bacterium | reverse complement strand
CGAATGATCCGCCGCTCTGACTGATGGCACCGGTGAAGAGTCCCTTTGCAAGGGGTGAGGCACAGAGCATGCTTACAGAAATGGCTCCGGCAGACTCACCGAAAATTGTCACTTTGCCCGGATCACCTCCAAAGGCTTCAATATTTTCCTGTACCCACTTCAGCCCTGCAATCTGGTCAAGCAATCCGTAATTACCCGAGACACCGTTTTCTGATTCAGCTGACAGTTCCGGATGGGCAAGAAATCCGAGGGCGCCGACACGGTAGGCGACGCTGACCATGATAACGCCGTTTCTTGCAATATTGTCACCGCTGTAAAGGGGTGAGGATGTGGCGCCGTTGGAGAAGCCTCCGCCGTAGATCCATACCATCACGGGAAGTTTCTCCCGTGATGATTTTGCCGGGGTCCATACGTTCAGGAAGAGGCAGTCCTCAGACATCACAATGTCACCCATCCACTCTGTTTTTACCTGCACCGGGGCAGGGGCATATCTGTCGGCCTTCAAAACCCCTTCCCACGGCTCAACAGGCTGTGGCGCCTTCCAGCGCAGCTCGCCCACCGGAGGGGCGGCAAAGGGTATCCCCCTGAAGACTGCTATGCCCTCCTCAACGGTACCCTGAACAATGCCGTCATCAAGTTTGACGGTGGCTTCAGAAAGCTTCTCACTGCGGCACCCTGCTATTAGGGCCGCCAGAATCATAAGTGACATTACTGTTTTTGTTTTCATTCGGTTATATTTTTATTATCTCATCCGCCAACTGAAACATACATGAACTTAACGATCAACATCTGTTATTTACCTTCGCTCCTGTAAGCTTCATTCGTTTATGGACTATTATTTACGAATTTAATTTTCCTGAACCCTATAACCAAATTCTATCGCAGGCTTATCACACCTGAGGATTGCAGTGCCGCTGCATCAGGCTCAGCAAGCTTCCATTCGTTGTCAAAGGTCCCCTGGCTGATGACATTGTCAGGACTCTCGCGGAACAGTATGAAATCGCCATATTTTTTCAGCATCTCGATACTTGAGCCCATGAATGTCAGTCCCTGCCCTCCGGCTGCCTGTTTCGGCTGGGTCCACCACGGAAGGCCTGAGTTGATGAGCAGATAATGCCTGTTCATCGGGTAGATATAGAGCAGCCCGTAATCCCCGGCGCTGGCGTCGAGATGCAGGGGAAGCCTGTCGGCAAACTTCTCTATGATGGCATTGGTCTCCCTGGTTCCAAAGAGCACCAGGTTGGAGGTGACATAATCGCTCTGCCTTACCTGCTGATCGGAGATGACCCGCGGAAAAACCATTATCCGTCCTCCGCGTCCCATCCAGTCGGCCGCAGCCGCTGCCTGCGCCCTGCGGGCATCCATCTCCTCACGTGACGGATTGCCGCCGGTGCCGAAGACATAAATATGGCTACCTGCAACGGCTGCGGAGATCGGGCCCTCACCGCCCGGCTGCTTGGCTGTCAGCCCGGGGGTGAATTTCCTGTTTGCCCATCCGCTACCTGTTCTTGTGAAGGAGACAGCATCGGCACTCTTCACTGTGAATGACCTGCCATCAACTGTAAGGGTTATTTTTCTTGAAGCATCAAACATGGGGTGGCCCTCAAGATTAAGGGTAAAAGCCCCCAGGCCGGTCGTCTGCACCTCGATCCGGTTGTTTCCGGTAAATTTTGCATCGATTGTTGCCATCTCACCCGGTACAAGATCATCAAATTTTACCCAGTAGGCCTTGTTGTACCTGAACCATCTGGAGCTGAACTTAACCTGCTCAGGGTAAAGATCTCTCCTGAACTGTGAGAACCACTCGAAGATGAATCCGTCCTTGTAGGCCCACTCCCAGCTGTTATGGCCCACGCCGGGGTATTCAACATAATCAAGCCTCTGCGCTTTAGTCTCAAGCTCTGCCTTCCACGCAGATGCCACAGGATAGAGAAAATCCTTGTCACCCACAAAGAGGTGAACAGGCATATTCAGCGCGTTGCCGGCCAGCTCTTCCGTACCTTCAGGCGGCGCAGGACATACAGGAGCTATGGCTGCCCATAAGTCAGGACGTGTCAGTCCCAGCCAGAGGGTACCCCCGCCCCCCATGGAGAGGCCGGTAAGGTAGATGCGTTCTTCATCTATCAGGAACCGCGACTTAAGATCATCAATCATCTCATAAACATCCTGTTCGGGAATGCCCTGGTAGCCAGCTGTGCCGCGGGCATAAGGCGCGGCAGCAATATAATCCACAGGCCTGAACGGTGGCCAGTACCTGGTTGCCTCAACATCATTTTCATAGGGCACATTGCCCGGTTTGATGAAATCATAACCCTGACTGTTCCCTACACCAAAAAGGCGACGTAGTCCGAGACGGTGATTTGACCATGCCCCGTGAAGAAAAACCACAAGAGGATATGGCCTTGACTCATCGAAATTGTCAGGAAGATAGAGAGCATATGGCTGGTCAGTGTCATCCACTGATGAAAAGAAGGAGAGGTCCTGGGGACCGGCCTTCAGCCTCTGGGCTTCAGCCTCTCCGGCCCCGGCGGATAGTATCAGTAAGAGAGCGAGGGCAAAGCTGAACAGAGATCTCTGTTTTTTCATCTTATTATCGGTTTAATATTTAAATTAACATCGCCATTGGCAGTATCAAAAACCCACAAAAAATAAAAATAACGATTTTAATTTTATGAGACTTGTTTACGTCGTCACCTTTTTTGCCATACTCGCTGCCTGCAGTACCCAATCTGCGAGAATGACAGCCAGGGGCACCCCACCTCACGGCATCATTCTCTTCATGGTGGATGATATGGGATGGCAGGACACCTCCGTGCCTTTCTGGAAGGATAAGACCCCTGCCAACAGATTATACCATACACCGGCGATGGACAGGCTTGCTTCCGGGGGCATGAGGTTCACCCAGGCATACGCAAACCAATGCTGGTTAAATGGCCGGACAGATTAGAAAAGGTGAAGGGGACGATGTAAGCGGAGATAGGAAGAAGATGATTATATGGTGACTCTGATAACTACCTTCTTATCTTTCGAATGCCGACCCAGGTCTGCTGCTGTCACTGACTCTTCGCTGTCGAACTGATGACGCAACGGTTTTCCGTTGACCTTTATCACATGATGTTGCTTCCCTGAATGGATCTTCAGCAGCCAGTTACGATGCTCTTTCATGCCAACGTAGTTCCCCTCTGAAGCTTCAATCGTCATAACAAAGCCGTTATCCTCATCTTTTAGTTTTATCCTGGTAGTGGCATAAGAACCTTTGAGATAATCGTTACTTCTGCCGTCGTCTTCGATAAGGGTGAATGAGCCGTCAGCTCCCGGATAGACATTCAGTGTTAGAGTGTCGTTTGTACCCCCTTCCACTGAATGGGAATAGCCCCTTTCAGCTATCACAGACCCCTGGCGGACGAAGAGTGGTATCTGCTCCAGGGGAGCAGCGACCATATGTTCCCTTTCCCCCTCATAAACCTCTCCTGTCCAATAGTTTATCCAGTTACCGCGAGGAAGATGAAGCAGCGATTCCCTCTTTCCCCTTTCATACACGGGAGCCACAAGCAGCTCATTGCCAAGCATGTACATATAGAGCTCGCCAGGGATGGAGCGCACCATATTTACCCCTGTCAGGCGCGACAGGTGTGCATATGAGTAGAGATATGGGAAAAGCTTCATCCGCCTGTGCGAATAGTTACGGAAGAGAGTGTCGGCAAGAGGTGAGTATTTCCATGCCAGGTTGGAGGTGGGGTTCTCAGGCTGGCAGAAAACCTCTGTCACAGGGCAGAACATAGAGAACTGCATCCATCTGATGAATAGCTCCTCTTCCGGCTGTTCCACCTTGCCCATATCAAATCCGCCGAGGTCGTTGGTAAGGAATGGTATTCTGCTTGTAGCATTGGAAGGGTCTGTATACATTGTTATATTTTCCCTGAGCGCCACCTTCGGCACCCACGGATCAAACCTAACCAGGGGTGACTCTACGGTCCAGTCTGAGCGTGTATCATCAGTCCACTTAAGAGGGTAACGCTTGTATTCTTCGCTGCCGGTGCCACCGCTGTGTGAGAGGATCACTCCCCGTCCCTTGCTCTCCGTTCCTTCAGATGATGTCAGGTCATACATTGACCTGCAGACACTTATCCTGTCAGTACGGTCCAGTTTTAAGAAATCAGCCCCCTCCTCAAAGAGAGGTTTAAGTCTATCCTTGAAATAGCTGACAGCCCTGGGATTATCGAAGTCAATGTTGCCACACAAAGTGCCCGGATGATCCCGTTCCTCACTGAACATGGCAGTGGTGGTTCCCTTGTTGTGCCATGGATTTCTGTTAAGGTATACGCCGGAGAAAAAGCCCCTGTCAAGAAAATCCCTGAATACCGTCTCATTGCCGGTCTCCTGTATGCAGTCCCAGACCCAGAATCCTCCCTTTATGTTGTTTTGCTCCATCCATGACCACATGGCCCTTCTGTCAGGATAGGCGATCGTGTCACCAACAAAATTGAGATAGCCCTTCGGTCCGGCCCCGGAATCAGCGTAGCTCCAGAACCATGAATCAATCCAGTATGCATCAATGGGATAATCGTGTGCCTGTATCGCCTTGATTCGCTCAACCGTGCCCTGCTGGTCCGTATAGCCGCCATAAAGCAACCCGAAGGCCCATGCCGGGGGGAGTATCACATTCGTGTCGGCATCCGCAACCACTCCGGCAGATTTGTTGTCACCCACGGGAATCAGTGTGAGCGCCTCGGGCACCAGCATCTCATGCCCGCCCTCAAATATTGTAAGGCTCAGACCCGGTGCAGCAGATGAGAGATAGACATTTCTGCCTGCAAGTCTCCTTTCATAATCTCCCCGGGGATCAACCCTCCGGCCAAGAAGTCCTATGATAACACTGTCTGTAACAACCAGATTCTTCTCTCCGGGATATTTGCTCCGTGCAATGCTGTTGAAGAAATCTATTGAATGGGTTACAGGTACAGAACCGTTATATCCGTCATTGATTCCAGTATAGATATACAGAAGAGATCCCTCTCTCTTACCCGCCGGATAACTCATCCGGAGAGGAGACCTGCGCCATGCTTCGTCAACGTCGAACCCGGACCCTCCGGTTGTGATTTTCTCAATATCTGTTGAATATTTCAGTTGCCGTGAGAGGCATTCCTTATACCAGGCCTCCAGGTCAGATATAGCAGCCCAGGCGTTGAAGCTTCTCACCGGATAGCCAAGCTTCATATATGCCGTAAGTGTTGCGTAACCGCCACCGGAGACACCAATTATATGGACATCATCCGGATCGGCATCAGAGTTTCTGAGAGCATAATTGATCGCATCCGCGATGTCGGAAATAACCAGGTCTGATCCGCCTGCTTCGGGATTGTTGTTCGGCCCCCGGAAATCGGGATGAATATAGTTCCATCCCCTTCTGAGTATCTCACCGGCCAATGGATCCTCCTGATTGTAATCGCCGCTCCATGTATGAAGGGAGACTATCAGCGGAGCTCCCTTTGTCGTCCGGGAGGAATAAAACCTGGCTCTCTGAAGTGACCCGTCAGATGATGATCTGATCTCAACAATCCTGAACTCTGACGGCCAGTTTATGTTGACAGAGTCATCCCATGATTTTTCCCTGTTCTGTCCGTGTATTACAAAAGAAAAGAGCCAGACAAGCAGCAACGGTGAAAGCAACCTATACATATCTGACAAATATTTACTTAAGCAAATCTTGCTATACTATAAATCAATATGGTGGTTCTATATTATTATAAATGTGTAATATATTATCTGGATATATTTATTGGAAGGGTTGATGTATCTGTTTAATCAGACTGGCGTAACTCCCTTTATTAGAATAATATTACCATACTTTGCCAACTCTCCTGTCATGACAATTGCAAATGCGCTTTTTGCTCTCTCATAAAATGCATACCTGTCGATGCGTTTTATTGGAGGAACATCAGGATTGGTGATGAGGATGCTCCTCCGGTATGAGATCTCAACCTGCGGGTCGAGGGTGTCACCTGTTACAGGTTCCATCATTACCAACGGGTGTGGCACATAGCTGTCCAGCTCGAAGAGCGGCAAGATGGCCTCAAGAAGGTCGGCGATCTGTAGTCCGTCAGCCCTGACAACCCGGTTGCCCAGGCTCTCGCCGGGGAAGTGTGCGTCGGCCAGCACCAGCTCGTCGCCGTGACCCATACGGGCCAGCACCTCAAGCAGCTGAGGTGAGATAAGTGGAGAAATACCCTTAAGCATAATTACCGTTGTTTGGTCTGTGAATTTACGACTTTCGGAGGAACAGGAAAAATTCCCCGTCGGTAAATGCGGTTGAAAATCTGGTTTTTGATAATTTAGCGGAACTGAGGAAAGATCATATTCAAAACATGGGTAATCTTTCTCACTTCAACTTAAAAGAAACAGTATCATGAACAACAACCGTCGTGAATTCCTGAAGAAAGGATTGTTGGGTGTATCTGCAACAGCATTGATTCCCGGGGTGATCAAGGGCTCGCCTGTCGCTTCCTCAATTGCAGCCGCACCGGCTGATCTGCCCTCAAGGGTGCTGGGCCGTACCGGAATAAAGGCACCGCTTATAAGCCTCGGTGCAAGCGGCGCAATTAACCGTGACTTCATAAAAGGAGCCTATAATTCCGGTATTAAGCTTTTCTTCTCCGCCACCTATTATGGAGAGGGGAACAATGAGATCATTGTCGGCGAAGCGCTTAAGGAACTGCCCAGGGACTCTTTTGTGGTGGCTACGGCGGTGCCATGCAACGAGCTTGATAACCGCACGGGGATGCTGAATGATAAATTCAGCGCAAGGGCATATATGGAGAAGGCGGAGGGCAGCCTCAGACGTTTCGGCCTTGACCATATCGATATCATCCTCTTTCCCTATGCTGCGAAAAGGGAGACCGTTTGCAATGAAGATATCCTGAGGACCATGGAGCAGCTCAGGCAGCAGGGCAAGGTCAGATTCACAGGAATAGCCTCGCACAACGGCACTGAAGAAGCGCTCGATGCAGCTGTCTCCACCGGTATTTATGATATCGCGATGATTTCGTACAACTTCAGGATAGAGAACAGGGAAGCTCTTGATGCAGCCATTGCCAGGGCGACAGCTTCAGGGATGGCGATAGTAGCCATGAAGACCACTGCCGGTGTTTTTCGCAACAAGAGCGGCCCGGGCATCAACTCCGATGCTGCATTGAAATGGGCCCTCCAAAATGTCAATATCTCAACGATCGTCTCCGGTATGACGACCTCTGAACAGATTCAGAAGAACCTGGCTATGATCAGAAACCTGAAGATGACCGAAGAGGAGATGTCGGACCTTAAAACAGCCCTGGCCTTTTCAGACACCGGACTCTTTTGCCAGCAGTGCGGCCAGTGCCTGTCCCAGTGCCCGGCCAGCCTTGACATACCCACTATCATGAGGGGTTATATGTACGCATACGGATACAGAAACTTGCGACAGGCAAGGAACACACTGGCGGCAGCCGGTTTGGAGACGGGATCATGTGCGGATTGCACTTCATGCATCGTAAAATGCAGATCGGGTTTTGACGTAAGAGCAAAGATACAGGACATAAAGCGCCTGACTGAAGTGCCTGAAGACTTGCTGCTTTCCTGAAGTTTATCGGGATATCTGACATCTACTCCCTGCTGTCGCCGGCAGGAAAATCAAGTTGCCGGGAACAACCGGGCGGATAATCTGTTTATAGATGTATAAACAATTAAAAAACAAATGAAAACCACTGATTTCTTTAAGCTGGCAAATGGCGTTACTGTTCCTGCAATAGGTTTCGGAACCTGGCAAATTCCTTCAGGTGACATCGCCTATAACTCGGTAAAAGAGGCTCTTAAGGCAGGATACCGGCATATTGACACGGCACAGGCTTACGGTAATGAGGCAAGTGTCGGGCAGGCTATCCGAGACTCAGGAATTGACCGCAGTGAGATATTCGTCACATCAAAGCTGCCGGCAGAAATAAAATCTTTCAGGGCCGCACAGATAGGCGCCGGAATGACAATGAAAAAAATCGGACTCGATTATATTGATCTTTACCTGATTCATGCCCCCTGGCCGTGGGATAAGATCGGAGCCGACTATACAAAGGAGAACATCGAGGTATGGAAGGCAATGGAAGAATTTTACGAGAGCGGTAAAACACGTTCCATAGGCATATCCAACTTCAGTGTAAAGGATACTGATGCGATACTTGAGAACTCCCGCATCAGGCCCATGGTCAACCAGATCAAGCTGCACATCGGACACCCCCAGAAGGAGATAACAGAACACTGCCGCAGGAACGGAATCCTGGTTGAGGGCTACTCCCCGCTTGCAACGGGTAGGTTGCTTGAAAGCAAGGAGCTCGCCGCCATGGCAGAAAAGTACAGCAAGAGCGTAGCACAGCTCTCCATACGTTATGTACTTCAGAAAGGAGCACTGCCCCTTCCGAAGTCGACCCATCCTGAATATATCAGGCAAAATATCGATGTCAATTTTGAGATTACTCCTGACGAGATGAGCTATCTTGATACTCTCTCTGCCGCTCAGCCCAGGCCCTGGGAATAGGAAAAGTCGCCTGAAGTCACTGGGCGCATTGCCAGGCCTGTAAAATGAAAAACCCCTCAAGTACAACGACTTGAAGGGTTGCTTGTGTAGCCCCACCAGGAATCGAACCTGGATTTCAGGTTTAGGAAACCCGCGTTCTATCCATTGAACTATAGGGCCGCTCCATTGCAGCCGCAAATGTAAAGTATTTTTCGGTTATCGCAAAAAATCAGCAGCCGCCTGTGGGCTTCTTCTTCGCCTTTGCAGTCACGGGAGGCTTGACAGCCTTCACTGCCGGCACATCTGTCTCAGTGCTTACCACGCCGCCGCCACCCAGGGCCGCAGCAGCACTCTTGCGGAAGTCGTATTGTGCGAACTCCTCGTTCGGACTGGTCACCGAGGGCTCTTCCGGGGATAGTATGTTACCGAACCAGTAGTTCAGTCCCCCCTCCAGCACAAAGTTGTTCTCATAGCCCAGCTGCCTGGTTATCATCCATGCCTGGTTGGCATATACCGAACCGTTGGAATAAAAAACATTCACATAGGCATCCTGGTGGAGTATGTCAGTATACTCATCGGCCAGCAGGTTGCTCAGGGGTACGTTAATGGCCCCCGGCATGCTGTAGTCGTCGAACTCCTCAGGAGTGCGTACGTCAATGAGACGCAGCGACGGATCTTTCTGAACGAGCATGTCAGCCACCACATCGGGTGAGATGAACTGTACCCCGGCGCCAGCTTCCTGGAGAAGCTCGTCGGCCGTCAACTGAAAATGCCTGACCCTGTCTGCCGGCACTGCAGCAAGGATTATCCCCAGCGGGATTATAATGAGTGCAAGTAATTTTAAGGTTTTCATAATCGTCTCTTTTTGTTTGTTATTAATACTCCTCTCCCTTCAACATAACATCTGCCATTAAGAAATGTTTATTCTGCAGGAGGGGCCTCTTTTACCATCATTCAGAAAATGTATATTGTGCGTAAGGGCATATTCAATCAATATGCGGTACTGCCTTTTCAGTACTCCTCCCTCGGGAATTTCTTCTCAGCCCATTCAGCCACAACAAACATGCCAAGGGCTGCAATGATGAGCAGCAGCCCGAAGAGTCCGTCCTTCATGCCCAGTGCCTCGCTCACCTTCGGTTCTCCAAGGTATTTTGCATAATAGAGCTTCTCCCACCATCCGTAGGTGAATGTGAAGCCGTAGACACCAATAAACAGTCCGACTACGAATACCATGGCATCTATCTTCCCTATGGCAGCACCGCAGAAGCTGGTGCCGGGGCAGAAGCCGCCCATGATAAAACCGGCACCCATGACCACACCGCCGATGATGGCAGAGGTGAGGTATGTCGGGTTGACATATACAAGGTCGAGATCTACCCATCCGAACAGGCTCATGAAGAGCAGACCGAGCATGGCGGTGATGGCTCCGGTGAAGAAGACTTTGAGTACCACGGTATCATAACCGTAGAAGATGCCGGCCAGCTTGCGGCTCGACGAGAAGCCGGAGCTCTCGAGTACCCAGCCAAAGGCTATTCCGATGAAGAATGCAAGGAGAAAGTTGGTGTTCTCCGATATTATTTCGTATGGTGCTAATGGTCCCATTGTTTCCTCCTCTATTTTATATCCAGTTTCTTCTGAAGAAATACGCCAGTGCAAAGGCGGTACCGAAGATGGCCATCATTGTAATAAACCCGCCAAGTGACAGCACGGCCATACCGCTCAGGGCCGAGCCGCTGGTACATCCCCGCCCCAGCTGAGAGCCAAAGCCGAATAGTATGCCCCCGGCAAGTGCGAATACAAGCCTGCGGCGGGAGGTGATTTTTGGCGAATGCTCCACCTTGAGTTTCAGACGGCCGGCGACGGCACCTGAGAGAAACCCTCCCACAATGACGCCGAGCATCTGGAACACAAGCCATGATCTCATTGGGCTGCCGCTGTGTGACTGGGCATACTCTGCCATGAAGGGCAGGTTATTTACGGCATCCTTATCGACCATCTCTATTGATGTGGCCACCACGCTCTTTATTGCTCCGCTGGCTCCCAGGCCCCTGCCCGAAACAAAGTTGGCGGCAAGCAGTACAAGGCCCAGAAGTACCCCTCCCACGTAAGGATTGAGGTACTTTTTGCCTCTTTCAGTTTTAATATTGTTGCTCATATTTTCTGTGTTTTGTTGTTATCAGTATAACCAGCGGCTCACCTGGCCGGCAAAGACAAATACAAAGCGGAAGGCAAAGCTGCCCATAAGGACAAGCACTCCGGGGATAAGAGCGGGTATATGCCTGCCTCTCAGTTCCATCAGGTCAAGCACACCGGGAATGATTATCCCCAGTATCACCACAAATATCCAGAATACCATTGTGTAGGGTCCTCCCAGGAACAGCCCTGCAGCCTCTATCTGCACCTGGGTGCTGGCCAGGAAACCCATGAACATGTGGACTATAAGAAAGAGCTCCGTACCGAGGATTATGAGGTCTATCTTTGTAAAGAGGAGCCTCTCCTCCCTGTTCTTTGACGACAGCACTATCGCCGCAGCCCCTGCTGACAGTCCTGATGCCAGGAAGAGCGGCCCGAGGACCGAGGTGTTCCATAGCGGTCTGGCGTTGAAGGCTGAGAGCAGGATACCCGTGTATACACCGGTGATGATGGCAAATATCAGCATCACCCATGCCAGCGGCTTCTTATGCCTGTTGAAGAATGCCTCCAGTTCCTTGAGCCACCCGTATTTCCAGTCCCACTTCGGGAAGAATTCCCTGATATGGAGGGCACACCAGATAAAGGAGGCGGTGGTAATGACCAGCAGTGTCCAGGCTCCCCACGACATAGGCGACTCCAGTCTGATGGTCGTGTAGAGCTGCCAGAAGAAGGCTTTATGGTTCAGGTCATAGAAGAGTGCGGCCAGTCCTAACACCAGGGCTATGGGTGCAATGAAGGGCACCCTGCGTACGGCGGTGCGGTACTGCTCCTCCTTGCCCATCAGATAGTAGAGTGCGGCAAAGAAGAGTACCCCGGCCGCCAGTCCTCCGAGAAAGAGGTAGAGAGGTATCGGCCAGTGCCAGATATGCAGTTGCGGGTCAACCATCAGGTTCTCTCTTCCGCTGATAATCAGTTCTTCGTTCATCGTCTGCTCAGATCAGGAAATACAATTGTGGTTTTGTCCCGGCTTCGGGTATCAGTGTCTTATACTTGCGCTTCTTCAGCACCACGCTCACGTCACTGTTGGGATCGTCAAGATCACCGAAGTACATGCATTTGGTGGGGCATACGGCAACACATGCCGGTTTCATCCCCTCCCTTACGCGATGGATGCAGAAGGTGCATTTGTCAACATACCCCTTCGGATGGGGAAAGCGTGCGTCATAGGGGCACGAGGCGATGCAGGCACCGCATCCTATGCATTTGTTGGGTTTGACCATCACCACGCCGCCCTCGACGATATGGCTTGCGCCTGTTGGACAGCATCTTACACATGGGGCATTGTCACAGTGGTTGCACCTCTCCGACCTCAGCTCTATCTCAAGCTGCGGGTAGGTGCCGTCAACCACCTCCACCACCCAGTCGCGGCAGAAGCCTATGGGAACATTATTCTCTGTCTGGCACGCAACGACACAGTCGCTGCAGCCGACGCACTTCCTGGTATCAACAGCCATTGCGTATCTCATGATGCCACCTCCTCTGCTTTCAGGTCAATAATGAAGGTCACGAAGTTGCCCCGCATGCCTGTGCCGCCCATTATCGGGTCAACGAGAACCTTCGTTATCAGGTTGGTGTCGCTGGCTCCCTTGCCGTAACATCGCCGAAGCTTCTTCTGGTCGTGGCCGAAACCGTGAACCATATACACTGAATCCCAGCGTATTCGCTCCGTCACCCTCACCTTTATCGGGAACTCCGACCGCTTGCCGTCCTGGTTCATCAGATGAACATACTGCCCGGTACTGAGGCCCCACTCTTTTGCCACGCGTGGGTTGACCCATACGCTGTTCTCCTCCATCAGATCGGTAAGATTGGGGTTATTGGCGGTACGGCTGAAGGTATGCATCGGGGCACGGCCATAGTTCAGCCGGTAGTATCCTTCCGGCGGCTCCTCGTGCTTTGTGTATTTTGGCAGGGGGTCATAGCCTGCCTCCTCCAGGGCCAAAGAGTAGAGTTCTATCTTGCCTGTGCCGGTATAGAACTCGACATCCTCATCGGGAGCAAAATAGAGGTCCTCATAGGATCGGTCGAAAGTTTTGACACCTATCTTCTTCATCTCCTCAAGGCTGCTTCCCACCTGTTTCAGCTGCCAGTCGAGCTGTTCTTCCATTGTCTCAAATGGGAAGTATTCTATTACTCCCAGTCTCTTTGCCAGCTCCCTGGCCATCCAGAATGCCGGTTTGGTGTTATGCATCGGCTCTGCCGCCGGGGCTCTGAGAGCTATCTGCGGTTTGCGGTGCGGTCCCACACGCAGGTCATCATACCTCTCCAGGTAGGTGCATTCGGGCAGGACGACGTCAGCCCAGCCCGTTATCTCCATGGGCATGGTATCAATGACCACCAGTAGCTGCAATGCCTGTATGGCAGCGATGGTGTTGGCCTGGTTGGGCAGTGTCTCTATCAGGTTGGTGCCGTTTACGATCCATCCCTGGAACTGGCAGTGACGGCTGGGATCGGGGATGGTGGCGTCGCACAGCCCGTTAGCCAGAACGGTGTCAGCCATTTTGTAGAGGTCAGGAAACTCCGTGCGCCATGATCTCCTGGGTGTCGGGTATGCAGGATGAGGAGGCTCCGGCAGTTCGAAAACCTCCGGGCGGAAGAAGCCTCCCCTGCGGCCCCATGAGCCCAGCAGGGCATTCAGGATGGCCACGGCACGCAGCCGCTGTGTGTCATCACCGTACCATGTGACATGGCGTCCGGGATGAACGATGACAGCCGGGGCGGCGTTGGCCATCTCTCGCGCTGTCTCCCGTATGACTGTGGGGTCAATGGTGGTGATACCGTATGCCCATTCAGGGGTCATGTTTCTGACATGCTCCTTCAGGTATTCAAACCCGTAGGTGTATTTCTCAACATAGGGCTTGTCATACAGCTCCTCGGTGATGATGACGTTGATCCATGCCAGCAGCAGAGCCAGATCGGTGGCAGGTTTTATCGGCAGCCAGTATTTTGACTTGCCGGCGGCCGTCGAATAGCGGGGATCCACGGTGATGATGGTCGCTCCCTTGTCTATTGCATCCGACATCTCCTGCACCTGTCCGTTATGCATGTTCTCGCCTATGTGGCTGCCTATCAGCACCAGGCATCGGGTGTCACGTATGTCAGTTCTTTCAGGGCTCTCGATGGTCTCTCCGAAGGTAGCCTGGAAGGCCACCTCACGGGGGCCGCGGCACTGTGCATAGGAGGGTGCAGCCACGTGCGGCGAGCCCAGGGCGCGCAGCAGCGTCGAAAAGTATTTGCCGCCAGAGCCGTGAGTGAAGAGTGCGAGGCACTCAGGACCATGTTCTGCGGATATCACCTTGATCTTTTCGGCTATATAGTCAAAGGCCTCCTCCCATGTGGCCTCGCGAAAGCTCTGTTTGCCACGCTCCTCGGTGCGTATAAGGGGTGTGCGCAGGCGATCCTCGTCGTGGTACATGCCTACGCCTCCCGTGCCGCGAGGACAGAACCGGCCGTTGCAGTTCATATCTTCGTTGTTGCCGATAATCTTTTGTATGGCCCCCTTTTCATCCTTGTAGACCCAGCCTGCGCATTTCCAGAAACAGACCTCGCAATATGTGGGTGTCCGGCCGGTAAGGGCAGCCACGGTAGCCTTCTGTCCGTCAGTGAGAGCCGAACCAAAGAGCCTGATACCCGCCGCCCCTGCAACGACTGCCCCTGCACCCATTGTGGAGATCCTGATGAATTGCCTGCGTGTTGCCATTTGTTATCCTGTTTTGAATTAGAGTTCACCCCGTGACGGGATGGTATATGCCTGTCACAGTGTGACAATCAGCGAAAGTACTGTTTTTAGATTAACAGAGCCAATAAAATGATTTATATAATATAGCTGCATTTTCCGCACAGGGTTCAGGAGAGCTTCTTGTACCTGAACCTGACCGGTCCGGTCCCGGAAGTCCGTTTCCGGTAGTTTTCATCATACTCTGAAAAGCTGCCCTCAAACCAGACGACCCTCGCGTCGCCCTCAAAGGCAAGTATGTGTGTTGCCACACGGTCGAGGAACCAGCGGTCATGTGAGATGATCACGGCGCAACCGGCGAAGTTCTCCAGCCCCTCTTCCAGAGCACGCAGGGTATTGACATCTATGTCGTTGGTCGGCTCGTCGAGCAGTAGTACGTTGGCTCCGCTTTTGAGTGTCAGGGCCAGGTGAAGCCTGTTGCGCTCACCGCCGGAGAGAACACCGCATTTCTTCTCCTGGTCGGCACCGGTGAAATTGAATCGTGCGGCGTATGCGCGGGCATTTACTGGTCTGTTGCCCACCATCACCTCATCAACACCGCCTGATATAACCCCGTATACGCTTTTAGCCGGATCAATGTCGGCATGGGACTGATCGACATATCCCAGGGTCACTGTCTCTCCCACCTCAAAGGTGCCGCTGTCGACTCTCTCCTGCTTCATGATCATACGGAAGAGTGTGGTCTTGCCGGCACCGTTGGGGCCTATGACCCCCACGATGCCGTTGGGCGGGAGGTTGAACTCCAGCTCCTCGAAAAGAACCTTGTCGCCGAAAGCCTTGGAGACACCCCTGGCCCTTATCACCTTGTCGCCCAGCCTGGGACCGTTGGGGATGAAGATCTCAAGCTTCTCCTCCTTCTGTTTCACATCCTGGTTGAGGAGGTTCTCGTATGCGCTGAGCCTGGCCTTGGATTTGGCATGGCGTGCTTTGGGTGACATGCGCACCCATTCCAGCTCCCGCTCTAGGGTCTTGCGGCGCTTCACGCTGCCCTTCTCCTCCAGCTCGAGCCTGCCGGCCTTCTGTTCAAGCCATGAGCTATAGTTGCCCTTCCAGGGTATCCCTTCACCGCGGTCGAGCTCCAGGATCCATCCTGCCACATTGTCAAGGAAATACCTGTCGTGGGTGATACATATCACCGTGCCGGCATACTGTTTCAGGTGTGTCTCGAGCCACTGTACGCTCTCGGCATCGAGGTGGTTGGTAGGCTCGTCAAGGAGGAGGACGTCAGGCTCCAGAAGCAGCAGCCGGCAGAGTGCCACACGGCGGCGCTCACCGCCGGAGAGTATGTTTACGGGTGTGGCGGGGTCCGGACAGTTCAGGGCGTCCATGGCACGTTCCAGGCGGTGGTCGAGGTTCCACCCGTCGAGTGCCTCTATCTGCTCCTGCAGCTCCGCCTGGCGGGCGATGAGTTTATCCATTGCTGCGGGATTCTCATAGACCCTGGGATCTTCAAAACGGCTGTTTATCTCTTCATACTCTTTCAGCACCGCCACGGTGCCGGCAGCGCCCTCTTCGACTATCTCGCGGACGGTACGACTCTCATCCATCAGGGGGTCCTGCGACAGGTGCCCAACACTGTATCCGGATGAGAATACCACCTCGCCCTGGAACTCCTTTTCAATGCCGGCGATGATCTTGAGGAGAGTCGACTTGCCCGATCCGTTGAGGCCTATGATGCCGATCTTGGCACCCAGGAAAAAGGAGAGCGATATATCCTTAAGTACCTGTTTATGGGGAGGGTAGCTCTTGCTAACCCTGTGCATCGAAAAAATGATCTTCCTGTCGTCGGCCATAATATTGATGGTTACCAGCGACAAAAATAATCATTTTGAGAGCAGCAGTGACAGGCCGGCAATTATTGTGTCACGGGCGAAATCGGGCTGCACCCACGGACCTGCAATCATTGTGTCACGGGCCTCTTCGGGCCGGACATACTGACCTGCGGTTATTTTTTACATTGATCCCTCGGGTGATACTGACAGGCTCACGGAGAATCTGTCAGGAGCGCCTGAAGGAGCCTGCCGGGCTTCCTGTTATTGTGTCACGGGCGACTTCGGGCAGCCCTTCTCGAAGAGTGAGACCGTTTCGGTCTGCACCAGTGCCCAGATGATATATACTCCCTTGAGTGTCCCTATTGGAATGTTAAGAAGTCCAAGGGCAGCCATGACAAGGGTAAGGACCCTCGCCCAGGGCTTGCATGAGAGCAGACCTATACCCCCGGCGATCATGGCACCTCCGATCATCAGGAACAGGACAATCAGGGGCGTGCCGACAAGACCCAGGACCTTTATGGCGGTAGGATCGTCAACGAACTGATCAACAAAGCCAAAAGCGAAGGCTATGGCCAGAGCTGCGATGGCATTCATTGATCCGAATACTATCTGGAGTATGGCAGCAACGTTGACATGTTTCTTCATCCGGTTCTCCTCTACGGTTACCTGCGGCTGTGAGACTGTGTTCTCTTCCATGATGCAAAGGTTTAATGTTTATATAACTCAGAATAATGACACTAATTTATGAAAAATGCTGCATGGCGCATATCACACTATTTGTTTAATTTTGCCGTTAGATGATGAGAGAATGAAACTTCCATGAACAGGAACTCAAAAAGGAGTCAAACAGTAACTTTCATGCAAGTTCAATTTGACTGATAAAATAAATATGCCCGAATGAAAAAAACAGCTGCATATATCGCCTCCCTCCTTCTGATAACAAGTCTCTTTACATCATGTGAGATGCTGGGTGACAACTGCCAGATATGTCACCAGGTCACATATGACAACGGTAATCCGGTCAACTATGGCGATGAGACAGAACTTTGCGGAGACGAACTCTTTGCCGTGAAGGCCAATCCTGAGACCACCTACGGCAACATTACCATAAAGTGGGTTTGCTACTAAGAGGGCCCCGCTGTTCATTATCTGAACGTTAACACCCCACTCATTTTTTGTTTAAAAGTTGTTGTTAATAAGTTGTTCCTAAAGTTGACATTTGGAACAAAATTGTTTAATCTTGTTAACCCCCGCCGGATATTTTTGTGATGAGTTCGGAACATAAACCCCGGGTTCAATTATAGAATATGCTTGATATTACTGGCAAACGGATTGCGATCGTTGAGGACGATGCCGCATCACTTAAGTATTACGAAACACTGTTAAAGGATTCCGGCGCTGTCATCTCCGTTTACCGGAACGGAAGGGAGTTTGTCGATGCAGTTACTTCCGGCAGGGAAAATTTTGATCTCGTATTGATGGATTTTCTCGTTCCGCTGGTCAACGGCATTGAATGCACCAGGGCCTTCCGGCAGGTTAACAAGTCGGCACCTGTTATCCTCATCACCGCATACTATTCCGAGCAGACCAGAAATGAGGCTTACATAGCCGGATGCACAGAGTACAATCTCAAGCCGGTCTTTCCTGACAAGATCCATATGATTCTGGAGAAGTATCTCTCCCCGAGGCCAGCATTCCAGCCATACGACTGATGTCCAGTCCACAGTCTTCAGTCCACAGTCTTCAGTCCACAGCCCTCAGTCGTTACTGCCGAGTGCCGAGTGCCGACTGGCTACTGCCTTAGCGCCATATATCTGGCGTAGAGTTCATTGAACCCTGCGTTAAGCTCCTCGGCGAGATCAGTCTCACCGTAGTCATAGC
>CALMRD010000334.1 GCA_937871625.1 uncultured Bacteroidales bacterium | reverse complement strand
TGCTTCTGAATTCTTCGGAAATCCCTCCGCTTCACTGAAGCTGACAGGAGTAACAGGTACCAATGGTAAGACAACCATTGCCACACTGCTCTACAGGATGTTTACAGGGCTCGGTTACAAGTGCGGATTATTCTCAACAGTATGTAATTACATTGTAATTACAGAGCATCCTGCAACCCATACAACACCCGATCCCGTTCAGCTGAACAGGAGCCTGGCCTCAATGGTTAAAGCCGGATGCGACTATGCATTTATGGAGGTTAGCTCACATGCAACCGACCAGAAACGGATAGCTGGATTAAAGTTTGCCGGCGGGATTTTCACTAACCTTACGCACGATCACCTCGATTATCACAAGACCTTCAGCAATTACCTCAATGCAAAGAAGAGCTTCTTCGATTCACTGTCAGCCGATGCCTTCGCACTGGTCAATGCTGATGACAGGAACGGAAAGGTGATGCTCCAGAACTGCTCTGCCCGTAAATATACATTTTCAGTTAAGGGTGTCGCTGATTTCAGGTGCAATATCATTGAGCAGGACTTCAGCGGCATGGATCTCAGAATTCAGGGGGAGGATGTCTGGACAAGATTTACCGGTGATTTCAATGCTTCGAATCTGCTGGCAGTTTTTGCAGCATCCGAACTGCTGGGAGGGACAAGGAAGGAGATACTTACTATCCTCAGCGATCTGCGGTCGGTGCCGGGAAGGCTCGAAGCCGTCGAGGTGCCGGGGGGAATAAACGGAATCGTGGATTATGCCCATACACCAGATGCTCTGCTTAATGTGATCACAACTATCAACAGGATCCGGGATGAAGGACTTCAGCTGATAACCGTGGTGGGTGCAGGTGGTGACAGGGACCGTGCAAAACGGCCCAAAATGGCTCTTATATCAGCAGAGGGCAGTTCAAAGGTCATCCTTACTTCCGATAATCCGCGTAATGAGGATCCTGAGAAAATACTTGACGATATGGAGGCTGGCATAACACCTGATCTCAGAAGGAAGGTCCTGAGGATATGCGACAGAAGGGAGGCAATAAAAACTGCCGTAATGCTGGCAGCGCCGGGCGACGTTGTGCTGGTAGCTGGCAAGGGGCATGAACCCTATCAGGAGATAAACGGGGTAAAATATCATTTTGACGACAGGGAGGAACTGAAAGCAGCCCTCCATCTGAAACATAATAAGTAGGAAATGCTGTATTATCTTTTTACATATCTCGATAAGCTTGATGTCCCGGGAGCCGGAATGTTCAATTATATATCATTCAGATCGGCAATGGCCGTAATCACCTCCCTAATGATCTCACTTCTTATAGGAAAAAGGATCATTAACTATCTTCAGGTTAGGCAGGTTGGTGAAGTAGTAAGAGACCTCGGTCTTGAGGGGCAGTATCAGAAAAATGGGACACCCTCAATGGGCGGTATAATAATACTTGCCTCAATCCTTATCCCGGTACTTCTTTTTGCCAGGCTTCATAACATTTATGTGATCCTGATGCTTCTTACCACAGTCTGGCTTGGCTTCATAGGCTTTCTGGATGACTACATAAAAGTATTTAAAAAGAATAAGGAAGGACTGGCAGGAAGGTTTAAGATAGCCGGACAGATAATTCTCGGTTTGATCGTTGGACTTACCCTCTTCTTCAGCAAGGATGTAATAATTATGGAGAAGGTCTCGGTTTCTGATCTTACCGCAAGGGAGAGGATTGAACTCCTCGATCCTGAAAAACCTTATTTTTCGGGCGATCAGGTGTCGATGGAGCATAAGTCGACAAAGACAACAATCCCGTTCGTAAAGAACAACGAGTTCAACTATGCCTGGCTGGTGGCATTTATACCATTGAAATACAGGCAGTTATTTACCTGGCTGATTTTTGTGATAATAGTGATTTTCATTGTGACAGCGGTCTCGAACGGAGCCAACCTTACCGACGGCCTCGACGGACTCGCGACCGGCACATCGGCAATAATGGGTACCGCGCTCGGGATACTGGCGTATGTCTCAAGTAACGTCATCTATGC
>CALMRD010000333.1 GCA_937871625.1 uncultured Bacteroidales bacterium | reverse complement strand
AAGAGGAAGCCGAAAGAAAGAGAATTGAGGCTGAACAGAAGAGACAGTCCGACATCATGAACAGAACCCGCGATGCCCTGGCAAACTCCAAGAATGCAGGAACAACCTCTAAAAGTGAGGGTGAGACAGGTGGATCAGGAAACCAGGGTGTTCCGACCGGAGCGGTTGATTCACAGAACCGGGGTGAAGGAACAGGTCTGGGAAATCAGGGAATCTCTTTTGACCTTGCAGGGAGGGGATTCCAGTCACTTCCTGCTCCGAAATATGACTACCAGGGTGAAGGCAAAGTGGTGGTTGAAGTCAGTGTTGACAGATCCGGGAAAGTTACCCAGGCAATCCCCGGAACAAAAGGATCCACAACACTTGACGAATATTTACTTAGAGTGGCAAAAGAAGCAGCCCTTAAGGCGAGATTTGACCCAAAATCTGATGCTCCCGTTATTCAAAAGGGAACCATTACCTATAATTTTATTCTCAGGTAAAATATCTTAATCTGTCTTTAATCTATTCCTTTTACATTGAAAAGAGAGGAAATGATCCCATCATATCCACAACTTTCTCACCCACACTTTTAATAACAGTTTCATTTTCAATATTTGAGATCACCTCGTCAATTAAATCAACAATCACGCCCAGGTGTTCTTCCCTGAGACCTCGGGTTGTAATTGCCGGAGTGCCGACCCTCAGTCCGGATGTCAGGAAAGGAGACCTGCTATCAAACGGAACCATATTCTTATTCACTGTAATATGAGAACGCACAAGCGTATTCTCAACCTTCTTTCCTGAAATATCGGGGAATTTTGTTCTGAGGTCAATCAGCATGAGATGATTGTCTGTACCGTTTGATATTACCTTGTAGCCTTTTCTTATGAAAGCGTCGGACATTACAGCAGCATTCTTCTTCACATGTTGCTGGTATTCCGTGAATTGAGGCAGGAGAGCTTCTCCAAAAGAGACTGCCTTTGAAGCAATTACATGTTCGAGGGGTCCGCCCTGAATTCCAGGGAACACAGCTGAATTAAGAAGTGAGGACATCATTCTTACCTCTCCTTTGGTAGTTGTTATTCCCCATGGGTTTACAAAATCCCTGCCCATAAGGATTATACCGCCCCTTGGACCTCTCAGGGTCTTATGTGTTGTTGACGTTACGATATGAGCATACTTCAGCGGATTCTCCAGTAACCCGGCAGCTATCAGTCCGGCAGGATGAGCCATATCCACAACCAGCAAAGCTCCTGCAGAATCAGCGATCATGCGCATCCTTTCATAGTCCCATTCGCGTGAATAGGCTGACGCCCCTCCGATTATCATCTTTGGCTTTTCCTTCAGGGCAAGCTCTTCCATCATATCATAATCGACCAGGCCGGTATCCTCTTTGACACTATAGGCAACAGGTCTGTAAAAAATACCCGAAGAATTTACCGGCGATCCGTGTGAGAGGTGGCCTCCATGCGCAAGATTCAATCCCATAAAAGTATCACCCGGTTTCAGTACGGTCATAAATACAGCCATATTGGCCTGTGCACCTGAGTGAGGCTGGACATTCGCATATTCAGCTCCGTAAAGTTGTTTAAGCCTGTCGATGGCGATCTGCTCGGTCTGGTCCACGATTTCGCATCCACCATAATAACGGTTACCCGGATAACCCTCGGCATACTTATTTGTAAGGACCGATCCCATGGCTTCAAGGACCTGCGGGCTTACAAAATTTTCCGATGCAATTAATTCAATGCCGTTGAGCTGGCGCTGACGCTCTTTCTTAATAAGGTCAAATATCAAAGTATCGTTCGTCATTTGGGTAGTTTTTAATTGTCTCCGAGCAGGTTAATGGGACTAAACCAGTAAGGATCACGGGTATCCATAACCGGCCGTCGATGACAAATATAATGTTAATAAATCAATAAAATTAATATGATCGTTTACTACTCCTCCGAAAACTGAACCAGCAACTCACGGTAGGTAGCATATATCCGTGATTTGGAAAGAAATCCCACATAGATGCCATTGTCGAGCACAGGCAGATTCCATGCATTTGTTTTTCTGAAGGTTTCCATAACTGTTTCGATGCTTTCCCTCACATCGAGATATGAGGGAGGGATTATCATTAAATCCTTAACATGAGTGGTTTCATACAATTCGCTTTTGAACATAATATCCCTGACATCATCGAGTAGAACAACACCTTCCAGAATATCATACTCATCTACAACAGGAAAAATGTTTCTCTTCGACCTCGAAATCACTTTTGCCAGGTCTCCCAGGGTATCTGCCGACCTTACTTTCATCAGATCCCTTTCGATCTCCTTACGCCAGTCCATCATCGTTAGCACCGCCTTGTCCTTATCATGTGTAATAAGCTCACCTCTTTGGGCCAGTTCAACATGGTATATGGAATGGCGTTCGAAGGCTCTTGTTGTTATATAAGCAATTGTAGAAGTAATAATAAGAGGGATCAGCAGAGAGTATCCTCCGGTAATTTCTGCAATCAGGAAGATCGCTGTAAGCGGAGCATGCATTACACCGGCCATTGCGCCGGCCATTCCAACAAGAACAAACCTGTTATCCGGAAGGTCAAATCCCGTAAACCTGCTCAATAAACTTGCTACAAGAAATCCGGTCACTCCTCCTATAAACAGTGTCGGGGCGAAA
>CALMRD010000332.1 GCA_937871625.1 uncultured Bacteroidales bacterium | reverse complement strand
AAAAACCATATAGCGTTCTGGAAACCTCTTCCTATTCCTCTTCCTCTTCGGCTTCGTAGGCCTTGATGACAGCATCCTGGACTTCGCCGGGGACCTGGGCGTACTCGGCAAACTTCATGGTGTACATGGCGCGGCCGCCGGTGAGCGAGCTGAGAGCGGTAGAGTACTTGTTCATCTCAGCAAGGGGAACCCTGGCCTTGATGACCTCGAAACCTTTGTCGCTGGTCATGCCCAGCACCATGCCACGGCGCCCCTGCAGGTCGCTGATGACATCACCCATACGGTCGGAGGGAACCATGATCTCAACATCATAGACCGGCTCAAGGATCTTCGGACCGGCATTCTTGAAGGCGGTGCTGAAGGCATTACGCCCTGCCAGACGGAAGGATATCTCGTTTGAGTCAACCGGGTGCATCTTGCCGTCATAGACATATACCCTGATGTCACGGGCGTAGGAGCCTGTAAGAGGACCTACCTCCATCTTCTCCATGATGCCCTTCAGGATGGCCGGCATAAAACGGGCGTCAATGGAGCCGCCAACAATACAGTTCATATAGATGAGCTTGCCGCCCCACGGGAGATCGATCTCCTCCTTGTCGCGGTTGGCCAGCTTGATCTCCTTGCCGGCGATCTTCATCATCGACTTGGCCTCCGAACCCTCCTCAAACGGCTCGATGATCATATGAACCTCACCGAACTGACCGGCGCCGCCCGACTGCTTCTTGTGACGGTAGTCGGCCTGTGCGGTTTTGGTGATGGTCTCACGGTATGGTATCTTGGGGGCAATGTACTGTGTCTCAATCTTGAATATGCTGTCAAGATGCCACTTCAGGATGTTGAGATGATACTCGCCCTGGCCGTGGATGATGATCTGCTTCAGCTCCTTGGAATACTCGACGATGATGGTCGGGTCCTCCTGGTGCATGCGGCTCAGCGCCTCGCCCAGCTTCTCCTCGTCGCTCTCATTCACAGGCTTGATGGCTGTGCGATACTTGGGAGCGGGAAACTGCATATTGTTATAGACCCAGTCGTTGCCCACGGTATTGAGAGTGTGGTTGGTCTTGGTGTTCTTCAGCTTGACGAAGCCGCCGACGTCACCGGCATGTATCTCCGGAACACGGGTGCGGTTCTTGCCGGCACATATGAAGATCTGGGAGAGTCGCTCCCTGGTGCCGTTGCTGGTGTTGACCACGTCGAGGTTCTCGTTGATCTTGCCCGACATGACCCTGAAATAGTTGATCTCTCCTATGTGTTCCTCGATGGTGGTCTTGAAGACAAATACCGAGGCAGCGCCGGAAGCATCACACTTAACCTCATTCCCCTTCGAGTTCTTCACTGCCGGCATGTCAGACGGCGACGGTGCGGCAGCAGTGATGAACTGCAGCAGCCTGTCGACCCCCACATTGCCTTTGGCAGAGACGCAGAAGACAGGGAAGATGCCCCTCTTGAGCAGCCCCTCACGTATGCCCCTGCTGATCTCCTCCTCGGTAAGCTTGTCATTGGCAAAGAAGAGTTCCATCAGCTCCTCGTCGCTCTCGGCCACCTTCTCGGTGAGCGCGGCGTGAAGCTCCTCAGCCTTCGGCTGGTGTTCGGCGGGAATATCAAGAACCTCCGCCTTGCCTCCCTCTTTGCCGTAACGCAGCATCTTCATGCTTACAACATCAATGATGGTGTTGAAGCCCAGACCCTCATTCACCGGGAACTGTGCCAGGGTGACATCACTACCGAACCTCTCATGAAGCATCTCAACCGTCTTTTCAAAGTTGGCCTTCTCGTGATCGAGGCCGTTGACGACTATGATGAGGGGTTTGTGAAACTTGTCGGCATGCCTGAACTGGATCTCCGTCCCCACCTCAACGCCGTTCTGAACGTTGATGACCAGCATGACGGTGTCAGCAGCATACATCGATGATATTACCCCGCCGGAGAAGTCATCCAGACCCGGGGTGTCAAGTATGTTTACCTTCTTGTCGTTGTACTCGGCGTAGAGCACTGTGGAAAATACTGAGTTACGGTTCTCCTGCTCTATAGGCTTATAGTCAGAGACGGTGTTCCTGGCTTCCACTGAACCCCGTCTCTCAATGACCCCCCCGTTGAACAGCATCGCTTCTGCAAGGGTTGTCTTTCCTGAGCCCGAGTTTCCCAGCAGAGCTATGTTTCTGAGGTGGTCTGTTGAGTAAGTCTTCATCTTCGGCTTTAATTATTTTATTATATGTGTGTTGATCTCGTAGGGAGCGCAAAAATAACAAATTTTCAAAAGAGATCATAAAAGTAGCTGTTGTTTGAAAAATATTTCTTTATCTTTGCACCGGTTTTTTGAAAAACAGGAGTACCGGTCACTTCTTCAGAGTGTAAGTTTAGAAAAGAGGTCGATGGGAGCGGTCGGGAAGAAATTCCTGTAAATAACTTACAAACCATAAGTTACATCTTCAGAAAACTTTGCCCCCGCAGCATTGTGCCGACGGACTGCCGTTGACGCATCACGCGGGAGCAGCGTGCGTAACGGGAGGCAATGAAGATTGCCTGTTGTGACGGTGAAGAATGATTTTTTTGCAGACCAGTATATAGAAAAGGAAAATTAATTAAAAGAGAATTATGCCAACAATTCAGCAGTTAGTAAGAAAAGGCCGCAAGAAGCTGGTAGACAAAAGCAAGGCACCTGCGCTTGACTCATGCCCGCAGAGGAGGGGAGTCTGTGTGCGTGTCTACACTACCACGCCAAAGAAACCTAACTCAGCCATGAGAAAAGTAGCCAGGGTGAGGCTGACCAACCAGAAGGAGGTCAACGCCTATATTCCGGGTGAGGGACACAATCTCCAGGAGCACTCCATCGTGCTCATCAGGGGCGGCAGGGTCAAGGACCTTCCGGGCGTCCGCTATCACCTTATCCGTGGCGCACTTGACACCTCCGGTGTTGATGGCCGTAAGCAGAGAAGGTCAAAATACGGTGCAAAAAGACCAAAGAAGTAACAGTTAAAGGATTCACACGATATGAGAAAGGCAAAACCAAAGAAGAGGATCCTCCTACCGGACCCGAAATTCAACGATCCGTACGTTACCCGTTTCATCAATAACCTGATGTACAGTGGTAAAAAGACCGTTGCCTTCAGAATATTTTACGACTCACTGGAAATAGTGGCCGACAAGATGAAGAATGAGGAGAAGAGTCCTCTCGAGATCTGGAAACAGGCACTCGACAATATCACTCCCCACGTTGAGGTCAAAAGCCGCAGGGTCGGTGGCGCCACCTTCCAGGTGCCGCTTGAGATTCGTCCCGACCGCAAGGTGAGCATAAGCATGAAGAACCTGATACTCTTCGCCCGCAAGCGCAGCGGCCACAGCATGGCCGAGAAGCTTGCCGCCGAGGTCATGGCTGCCTATAACCAGGAGGGCGGAGCCTATAAGAGGAAAGAGGATACACACCGTATGGCCGAGGCCAACAAAGCCTTCGCCCATTTCAGGTTCTGATCTGACCTCGGGAGAACAACCAGCAACAGATGAGCAGCGATCTCAAACATACCAGAAACATTGGCATTATGGCCCACATCGATGCCGGGAAGACAACCACTTCCGAGCGCATCCTCTATTATACGGGCCGTGTGCACCGCATCGGGGAAGTCGATGACGGCAATGCCACCATGGACTGGATGGTACAGGAGCAGGAGCGGGGCATCACCATCACCTCTGCTGCCACCACCACCTTCTGGAAATACAGGGATCAGCTCTATAAGATCAACCTCATCGATACCCCCGGGCATGTCGACTTCACCGTGGAGGTGGAGCGGGCCCTCAGGGTGCTTGACGGAGCCGTGGCGGTCTTCTGCGCCGTGGGAGGCGTGGAACCGCAGTCGGAGACCGTCTGGCGGCAGGCAAACAAATACAACGTGCCGCGCATAGCCTTCGTCAACAAGATGGACCGCGCCGGCGCCGACTTCCACGGGGTGGTGCAGCAGATGATCGATAAGCTGGGAGCACATCCCGTGCCCGTGCAGATACCCATCGGGGCCGAGGAGAACTTTGAGGGTCTGATAGACCTTATTGAGATGAAGGCTATCATCTTCGAGGACGGAGCCGACCCGTTGACAAACTTCACCGTCCAGCCCATCCCGGAAGAGATGGCAGAGGAGGCTGAAGAGTGGCGTATGAAGCTCGTGGAGGCCTGTGCCGAGATGGATGACTCAATACTGGAAAGATACCTGGAAGACCATCACAGCATCACCTCCGAGGAGCTGATGACGGTCCTCCGCCGTGAGACCGTTGAGGGAGTGATCGTCCCCGTCTTCTGCGGCGCCGCCTTCAAGAACAAAGGGGTGCAGCGGCTGTTGAACGGCGTGGTGGCTTACCTGCCCTCACCCACGGATGTGGGAGCCGTCAAAGGCAAAGACCCGCGCGACGACAGGGAGATAATCCTGGAGCCCAGGGCTGACGAGCCCTTCTCGGCTCTCGCCTTCAAGATAGCAACGGACCCGTATGTAGGCCGGCTGGTCTTCATGAGGGTCTACTCAGGCACCATCAATGCCGGTGATACTGTGCTGAATGTACGTACCGGCAAGAGGGAGCGCATCAACCGCCTCTTCCAGATGCATGCCAACAAGCAGAACCCGGTGCCGTCAGTCTCCGCAGGAGATATATGTGCCGGCGTCGGCTTCAAGGACCTTCAGACAGGTGACACCCTCTGTGCCGTTCACAAGCCTGTTCTCCTTGAATCAATGGAGTTCCCGGAACCGGTGATATGGATAGCCGTGGAGCCCAAAACACAGGCTGACATGGACAGACTGGGACAGGCACTCGGCAAACTGGCCGAAGAGGATCCCACCTTCAAGGTCAAAACCGATCCCGACAGCGGACAGACGATCATCAGCGGCATGGGAGAGCTTCATCTGGAGATTCTTATTGATCGCCTGAAGCGGGAATTTAAAGTAGAATGCAACCAGGGAAGGCCTCAGGTTGCTTATAAGGAGGCCATCACAAAATCATACACTCACAGGGAGCTGTTCAGGAAACAGACAGGCGGCAGGGGCAAGTTCGCGGATATCACCGTGGAGCTCATGCCTGCCGAAGACTCTGTTCCGGGACTCACCTTTGTAAATGAGATCAGGGGAGGCAATGTGCCGAAGGAGTTTATACCCTCAGTTGAAAAGGGTTTCCGCGAGGCGATGCTCAACGGCCCCATGGCCGGCTTCCCCCTCGACAGCCTTAAGGTTATTCTCAAGGACGGTTCCTACCATCCCGTCGACTCCGACTCGCTCTCGTTCGAGATAGCAGCCAGGCAGGCATTCCGCCACGCGGCGCCAAAATGCAGCCCGGTGCTCCTTGAACCGGTGATGAACGCCGAAGTGGTTACCCCGGAAGAGTTCGTGGGTGACGTCATCGGCGACTTCAACAAGCGCAGGAGCAAGGTGGAAGGTATGGAATCGAAAGCAGGTTCAAGGGTTATAAAGGCAAAAGTACCTCTGGCAGAAAACTTCGGATACGTTACAGTACTGCGTACCCTTACCTCGGGCAGGGCTACATCCACGATGGAGTTCTCCCATTTTGAAGAGGTGCCTGCAGAATTAGCGAAGAAAATTATTGAAGTAACAACAGGAAAAAGTTTTAAGTAAAGATGAGTCAGAAAATTCGCATCAAACTCAAGTCTTACGATCATAACCTGGTCGACAAATCGGCAGAAAAGATCGTCAAGACCGTCAAATCGACGGGTGCAGTGGTCAGCGGCCCAATTCCGCTGCCTACCCACAAAAGGATCTATACGGTGCTCCGCTCCCCGTTCGTGAACAAGAAATCAAGAGAGCAGTTTGAACTATCATCGTACAAGCGTCTGCTTGACATATACAGCTCCACACCCAAAACCATCGATGCTCTCATGAAGCTTGAACTGCCCAGCGGAGTAGAGGTGGAAATTAAAGTGTGATAACCGGAAAATATACTGAATTATGCAGGGATTAATAGGAAAAAAGGTTGGGATGACCTCCATCTTCGATGATAATGGAAAGAACATCCCATGCACAGTCCTGGAGGTAGGCCCGTGTGTCGTCTCCCAGGTGAAGACTGTGAAGAACGACGGTTATGCGGCATTGCAGCTCAGTTTTGACGATAAGAGGGAAAAATCGAGCAACAAGGCTGAGATAGGCCATTTCAAGAAGGCCGGCACCGGTCCCAAGAGAAAGGTGGCCGAGTTCGTCGGGTTCGAAGAGGACAAATACAAGATAGGTGATGTCATCACCGTGGATCTGTTCGATGAGGATATATACCTTGATGTCAGAGGATGGACCAAGGGCAAGGGCTTCCAGGGTGTTGTCAAGCGTCACGGCTTCGGCGGCGTGGGAGGCACGACCCACGGCCAGCACAACAGGCTCAGGGCTCCGGGTTCCATCGGCGCCTCATCATGGCCGTCAAGGGTCATGAAGGGCATGCGCATGGCAGGTCGCACCGGCGGCAGGCAGCAGGAGACAGAACTGCGGAAGATAAAGATCATTCCAGAATCAAACCTTCTCCTTGTCAAAGGAGCCGTACCGGGCCCCAGGGGTGGTTACGTAATAATAACAAAGTAATGGAAGTAGCAGTATTCAACATAGACGGAAAAGAGACCGGAAGAAAGGTTACTCTCAACGAGACCATCTTCGGCATTGAACCCAATGACCATGCTATCTACCTCGATACGAAACAGTACCTGGCAGGTCAGAGACAGGGTACTCACAAGGCCAAGGAGCGCGGCGAGGTCATGGGCAGCACACGCAAGCTTAAGAGACAGAAGGGCACCGGAACAGCACGCTTCGGCAGCATCAAGAACCCGCAATTCCGGGGCGGCGGCCGCATCTTCGGCCCCAGGCCCAGGTTCTACGGCTTCAAGCTCAACAAAAAGGTGAAACAGCTGGCCAGAAAATCAGCCCTTTCATACAAGGCAAAGGAGAACAGGATTATCATTCTTGAGGACTTTTCGCTGGAGACCCCGAAGACCGCAAAAATGGCCGGAGTAAGCGCAAACCTCAATATAATGAATAAAAAATCACTCTTTGTTTTACCGGAACAAAATAAAAACATATATTTGTCATCTCGAAATTTGCAGGGAGTTGAAGTTGTAACTATCAGTGATTTAAACACTTACAGTATAATGAAAGCTTCAACTCTGGTGCTTACGGAGAGCGCAGTTGATGTTTTGCAGTCAACATTATAAACCGGGAGATAGATATGGAAATTTTAGTTAAACCCATAGTGACCGAAAAGATGACCAGCCAGGGCGAGAAGTTCAACAGGTATGGTTTTCTGGTCGCACGCAAGGCCAACAAGCTCGAGATAAAGAAGGCGGTTGAGGATCTTTACGGCGTCAATGTTGAATCGGTGAACACCATCAACTATGCCGGCAAGAACAAGACCCGCTATACCAAGTCGGGCATGATGAAGGGACGCACGACAGCAACGAAGAAGGCTGTTGTCACTCTCGCCAAAGGAGAGACGATTGATTTTTACAGCAACATTTAACACTATATGGCAGTCAGAAAGATTAAGCCTGTAACACCAGGCCAGAGACATAAGATCGCGAGTACCTTTGCCGAGGTCACCCGCGAGACGCCGGAGAAATCCTTGCTCGCGCCGCTGAAGAAGTCAGGGGGAAGGAATGTTAACGGCAGGCGCACCATGAGGTATCTGGGTGGCGGTCACAAGAGGATGTACCGTGTGATCGACTTCCGCAGGGACAAGGACGGCATTGCCGCCAGGGTCACCTCCGTGGAATACGATCCGAACCGTTCGGCCCGTATAGCTCTTCTGACCTATGCTGACGGTGAGAAGAGGTATATCATTGCTCCCAACGGACTTAAGGTGGGACAGGAGGTCATGTCTGGTAAGAGCGCCACGCCTGACCTGGGCAACACTCTCTTCCTTGAGGACATACCACTGGGAACGATAGTGCACAACATAGAGCTCAAGCCCGGTAAGGGTGCAGCCCTGGCACGCAGTGCAGGCACTTTTGCACAGCTGGCGGCCCGTGAGGGCAAGTATGCCACCATCAAGCTCCCCTCGGGTGAGACCAGGATGGTGCTTACCATATGCCGAGCCACAATAGGAACAGTATCCAACACCGACCACAACCAGGAGAGATCAGGCAAGGCGGGACGCAGCCGCTGGCTCGGACGCAGACCCAGAACCAGGGGTGTGGCCATGAACCCCGTTGATCACCCCATGGGCGGTGGTGAAGGAAGAGCCTCGGGAGGCCATCCGCGGTCACGCAACGGCATGCCCGCCAAAGGGTACAAGACCAGGAGCCGTACCAAGTATTCGAACAGGCACATTATTGAAAGAAGGAAAAAATAGTTGACACGATGAGCAGATCCATTAAAAAAGGCCCCTTCATTGACCTTCACCTTGGCAAAAAGGTTGACGCAATGAATGATGGCGGAAAGAAGACCGTGATCAAGACCTGGTCAAGAAGATCGGTTATCTCCCCCGACTTTGTGGGACACACCCTGGCAGTGCACAACGGAAACAAATTCATACCTGTATACATTACCGAAAATATGGTTGGTCATAAGCTGGGAGAGTTTGCCCCTACCCGTACCTTCCGCGGTCATGGCGGGAAACAGAAATAGGTAATGTATCTAAACAACTGAAAAAGAATTAGATATGGGTGCAAGAAAAAGAATAAGCGCGGAAAAGAGGAAGGAAGCCGTAAAAGAGAGGACCAGGGCCGTATTGAAGAACGTCCCCACCTCACCGCGCAAGATGAGACTGGTAACTGATCTTATCAGGGGTCAGGAGGTCAACAGGGCTCTTGACATACTGAAGTTCAGCAAGCAGGAAGCTTCCCGCAGGGTTGAGAAACTGCTTCTCTCGGCCATTGCCAACTGGCAGGCCAAGAACGAGGGGTTGCGCCTTGAGGAGAGCGACCTCTACGTCAAGGAGGTGCAGGTCGACGGCGGCCGCATACTGCGAAGAATCCGTCCCGCCCCCCAGGGAAGGGCTTACCGCATACGCAAGAGATCAAACCATGTAACCCTTGTGCTGGGTAGCAGGAAACAGGAAACAGCAAACATTTCAGAGTAAACAATGGGACAGAAAGTAAATCCGATAGGCAACAGAGTAGGGATCATCAAGGGATGGGACTCCAACTGGTACGGTGGCAGTGACTTCTCAAGCAAGCTTGTTGAGGACACAAAAATCAGGGAATACCTGAATGCCAGGCTTGCAAAGGCAAGTATCTCGAAGATCATCATTGAGCGTACCCTCAAGCTCATCACCGTCACCGTCAATACGGCGCGCCCGGGCATCATCATCGGCAAGGGAGGCCAGGAGGTTGACAAACTGAAGGAGGAGCTCAAGAAGATCACCAAAAAGGAGGTTCAGATTAACATCTTCGAGGTGAAGCGTCCTGAGCTTGATGCAGCAATAGTTGCCGGGAACATAGCCCGCCAGGTGGAAGGCAAGATCTCTTACCGCCGTGCCATCAAGATGGCCGTTGCCTCAACGATGCGCATGGGTGCCGAAGGCATCAAGGTGGTGATATCCGGCAGGCTCGGCGGTGCTGAGATGGCACGCAACGAGAGCTACAAGGATGGCAGGATTCCTCTGCACACCTTCCGTGCGGACATCGACTATGCACTGGCTGAGGCCCTCACCAAGGTGGGCCTGATAGGAATCAAGGTGTGGATATGCAACGGCGAGGTATACGGCAAGCGTGACCTCAGTCCCAATATCGGAGCCAAGAACCTCAAGGGAGCAAAGGGCGGACCCCCGTCCGGAGGCTTCAGGAAAAGAGGCGGCAATAAAAAGGATTCCAGGTAACTGAATTATACAATATTTTAATAATAACTGAGCGATGTTACAACCGAAGAAGACCAAATTCAGGAGGAGCCAGAAGGGCATGATGAAAGGCAATGCCCAGAGAGGCAATCAGCTGGCATTCGGGTCATTTGGCATCAAAACCCTGGAGGAGGCATGGATCACCGGCCGTCAGCTTGAGGCTGCACGCCAGGCTGTCACCCGTCACATGAAACGTGAGGGTCAGATATGGATCCGCGTTTTCCCCGACAAACCCATAACCAAGAAGCCTGCAGAGGTGAGAATGGGTAAAGGTAAAGGTGCTCCTGAAGGCTTTGTCGTTCCGGTGACACCCGGACGTATAATCATCGAAGCCGAGGGCGTTCCCTTTGATGTGGCCAGGGAGGCACTCCGCCTTGCAGCGCAGAAACTGCCTGTAGCAACAAAATTTGTGGTACGCCGTGATTACGCCGAGGAATAAAATACAAGAGCAATGAAGAGTTCAGAGATAAGAGAATTAAGCAACCAGGAGCTTCTCGAGCGTATTGACAACGAGAAGACCGCACTCGTGCGCATGAAGCTTAACCACGCCATCTCCCCGCTGGATAATCCCCAGAAGATAAAGGAGAGCAGGAAGTCGATCGCCAGGCTCATGACTGAGAAGCGCAAGAGAGAGATGAATGACAAAACAAAATAGCCGCTATCACAATGGAAGAAAGGAAACTTAGAAAAGAGCGTACGGGTGTTGTCGTCAGCAACAAGATGGACAAATCCATCGTCGTTGCCATCCGCAGAAAGGTAAAGCACCCCATCTACGGCAAGTTCGTCAACCGGACGAAGAAGCTGATGGCTCATGATGAGGAGAACACCTGCAATATTGGTGATACGGTACGCATAATGGAGACCAGGCCTCTCAGCAAGAATAAAGCCTGGAGATTGGTTGAAATAATTGAAAGAGCTAAGTAATTATGATACAGCAGGAAAGCAGGTTGACTGTTGCCGATAACACAGGTGCCAAGGAGGTTCTTTGCATCAGGGTGCTCGGCGGAAGCAAGAAGAGGTATGCAAGCGTGGGAGACAAGATCGTTGTCTCCGTAAAGAGCGCCATGCCCTCAGGTGAAGCAAAGAAGGGATCGGTAAGCAAGGCTGTCGTGGTGAGAACCAAAAAGGAGATACGCCGCGCTGACGGATCATACATCCGCTTTGACGACAATGCCGTGGTGCTTCTCACCAACCAGGATGAGGTGCGCGGCACCCGTATCTTCGGTCCTGTTGCCAGGGAACTGCGCGACAAGTACATGAAGATAGTCTCACTTGCACCTGAAGTGTTATAATATTTAAACGGACACCCGATGCAGAAGAAATTACACATCAAGAAAGGAGACACAGTGGCTGTCATTGCCGGTGAATCAAAAGGACAGAAGGGAAGGGTCCTGGAGGTTAACAGGGATAAAAGCAAGGCCCTGGTTGAAGGAGTGAACATGGTATCGAAACATACCAAGCCCAACGCCAAGGCACCGCAGGGAGGCATCATCAAGAAGGAGGCCCCCGTGCATATTTCCAACCTCATGGTCATAGACCCGGCCAGCGGCAAGCCCACACGTGTAGGCCGCAGACTGAATGAGAAGAACAAACTGGTGCGCTTTGCCAAAAAATCAGGAGAGGAGATCAAGTAATGTATACGCCAGCTTTAAAAACAAAATACAAGAGTGAGATCACACCTGAACTGATGAAGCAGTTCAACTACAAGAGTGTGATGCAGGTGCCGCGTCTTGAAAAGATAGTCATCAACCAGGGACTAGGTCAGGCTATTGCCGACAAGAAGCTGTTGGAGATGGGAGCGAAGGAGGTGAGTGACCTCGCCGGACAGAAGGCCGTGCAGACAGTATCGAAGAAGGACATATCCAACTTCAAGCTCCGCAAGGCAATGCCCATCGGTGTTATGGTCACACTCCGCAAAGACCGCATGTATGAGTTTCTCGAGAGGCTGATATCCGTTGCCCTGCCGCGCATACGCGACTTCAAGGGTGTCGGCGCCAAACTTGACGGCCGCGGCAACTATACCCTGGGGATCACGGAACAGATCATCTTCCCGGAGATCGATATTGACAAGATCGCCAAGATCATGGGTCTGCAGATAACATTTGTCACCACCGCCCGGAGCGATGAAGAGGCCTACGCCCTGCTCAAACAATTCGGAATACCCTTTAAAAACAAGTAAACAGATCGGAATATGGCTAAAGAATCAATGAAAGCCCGCGAGGTCAAACGCGCCAGACTTGCAAAAAGATACGCCGCCAAAAGGGCAGCCCTCAAAGCAGAAGGAGACTACATCGCTATGAGCACCCTGCCGCGCAACTCAAACCCCATCAGGCAGCGCAACAGGTGCAAGATCACCGGCAGACCCAGAGGCTACATGAGACAGTTTGGCGTCAGCAGGATCACATTCAGGGAGATGGCCTCCAAAGGACTCATCCCGGGCGTAAGAAAGGCAAGCTGGTAACAACCCGACAGAGATATAAACTATTAACTACAATAAGATGACAGATCCAATAGCAGATTTTCTTACCAGAGTGAGAAATGCCGTAAAAGCCGGTCACAAGGTTGTCGAGACCCCGGCTTCCGGTCTGACGAAGGATATCACCAGGATACTCTACGAAAAAGGATACATCCTCAGCTATAAGTTCATTGATGATGACCTCCAGGGCAAGATAAAGATCGCCCTCAAGTATCATCCCAAGAGCAAGCTGCCGGCTATCAAGTCGATACGCAGGGTGAGCCGTCCCGGCCTCAGGAAGTACGTAGGCGTTGACAAGCTCCCGCGAGTCCTCAACGGACTGGGAATAGCCATTCTCTCAACCTCTGCCGGTGTCATGACCGAGAAGGAGGCCAAAAAAGAGAATGTCGGGGGTGAAGTAATTTGTTATGTTTATTAAACAGGAGGAGGATTCAAATGTCACGAATAGGAAAATTGCCGGTATCCCTGCCATCAGGCGTCACTGTTACAGTGGATGACGCCAATGTGGTAACTGTCAAGGGTCCGCTGGGAACGCTGTCACAGAAGATTGACAGTGACATAAGGGTTGAGGTTGAAAACAATGAGCTGGTGCTCTCAAGACCGAATGACGAGAAGAGACTCAAGTCGCTTCATGGCCTCTACAGGGCCCTGATAGCCAATATGGTTGTAGGTGTCTCCAAAGGCTACCGGAAGGACCTGGAGCTGGTGGGCGTAGGCTACCGTGCCGAGGCCAACGGTCAGCGTCTCGAGATGAACCTTGGCTATTCACACGATATTGTAATAGAACTGCCGCAGGAGATAAAGGTCGAAACCAAGACCGAGAAGAGGAGCAACCCCGTCATCACCCTGTCGAGCATTGACAAGCAGCTCATAGGGCATGTGGCAGCAAAGATCAGATCGCTGCGTCCGCCGGAACCTTACAAAGGCAAAGGGATTAAGTTCGTGGGTGAAAGACTCAGGAGAAAAGCCGGCAAATCGGCTGGTGTATAACATGATTAAACAGTGATGTCATGGCTTTAACAAAGACAGAAAAGAGAGAAAAGATCAAACTGAGGATCCGCAGGAGCATAAAAGGCACGCCGGCGAAACCAAGGATAACGGTATACCGCAGTAACAAGCAGATATATATTCAGGCTGTTGATGATGTCAATGGTGTGACACTTGCATCGGCATGTTCCAGGGAGAAGGAGATAGCCTCCGTCACTGGCAAGAAGAAGATCGAGGTGGCTGCCCTTGTGGGCAAGCATTTTGCCGAGGTCTGCAAGGCGAAGGGCATCGAGAGCGTTGTCTTTGACAGGAACGGTTACCAATATCATGGCAGAGTAAAATCATTAGCTGACGGAGCACGTCAAGGCGGCTTAAAATTTTAAACAGTATGGCATACGGAACAAAGCGAATTAAGAACAGTGATCTTGAACTTACCGACAGGCTGGTAAGCATCCAGAGGGTAACCAAGGTGACAAAGGGAGGCCGCACATTCAGCTTCTCGGCCATCGTCGTCGTCGGCGATGAGAAAGGTATAGTAGGTCACGGCCTCGGTAAGGCAAGCGAGGTTACCACTGCCATTGCCAAGGGCATAGAAGATGCCAAGAAGAACCTCATCAAGGTGCCGGTTTTCAAGGGAACCATACCTCATGAGCAGTACGGCAAGTTCGGCGGGGCATACGTATTCATCAAGCCCGCATCGGAAGGAACCGGTGTCAAGGCAGGAGGCGCCATGCGTGCCGTCCTTGAGAGTGTAGGCGTAAGAAACGTGCTGGCCAAGTCAAAGGGCTCATCAAACCCGCACAACCTTGTAAAGGCTACCATAGCTGCACTGCTCGAGATGCGTGATGCCAGCACCGTGGCTGACCACAGGGGAGTAACAATGGAAAAAGTATTTAACGGTTAGAAAGATCTGCACCAATGGCAAGAATAAGGATAACCCAGGTAAAAAGCAGGATAGGCCAGCCCGAGAGACAGAAGAGGATACTCGACGCACTGGGCCTGAAGAAGATGCATCAGACAGTAGAGCATGACGACTCCCCGCAGGTAATGGGTATGGTCAGGAAGCTTGAACACCTGGTCAGGATGGAGAAAATATAGGATATTAACTGCATTACATATATTGTAAAATGGATTTAAGCAATTTAAAACCGGCACCAGGGTCGGTGAAAAAAGAGAAGCGCATCGGCCGCGGTGAAGGATCAGGACGGGGCGGTACCTCAACACGCGGTCACAAGGGTGCCAAGTCACGTTCGGGCTACAGCAAGAAGGTCGGTTTTGAAGGCGGTCAGATGCCTTTGCAGAGACGCGTGCCCAAGTCGGGATTCAAAAACATAAACCGGGTTGAATACAAGGGCATCAATCTCAGCACGCTCGACAAACTTGCCGAGAAGCTCAAGAGTGACCGCATAGACATACAGACGATGCTCACCGCCGGTCTGATAAACAAGAACTCACTGGTAAAGATACTCGGCAACGGTACGCTGACGAAGAAGCTCGAGGTGCATGCCCATGCTTTCAGCAAGTCAGCCCAGGCAGCAATAGAAGCTAATCAGGGAACCGCAGTTAAACTGTAAGGCATGAAATTCATACAGACCATAAAGAATATTTTCAAGATTGAGGATCTGAGAGCAAGGATACTCTACACCCTTGGCATCGTGGCCCTCTACCGTCTGGGTAAATATATCACGCTGCCGGGCGTAGACCCGTCAATGCTTGAGAACCTGCAGAGCCAGACATCAAGCGGGATTATGGGACTGCTTGACATGTTCTCCGGCGGCGCCTTCTCACAGGCATCCATCTTTGCCCTCGGCATCATGCCCTATATCTCCGCCTCAATCGTTATACAGCTGCTCGGCATCGTCTTTCCCTACTTCCAGAAACTGCAGAAGGAGGGTGAGAGCGGCAGACGCAAGATGAACCAGTACACACGGTATCTCACCGTGGCCATCCTGGTCCTGCAGGCGCCCACATACCTGGCCAACCTGCACGCCATCCTGCCTCCGGAAGCCTTTGTGCTCCAGGGGATGTTCTTCAAGATCTCCTCGGTAATCATTCTCACCGCCGGCACAATATTTGTCATGTGGCTTGGCGAAAGAATAACGGATAAAGGTATAGGTAACGGAATCTCACTTATAATCATGGTGGGCATCATTGCCCGCTTCCCCGTCGCATTCGTGTTTGAGACAGGTACCCGCATCAACGGCTCTGGCGGCCTCATCGCACTGCTGATAGAGATAGTATTCCTCTTCCTGGTGATACTGGGCTCTGTGCTGCTGGTGCAGGGCACCAGAAGGATTCCCGTGCAGTATGCCAGGCGTATCGTAGGCAACAAGCAGTACGGCGGCGTCAGACAGTATATACCCCTCAAGGTGAACGCAGCCGGTGTTATGCCCATCATCTTCGCCCAGGCGATCATGATGCTGCCCATCATCTTCGCCGGCTTCAGCGAATCGGGGTCGGGCTTCGTGGTGGCCTTTACCAATATGTACGGATTCTGGTACAACATGGTCACCGCCCTGCTCATAATACTCTTCACCTACTTCTATACCGCGGTTACAATCAACCCGGTACAGATGGCTGAAGACATGAAGAAGAACGGCGGTTTCATTCCCGGTATCAAACCAGGGCGCAAGACCGTCGAGTTCATTGACACCATCATGTCAAGGATCACCCTCCCTGGATCTATCTTCCTGGCTATCATAGCCATCCTCCCCGCCTTCGCCGTTAACTTTGGCGTCAGCGGTGAGTTCGCACAGTTCTTTGGAGGTACGTCGCTCCTCATTCTCGTGGGCGTCGTCCTTGATACTCTCCAGCAGATAGAAAGTCATCTGCTCATGCGCCACTATGACGGCCTGATGAAGTCGGGCCGCATCAAGGGCAGGACCGGAGCCGTAACGGCTATCTGATTCCTTTTCGTTCTTTGATGATTTATATTAAGACAGATGAGGAGGTAGAGCTCCTGCGACAGAGCAATCAGCTCGTTTCGCAAACGCTGGCAGAGCTGGCACGGCATATCAGGCCGGGAGTGACAACACTTCATCTCGATGGCATCGCCGAGACCTTCATACGTGATCACGGCGCCCTGCCAGGCTTCAAGGGCTATGCCGGATACCCGAATACGCTCTGCACATCTGTCAATGACAGGGTGGTGCACGGAATACCGTCGGACTACACCCTGAAGGAGGGTGACATCATCTCCGTAGACTGCGGGGTGATACTGGACGGCTTCTATGGCGACAGTGCCTATACCTTCCCGGTGGGAGAGGTGAGCCCCGATATCATGCGCCTGCTTGAGTTTACACGTGCCTCTCTTGAGGCCGGAGTGAAGGAGGCAGTGGCCGGCAACCGCGTGGGAGACATATCCCATGCAGTGCAGAAGAAGGCCGAAAGCGGAGGCTACTCGGTGGTGCGCACCCTGGTGGGGCACGGCATTGGCAGGAACCTGCACGAGGGTCCTGAGGTGCCCAACTTCGGCAAACGAGGCAGCGGCACACGACTTGAAAAGAACCTGGTCATCTGCATAGAGCCGATGATAAACATGGGCACGAGGAACACAAAGGTCGCCGCCGACGGATGGACGGTAAGTACCGGCGACGGCAAGCCGTCAGCCCATTATGAATACGCTGTTGCAGTCAGGGAGGGTAAGGCCGACCAGCTGACAACATTTGAATATATAGAAGAAGTATTAACAAAGAGGTAACAATATGGCCAAACAACCATCAATAGAGATTGACGGAACGATCATCGAGGCGTTGTCAAACGCGATGTTCAGGGTCAGGCTCGAAAACGGACATATAATAACCGCACACATCTCAGGCAAGATGAGAATGCATTATATCAAGATCCTGCCCGGAGATAAGGTCAAGGTGGAGATGTCTCCGTATGACCTGACTAAAGGAAGAATAACATTCAGATTTAAATAGAAAGAAACAGAGCGATGAAAGTAAGAGCATCAGTCAAAAAACGCTCAGCCAACTGCAAGATAGTGAGGCGTAACGGGCGTCTGTATGTGATAAATAAGAAAAATCCCAAGTTCAAGCAGAGGCAGGGATAAATTTGATTAACTTTGCACTTCAAATTAAAAGAGGTATATGGCACGTATTAATGGGGTAGACCTACCGAGGAACAAGCAGGGCGAAATAGCTCTTACCTACATCTATGGGGTAGGACGCAGCACGGCACAGAAAGTGCTTGACAGCGCTGGCGTTGACCGCCACATGAAGGTTGATGAGTGGAATGACGATAACATAAACGCTATCCGTCAGGTCCTGGCCGAGAATTATAAACTGGAAGGCGAACTGCGCTCCGAGACACAGCTCAACATAAAAAGGCTGATGGATATAGGATGCTACCGCGGTATCCGTCACCGTATCGGGCTTCCCGTACGCGGACAGAGCACCAAGAACAATGCCCGTACACGCAAGGGACGCAAGAAGACTGTTGCCAACAAGAAAAAAGCTACTAAATAATTAACATATGGCAAAGAAGACTGGGACACAGAAGAAGAAGGTCGTCAAGGTTGAACCGGTGGGACAGGCTCACGTTCATTCATCATTCAACAACATAATTATAAGCCTGACAAACAGCTCAGGACAGGTTATATCATGGGCCTCGGCCGGTAAGATGGGCTTCAGGGGTTCCAAGAAAAATACTCCCTATGCCGCTCAGATGGCAGCCGAAGAGTGCACCAAAGTCGCCTATGAACTGGGCCTTCGCAAGGTGAAGGTGTTTGTCAAGGGACCAGGATCGGGACGTGAATCAGCTATCCGCTCAATATCCAACAGCGGGGTGGAGGTCACCGAGATCGTTGATGTCACTCCCATGCCTCATAACGGATGCCGCCCGCCTTCACGCAGAAGAGTGTAAAAGGCCCCAATTATCATTTTAATTAACGAAAAACAGTTCAATTCAATGGCAAGATATACAGGACCAAGATCAAAGATCGCCAGGAAATTCGGAGAGCCCATTTTCGGCCCTGACAAAAACCTCGACAGGAAGAACTTTCCTCCCGGACAGCACGGCCTGACAAAAAAGAGGAAGAAGACCTCCGAATATGGCGTGCAGCTCCGCGAAAAGCAGAAGGTGAAATATACCTACGGCCTGCTTGAGCGTCAGTTCCGCAATTTCTTCGAGAAAGCATCATCCACATCGGGCGTCACCGGACTTGTCCTGCTCCAGATGCTCGAATCACGCCTCGACAACGTGGTGTACCGCCTCGGCGTTGCCCCGACAAGAGCAGCAGCACGGCAGCTTGTGTCTCACCGTCACATAACCGTTAACGGCAATGTGGTCAATATACCATCTTTCCTGCTCCGCCCTGGCGATATCATTGGTGTGCGCGAGAAGTCAAAATCGCTCGAGACAATAACCGAATCACTGGAGTCAAACCGCCGCTCAAGGCTGGCATGGCTCGAATGGGATGAGACACAGATGGCCGGTAAATACATGAGCGTCCCCGAACGCTCGGAGATACCCGAGGAGATCAAGGAACAGCTTATCGTTGAACTATATTCCAAGTAATAAAGTAATAATATTCATATGGCCATATTAGCATTCCAGAAACCTGACAAAGTAATATTACTGGAAGCGGACGACCAGTACGGAAAATTTGAATTCCGCCCGCTTGAACCCGGCTATGGCATAACAGTAGGTAATGCCCTCCGGAGAATCCTCCTCTCATCACTCGAAGGCTATGCCATCACCACCATCAAGATCGAAGGTGTTGACCATGAGTTCTCCACCATCACAGGGGTAATGGAAGATGTGACTGAGATAATATTGAACCTCAAGCAGGTGCGATTCAGAAAGATGGTAGAGGATATTGACAACGAAAAGATTGTTGTCAAACTGTCCGACCAGGAACAGTTCAAAGCCGGTGACCTGAACAACTCACTGAGCAGCTTCGAGGTGCTTAACCCCGAACTGGTCATCTGCCGTATGGAACCTGATGTCAAACTGCAGATAGAACTCAACATCAGCAAGGGCAGAGGATACGTCCCGGCCGAGGAAAACCAGCCCGAAGAGGCTGAATTCGGAGTCATAGCCATTGACTCAATATTCACCCCCATCCGCAATGTGAAGTATTCCATTGATAACTACAGGGTTGAGCAGAAGACCGACTATGAGAAGCTGATAGTGGAGATTACCACTGACGGTTCCATCCATCCGAAGGATGCACTCAAGGAGGCGGCAAAGATACTTATTTACCACTTCATGCTCTTCTCCGAAGACAAGATCACCATTGATTATGAAGACAAACTGGCCAACGAGGAGTTCGATGAAGAGATCCTCCATATGCGCCAGCTGCTCAAAACCAAACTCGTTGACCTTGACCTCTCGGTCAGGGCACTCAACTGCCTCAAGGCAGCAGAGGTGGAGTCACTGGGCGACCTCGTCAAATTCAACAAGAATGACCTGCTCAAGTTCCGCAACTTCGGCAAGAAGTCACTTACTGAACTCGACGAGCTTCTTGAGACAATGAATCTCTCATTCGGGATGGATGTGGCAAAATATAAACTCGACAAAGATTAATAACAGGTAAGCAGAGAGAGAAATGCGACATTTAAATGCTATAAACCACCTTGGAAGAAAAAGTGCAGACAGGAAGGCCCTGCTTGCCAATATGGCATCATCACTCATTCTTCACAAGCGTATTACAACCACCACCGCAAAGGCACGCGCACTGAGAAGATATGTTGAGCCGCTCATCACAAAGTCAAAGGATGACTCAACCCATTCGCGCAGGGTGGTATTCAGTTATCTTGAAGACAAAAATGCCGTCTCTGAGCTCTTCAGGGAGGTTGCACCACGTATCGCTGCCCGTCCCGGTGGTTATACCCGCATACTGAAGACAGGCAACAGGCTGGGTGACGCCGCAGAGATGTGCATCATTGAGCTGGTAGACTTCAATGAGAACATGCTTGCTGCCGAGGGCGCCAAAGCCAAAACCACACGCCGCCGCCGCAGCACGAAGAAAAAGGGCGCTGAGACAGCCACCGCTGCTGCTGTGACAAAGAGCGGCACCAGGGCTGAAGATGTGAAGGAGACCGCAGCCGCAACCGTTACTGAAGATGTGACAGAACAGCAGCCCGTAACTGATCTGGAGTCCATACAGGAAGAAGAGCCTGCAGCTGAGCAGGTGACCGCCACTGCAGAGGAGAGCGAAACCACACCGGAGGTGGGACCGGAAGAGGATGCAGAGGAAACGGAAAACAAAGAGAAGGAATAACATCACTTCATACAATGATTTAAGGGATACCGACTAACACTCATATCCCTTTTTTTTGTATCTTGCAAACCGATCATTTTTAAACATAAAATACAATGAGTCAAATAATTAGTGTTCATGCAAGGGAGATCCTCGATTCGCGGGGCAATCCAACTATCGAAGTAGAAGTAGTAACCGCCAGCGGTGCCACGGGCAGAGCTGCAGTTCCGTCAGGTGCATCAACCGGCGAGAACGAGGCACTGGAGCTCAGGGATGGCGATAGCAATCGCTATCTGGGCAAGGGAGTGCTGAAGGCGGTTCACAATGTCAACAACATCATCGCTGAAGATATCATGGGTATGGATGTCACAAACCAGGTGGCTATCGACGAGAAGATGCTGGAGGTTGACGGCACGCCCACCAAGAGCAATCTTGGCGCCAATGCCATTCTGGGTGTCTCCCTGGCCTGTGCCAAAGCAGCGGCAGCCTATCACGGTCTCACCCTCTACAGGTATATTGGCGGTACCAATGCCCGCGTGCTGCCGGTGCCGATGATGAATATCATCAACGGCGGTTCTCACTCTGACGCACCCATAGCTTTCCAGGAGTTTATGATACGTCCCAAAGGAGCCAGCTCGTTTGCCGAGGGCCTCAGGATGGGAGCCGAGGTATTCCATGCTCTGAAGAAGGTGCTCAAGCAGCGCGGCCTCAGCACCGCCGTGGGCGATGAGGGCGGCTTTGCCCCCGCACTGAAGGGCACGGAAGATGCCCTCGACAGTATCATCGCAGCCATCACTGCCGCCGGTTACAAGCCGGGAACCGACGTGACCGTGGCCCTTGACTGCGCAGCCAGCGAGTTCTTTAAGGATGGTATCTATGACTACACCAAATTCGAAGGTAAAAGCGGCAAGAGACTTACTCCGAAGGAGCAGGCTGACTATCTCACGGCACTGGTGGGGAAGTATCCTATCATTGACTCCATAGAAGACGGCATGAGTGAAGGCGACTGGGACGGATGGAAGCTCCATACCGATCAGCTCGGTGCAAAGATACAGATCGTTGGCGATGACCTCTTTGTTACCAATGTAGAGTACCTGGCGAAGGGTATCACCCTGGGATGTGCCAACTCAATACTCATCAAACTGAACCAGATAGGCACCCTCACAGAGACGCTGAACTGTATTGAGATGGCTCACAGGGCAGGCTATACGACCGTCATCTCACACCGTTCGGGAGAGACGGAGGATTCAACCATCGCTGACGTGGCCGTGGCGGTGAACTCAGGGCAGATCAAGACCGGTTCACTGAGCCGTACTGACCGAATTGCCAAGTACAACCAGCTTCTGCGCATAGAAGAGGAGCTGGGCAGCACCAGCTCCTACGGCTGCGAGGGTTAACAGCATTTGGCGGACGGTGCCGGGCGCTGCAACAGCAGGCCTGACCATATCTCACCGCTGACGATAGCTGAAACTGAGAAGAGGGTGGTGTCTGACATGCCACCTTCTTTTTTTATATATTTGTGTAAACCTGTTTCTCAATGTCCTTTAACGGTCTGGCCCAATATGCAAGTTATCTCGATGACCGCGGTGACCTTACCCGCGTCCGTTGCCGTGTAAGTCCGTTGCTTGAGATCACGGAGATCGCTGACCGCCTGGTGAAGAGCGGAGGCAAGGCCCTTCTCTTTGAGGATACCGGCACTGCCTTCCCGCTGCTGATCAACGCCTTTGCCTCTGACCGCCGCATGGCCGCAGCCATAGGACGCAGTTCCCTGGATGATGCAGGTGATGAGATCTTCTCACTCATCGAATCGGTGAGCGGGGCACGCAGCCTCTCCGGCAAGCTCTCAAAGCTGCCCCGCATGATGCAGCTCCTCCGGCTGGCCCCTGTCAGAAAGGGGGGAAGAGGCGAGTGTCAGGAGGTTGTCGAAACGGCCCCTGACCTTGATATACTGCCAGTCCTCAAATGCTGGCCGCATGATGCCGGCAGGTTTATCACGCTGCCTCTGGTGCATACGAGGCATCCTGAGACGGGAAAGACCAACCTCGGGATGTATCGTATGCAGGTTATGGGTAAGGATGTCACAGGCATGCACTGGCACAGGCACAAGACCGGCGCACGTCATTTTGAGGCGTGGAAAAGGAGAGGAGAGCGGATGCCTGTCACTGTAACCCTGGGTGGAGACCCTGTATATACTTACGCTGCCACGGCACCACTGCCGGAAGATATCAGTGAGTATCTCCTGGCAGCCTTCCTGCGCCGCAGGCGCGTCACTCTTGTCAGATGCCTCACCAACGACCTCTGGGTGCCCTCTGACTCTGACATCGTCATTGAAGGTTATGTTGATCCTGCAGAACCACTGGTGACGGAGGGGCCGTTCGGTGACCATACCGGCTTCTATTCCCTGTCTGACCTCTACCCCCGCCTTCATGTCACCTGCATCACGCACCGCAGGAATGCCGTTTATCCCGCTACCGTAGTAGGCGTGCCTCCCATGGAGGATGCCTGGATGGGCAAGGCGACGGAGAAGATCTTCTTTGCCCCTATCAAGCTGGCCATAGCTCCAGAGATCAGGGAGTTGCACATGCCGGTGGCCGGTGTGGCACATAACCTTGTGATTGTAAGCATAGAAAAGAGATACCCGGGTCAGGGCCTGAAGGTTCTCAGTGCTCTCTTTGGCGCCGGACAGATGATGCTCAGCAAATACATCATTGTGGTCAGCAACGGGGTATCCGTCACTGACTACCTGGCGGTGGCAGAGGCTCTCTTTGGCAATGTCAGGTTTGAGACCGACCTGCTGCTTACACGCGGTCCGCTTGATGTTCTGGATCACTCTTCCGACAGCTTCAGCATGGGAGGCAAGCTGGGTATCGATGCCACTGTCAAACTCCCCGAGGAGCGCACCGGCGAGTACCACTCACTGCCCCTGTTTCCCCTCACCGACGACGCTGTTACCGGTGATATCATCACAGGCATCAGGACTATGGCCGAGCAATCACTGCCGGTGGCTGTGCTCACGATAAAAAAACCGCCGCAGGGTCTCGATATGCGACACTTTGCCACCTCCCTGCCCGCTCCGCTGACTATGCCCGGCACTGTCATTGTTGCCCTGGATGAGGGAGCAGATGCCGATGACCCCGGGATGATCACCTGGCTAATCACCGGTAACAGTGATCCCTCGCGCGATCTCTACAGGCTCGACAGCGGCGCTCTCTTCATCGACGCCACCGCCAAGACACTCTCACTTCCGGCCTTCCCGAGAGAATGGCCCAACGTGGTCTGTTCAGACCGGGAGACTATAGAGCTAGTTGACAGAAGATGGCCTGAATACGATATCGGAGATCGTATAACCTCTCCTTCGCTGAAACTGCTGCCCCTGGTCAGGCCGGGCACTGCATCGGTGGAGAGAGTCAACAGCACAACACGGTGAATCTCATGATGCTCATAGCCGGTATTTCTGCACTGGCACAGGGGGTGAAGGATAGCGGTGTCATCAACTATCTCCTCTGGGTCTTCGTCGTGCTGGCGGTCATCTACCTCGCCGTATTGCAGTTCTGGGTCCTGCTGCGCACCAGGAGGCACCTCAGGGAGATCAGGAAAGCATATGACGAGATAGACCTCCAGAGGGCGGAGCTGCAGCTGCGCAACAAGGACCTTACCGACAGTCTTAACTATGCCAGGAGGATCCAGGCTGCGCTCCTCCCTGCAGAGCATCATATCAACAAGATCTTCAGCGACTATTTCATCTATTACCGGCCCAAGCATATCGTCAGCGGAGATTTCTACTGGTTCAGTGAGAGAAACGGCAAATACTTCATCGCAGCCGCCGACTGCACGGGCCACGGTGTGCCCGGAGCGCTGATGTCTATGATAGGACTGGAGCTGATACAGAAAATCATTACCGGCATGAAGGTTGACGACAGCGATCAGATACTGCTGACCATGAACCGGGAGCTTGAGTCGGCCTTCTTCAGGGAGGAGAGTGGCAAGGCACTGATACGTGACGGCATCGAGATGAGCATCTGCGTCATTGACCGCAGGACCAGGGAGATGGAGTTCTCCGGCGCCTTCCTTCCCGTTTACATTGTCCGTGACGACAAGCTCATTGAGATCAAGGGCGACAAAAAGAATGTTGTACAGTCGTTTGCCATGGTATCATTCAACCGCAGCACCTTCAGGCTGCAGAAGGGAGACATTCTGTACCTCTTCTCCGACGGCTATGCCGACCAGTTTGGCGGTCCGGAGAACAAGAAGTTCATGTACCGCAGGCTCAGGCACCTGTTGCTGACCATCAGCAAGTACCCGCTGACGGACCAGGAGCGCATCATTGACGAGACGATAGCATCATGGATGGGAGAGTACGATCAGATTGATGACATGATGATCCTTGGGGTGAGACCTTTCTGAGCTCAGACGAGGGCGGTGATCTTCTCAATGAGCAGCTCGGGGTCTATCGGCTTGCTGATATAATCATCCATGCCCACTGCCAGGCACTGCTCCCTGTCGCCCAGCATAGCATTGGCGGTGATGGCAATGATGGGGACGTGCATCCGGGTGCTCATCTCCAGACCCCTGATCTTGTCGGCAGCCACCAGCCCGTTCATTACCGGCATCTGCACATCCATCAGTATGAGGTCATATTTCGAGGTGCCGAACATGTCAAGGGCCTCCTTGCCGTTACGGGCTGTCTCTATGCGTTTGACCAGGGGCTCGAGCATCAGCTGGGTGATGCGCAGGTTGATGGGATTGTCCTCCACAAGAAGGATGGAGAGCTCTTTCAGATCCTTCCTCTCCCTCACCCCTGACAGTCCCTGCATAAGTGCGCTGGCGGCTGCAGGATGCTCCACCTTATCCGCCCTGCGCAGGTTGACATAGAAGACGAAATAGGAGCCGGAGCCGGCGGTGGTCTCTTTCCAGCTGCCTCCTGCGTTGCTGATGAGCCTCCCGGAGAGAGGCAATTGCTGGCGTCCTTCAGGGATGAAAACTACCGGGTTATTTGTTGACAGGGTGAACTCAACCTTCTGCATGCTGTCACGCTCACCCGCCTCCCTGGCCTGTATCTTTACCGTGACCTTTCCCGATGAGCCGGAGATGGCAGCACTGAGAAGGTCTATCAGTATCTGCTTGAGAATAATGGGATCCCCGTTGTACTCCGTCTCTCCCTCACCCTTGTCATCATACAGAATGAGGCTCTGGTCATGGCTCCTGTTAAGCTTCATCAGCCCGATGGTGTCATGTATTATCGGTCCCAGCCTGAAGCGGATGTCACCCTTCCTTTCAAAGGTGATGTTGCCTGCCGTCTCCATGGTCAGGTCATTGACAACATCCACCATGGTACCGGTGGAGGCAACAAAGGTCTCAACCAGCTCCTGTTGCCTGGCGGAGGCGGCTGTCTCCTTCAGCATACTGCCAAGCAGTACCAGGTTGTTCAGCGGCTCTCTTATCTTGTGGGAGAATGAATTGATGACATCCTCGTTCCTCTCGGCTATCGATGACATCTCATTTATGATCGACCTGCTGTCGCCTATCAGTTGCCGTATCTCGTGAACAGAGAGTGCCAGGGGCACTACGGCGAGAATGCCGGCTGCCATGGGCACCCATACCAGCCCCGCAATGGCCGTGGAGAGGGCTATGATCACCAGCAGCAGGGCAGCAGCAACAGGAAGAAGTATCCTGTCCCTCGTCCTTCGCGTCATCAGTTCTGAATGCGTAACCGAAACAGGTTTTGTTACTTTTGGCATATTGCGGGCACAGTAGGGATATGACACTCAAATATACATGAATTTATATAAAGATAAAGCCGGGGTTGCTCTCAGTATCCATAAAAGATTATTTTTGCCTTACGGTACAATTTTTGAGGTAGAATCTGAAAAGAGTGTGATGAAAAGGAGCATGATGACACTGATTGCCGTACTTATTGCCACAGGCATTGCATGGGCACAGGAGAGGGATACTCTTGTTGCATATACGCCCGACTTCAACTTCAGGGACGGCATCTACCTGAACTTCGACCAGGTCAAGACCAACAACCCTATTCCCAAGGCAAAACTCTTCACCTCTGTTGATTACAATGACAAGGACTTCTTTGACCAGGTACTTGCCTCGGAAAAGATATATTTCTATGACAATATGGGTATCAGGCAGGAGATAGAGCAGGATGAGATATGGGGCTTTGCCCGTAACGGAGTCCTCTACGTCAGGGTACAGGGCGCATACAACCGCATTACCTTCTTCGGCTCAATCATCCACTTTGTGGCCGATGTGACTACCACCTCACCGGGAAACTACCCGTATAATTACTACGACCCCTACTACTCGCCCTACAGGTCATACTACTCGCCGTACTACTACAGTCCCTACCGCAGCTACTATGACCCATACGGGTACGGATATCCCTACAACCGGAATACCACCAGGACAGACCTCGAGATGTATATGATAGACTTCGAGACCGGTAAGGTATATGAATACGACCTGCAGAATCTTGAAGCACTGCTCATGCGTGACGCCGAGCTCTATGAGGAGTTCGTGTCAATGCGCAACAAGAATCAGAAGAAGATGATGTTTGTCTACCTGAGGAAGTTCAATGAGAGAAATCCCGCCATGCTCCCCTCCGGCAGATAGGGTTGTTTTTGAAACATAAATATGCATCATTTGGTGTGAGTCACCGTCTTTAAAAAAAAAGCCAGATGGAAGAGATAAAAACATACACACAATCGGAACGTGACTGGGCAATGTTTTGCCACCTGTCAGCATTTGCCGGCTACTTCTTTCCCTTCGGCGGGATTATCGGCCCGATCATCTGCTGGATCTCCCGCAAGGATGAATCTGAATGGGTCAACGCCAACGGAAAGTCGTCGCTCAACTTTCAGATATCAATGCTTCTCTATACCGTGCTGGCTATACCTCTCTGCATTATCATAGTGGGTATACCCATACTGCTGGCTCTCGTGGTGCTGGAGTTCATCTGCATTATCATTGCCAGTATCAGGGCTGCAAAGGGAGAAGTCTATAAGTACCCGCTCTCCATTCCTTTCATACAGTAGATTATACTCAGCAGACGGGCTGCCCTGCAGCCCGGCACATTTCTGCCTTCCCGACACTCCCCTCTTCCCCGGGAGAGGTTCGTGTGCGGGATTGAGCCTCCTCCTGTTTAGTCTGAGTCTCAACTGCCGACTGTCGACTGCCGACTGCCGACTGCAGAGTGAAGACTGCCCCCCGCGGGGAAATGATCCGAAGAATCATTTCCTATCCTTCACACCTTTTTCTATTTTTGTCGGGAAATAGATCCGACATGGCCCAGAAACCGTCCGTACCAAGGGGAACACGCGACTTCTCCCCGGTGGAGATGCTCCGCCGCAATTACATCTTTGATACCATCCGCAGGACCTTCTCCCTCTACGGCTACCTGCCGCTCGAGACGCCGGCCATGGAGAACCTGACTACGCTCCTGGGCAAATACGGTGAGGAGGGTGACAGGCTCATATTCAGGATACTCAATTCGGGCAATTTCCTGGCTGATGTGCCTCTGTCAGCGCTCTCATCTGCTGATATTGCCGCCGTCACACAGAATATAAGTGAAAAGGGCCTCAGGTATGACCTCACCGTTCCTTTTGCACGCTATGTGGTTCAGCACCGTGATGAGATCACCTTCCCCTTCAGGAGATACCAGATACAGCCAGTCTGGAGGGCAGACAAACCCCAGAAGGGACGCTACCGGGAGTTCTTCCAGTGCGACGTGGACGTCATTGGAAGCAACTCCCTGCTCAATGAGTTTGAGCTGATAAGGATCATTGATCGCGTCTTCAGTGAACTGAATATCAATGTTATCATAAATGTCAACAACCGCAAGATACTTGCCGGCATAGCAGCTACAGCCGGGGCAGGTGACAGGATCACCGACATTACGGTTGCCATTGACAAGCTTGAGAAGATAGGCAGTGAGGGTGTCCGGCAGGAGTTGCTGCAGCGGGGCATCACGCCTGAGGTGATCAGACGGCTGACCCCTTTCCTCAGCCTCAGGGGGTCAGCGGCAGAGAAAATAGCCGGGCTGAAGCGTGAGATAGCAGCATCACCTGAAGGCGAAAAGGGAATCTCCGAGATGGAGGAGCTCTTCTCCTATCTCGATATGGAGCCGTCGCAGGCAAAGGTGGTATTCGATCTCTCCCTGGCGCGCGGGCTGAACTATTACACCGGGACTATAATAGAGGTCAAGGCAGCCGATATGGCCATCGGCAGCATCTGTGGCGGCGGACGTTATGATGACCTTACGGGTATCTTCGGGCTGCCGGGCGTCTCAGGCGTGGGAGTGTCATTCGGTGCTGACAGGATATATGATGTGATGCTCAATCTGGGCCTCTTCCCTGAGCAGACTGGCTCATCAACATCGGTACTGGTAATCAACTTCGGAGGTGAAGAGCTTCCGGAGCTGATAAAAATTGCCGCGGCATTGCGCGGGGCAGGTGTAGCCACAGAGCTTTTCCCCGATGCTGTCAGGCTGAAGAAGCAGTTCAGCTATGCTGACACACAGCATATACCCCTGGTGATCATAGCCGGCAGCGAGGAGATAAAAGCCTCTCAGGCTACGGTCCGCAATATGAAAACGGGAGAACAGACAACCGTTTCGCTGTCCGCTCTCCCGGAATTTATCAGGGAAGCGAAGAATCGCTGAGATCTTCCTGCCTCAATAATGAGGGCTACAGGTCGGGACTCTCTGTCTGGTTGAAACGTCCCCTGCCAGGCTGCACTCCTGTCTGTCCCTGCCTCCTCTGGTTAAGCTCCCTGAGCAGCTGCTGCTTGTACTGGTTTTCAATCTGGAACAGTTTTATTACCTTCAGGGGTGGCAGCACCTTCTTCAGGTCCCTGTTGAATGAGGATATCAGGGCGGCCTCGTCAGCATATGTCTGCACCAGCCTGTCAGCCGTGGCTGAGAGCTCGTCGTCGCTCATCTTCGACTCATTCTGTGCTGCATTACGCATCAGCGACAGCCGTTCAGCCTGCAGGCTGCTCTTATCGTCGGAGAATTTGTTGTACAGCGGCCAGAATTTCTCCGCCTCCGCAGGTGTCAGATCGAGACGCTGGGTGAAGAAGGCTATCTTGTAGGCTGTCAGCCTCTCATTGTCAGCCAGACCCTGACCCTGACCCATTCTCTGACCCTGGGCGCTGGCTCCGGTAATTGCGGCAAGCATAACAATGACTACCGCGAAAAAGGTTCTTTTCATGACGTTCCTATAAAAGTTCATATATATCATTAATGTCAACATCTTCCATCAGGAGGTAATCGATAATAGCGTCGGTTGATATCTCTCCTTCAGTTGCCTGCTCTCCCGCTTCCCGGATTGTGCCTTCTGATCCGGTATCCCCTGCTGCCTGCGCTGCCTCTTCGTAAACTGCCTCCATCAGCTCATCTTCCAGCATGTAGATCTCGAACTGCTCCGCCTCAAGATCAGCAAACAGGCTGCCGTTAAGCTCCTCTTTGCCCCTCTCAGGACCGCCTGATACCTGCCTCACGATGAAGGTGGTCACGAGGGCAACGCCCACGATGGCTGCAGCAAGGGCGAGGAAGGGCCTCAGATTCAGGCGTCTGACAGGCGCCTCCGTTGCCCCGGCACCCTTCTCCTCCTCCATGCTCCTGCTGATGGCTGACATCGTTCTCTCTGTCAATGTCTCAAAGTAGCCTTCCGGAACCTTAAAGGGATTGCTCTTTTTTATCTCATCATTGAGTTTCATCACTGTTTGATTTTTTCTCTCAACTTCGGCCGGAACCTGTTTGATCAAATGTATTGTTTATAAATATCCTGTATATCGGTTGCCTGTGGCTTTCATAACGTTTCTTTGACGCAAACCGCCCTCGTTGGTTTAATCGTCCTGCAAAAACTGCTCTATTTTTTTTACGGCATGGTGATATGATGCCTTCAATGCCCCCACCGAGGTGCCTGTCACTCCGCTCATATCCTCGTAGCTCATGTCGTCGAAGTATTTCATATTGAATACTGCCCGCTGCTTATCCGGAAGCTTCAGGATCGCATTCTGCAACCTGGCGGATGCCTCGTCACCATCAAAGTAACTGCTGCCTTCCGCTGACCATCCCAGGAGGGACTCAAGGTCATCAAGCGGTATGCTGCTCTCTTTCTCCCTCTTTCTGAGCAGGGTCAGCGCCTCATTGGTGGCGATGGAGTAGAGCCAGGTGTAAAGCGAGCTTTCGAACCGGAATGAACCTATTTTCCTCCAGGCATTGAGAAAGGTGTTCTGCAGTACATCATCGGCATCGTCATGTGTTATGACTATGCGGCGGATATGCCAGTAGAGCTTTGATCCGTATTTGTCGACTATCATACGGAAAGCCTTCTCGCCATCCGATTGGATGATCTTCTTTATATCATCTTCGGTGATCTGTAACATTACAAGGGCCGGAGCCGTTTAACAGTAAGACGTACTGTAGCAACAATGGTTTAACTCAGATGTCAAAAATAGCAAAATCTATCGGCCCCGGTGATGCGGCATGTGCCTGCTTATAGCTTTTTGGTACCTTTGCAGCAACAAAAAATCAGCAGGAATGGCATTGAAATGCGGCATTATAGGAATTATGAGCGTAGGTAAAACCACGATCTTCAATTGCATATCCAACACCCGCGGTGAGACGGATACCTACGGTACAGGTGTAAAGGCGAACCTTGGCGTGATACAGGTACCTGACCAGAGGCTCTATGAGCTTGAGAAGCTGCAGCCAACAGAGAGGGTGGTACACACAACGGTGGATATTGTAGATATTCCGGGCCTGGCCAGGGGACAGGGCGACAGCTCCGGTGCCAGGCTGCTGGGAGAGATACGAAACACCGATGCCCTGATACATGTCCTGCGATGCTTTGATGACGACAGGCTGCCGCACATCAATGGCTCTGTCAATCCCGTGAGGGACCTTGAGAATGTTGAGTTCGAGCTGCAGGTCAAGGATGTGGAGTCAGTGGAAAAAAAGATTCAACGCCTTGAGCGAGCCGCCAAAACAGGCGATAAGGATGCCAGGCACGGGATCGAGGTTCTGAACCGGTACAGGGAGCACCTGGAGGGCTTCCGGAATGCCTCTTCCCTGGAGGTCAGGCCTGAGGATAAGAGATATGTCGATGACATCTTCCTTCTGACGGTGAAGCCGGTTCTTTTTGTATGCAACGTTGATGAGGCCTCTGCCGTTAAGGGTAACCAATATGTCTCTGCCGTCAGGGAGTATCTCGCGGCCAGGGGAGCTGTGCCGCTGGTGATCGCCGGTGCCCTGGAGGCGGAGATAGCCAACCTGAGCGAGGCGGCTGACAGGATGGAGTTCCTTCGTGATGCCGGGCTCGACGAACCGGGAGTGAACAAGCTTGTCAGGGCCGCCTACGAGATGCTTGACCTGTTGACCTTCTTTACCGTCGGTCCCAAGGAAATAAGGGCGTGGACCATTACCTCGGGGATGACCGCCCCGCAGGCTGCCGGGGTGATACACTCCGACCTGGAGCGGGGTTTCATCAGGGCAGAGGTGATGAAATATGCCGACTTCATTGCACTCCGGTCGGAACATGCCTGCCGCGAGGCCGGAAAACTATCGGTGGAAGGAAAAAATTATGTGGTTGATGACGGAGACATTCTGCACATACGGTTTAATGTATAGTACTGACAGGTGAGACACCTGCTGATCATACTGCTATTCCTGCTCTCTGCAGCAGGGGGGAACGGATACTGCCAGGATCCCGCCCGCGGTGATGACATACTCAACGCCGTCAAAGAGTACGGGCAGGCTGAGGTGATTATTGCCTATCCGGGCTTTGACGCGATGACAGACCTTGCCTCGCGGTTTTCTGTCTCATCATGCGACGGCATCGCCGCGGTTCTCTGCCTCTCCCCGGTGACAGCCCGTCCGTTTATCGATTCCGGCACAGAGTACAGGCTTGCCGTGCCCGGGGAGAGGAAGGGCTTCTTCACCGCCGGCTCGGCAGCCGAGGCAATGATGTGGCAGTCCTATCCCACCTGGAAACACTATGACACCATCATGCACAAGATGGCCGACATGTGGCCCGGGCTCTGCACGCTGGACACCATCGGTTACAGTATTATGGGAAGGGCCATCCTGGCGATGAAGATATCAGGTGACCCCGATGACGATGAGCCCAGGCCCAGGGTGATGCTCAGCTCTACCATCCACGGTGATGAGCCGGCAGGTTTTGTGCTGCTCATGCGCCTGGCAGAGTATCTCGCCTGTGAGAGCGCGAATGAAGGCCTCGCCTCAGAGCTCACCTCCCGGCTGGAGATATGGATCAATCCACTGGCTAACCCTGACGGAATGTACCGCAACAGTGACACCATGATCTATCCTGTCAGGGCCAACAGCAACGGTTATGACCTCAACCGCAATTTCCCCGACCCGGAGGTGGCCTCACCGCCGCCGCTGCAGAAGGAGACGCTTGACATGATCTCATTCATGGAGGAGAAACGGTTTGTACTCTCTGCAAACATCCACTCCGGCGCTGAGGTGGTCAACTACCCGTGGGATAAATGGACTAGACTGCATGCTGACGACGACTGGTTTAACCAGGTCAGCAGACGATATGCGGATACGGTACACAGTTATGCCGAAAAAGGCTACATGACTTTCCTGGATAACGGTGTTACCCGCGGGTGGGAGTGGTATACCGTCAGGGGCGGCAGGCAGGATTTCGTCACCTGGAGCCTCGGGGGAAGGGAGGTGACCATCGAGATCGATGATATAAAGATGACACAGGGATCAAACCTCGAGGCGCTGTGGCAATGGAACCACCGGTCACTGCTCCGCTTCCTGGCCGAAGCACTCCACGGCATCAGGGGCAGGGTCACCGATGCCGAAACAGGAGACCCGCTTCCCGCCAGGATATTCATTGAAGGACACGACACCGACTCCTCCCACGTCTACGCCGACACCCTGACAGGCTATTACAACAGGCAGGCGGCGCCGGGCAACTACAATATCATTTTTTCCTGTCCGGGCTACCAGTCGTTCACAATGGAAGCAGACCTTACAGCGTGGGATGCCGGCCTTACAGTGGATGTACAGCTGCAGAAACAGGATAAGAGATGGCCTGATCCTCCCCTGTCAGACCTGCTCATCTGGCCCAATCCTTCCGACGGAAGGTTCCGTGTCATGCCACCACAGCTGCTGACCGGAGAGGTGACAGTCACCGTAAGCAGCACCTCGGGGTCTGTTGCCGGAACCTACCGTACCACAGCCTACCCCGGCCTGCCGTTGCAGTGCGACTTCAGCGGCCTCTCCACGGGAATATATATTGTGGCTGTAAGAAAACAGCCCTATGGCCCCACGGTACGCGCAAGGGCAGTGATCAGCAGACAGCAGTCGCAGTGACCCGGAGATGACATCTTTATAACATTCATGTTGCAGTTACAGCCAAAACTGATATTTTTGGGGCTTATTTCCTCCATTTTACTTTCTTAACATGAAAAAGGTACTTACGGTCTTGTCTCTGTCTCTCTTCTCTGCTTTCACCGTAGCACAGTCTGCCTATATACCTCCCGAGAAACCCAGGCTGGTAATAGGCATCGTCGTTGAACAGCTTCGCTTCGATCAGCTGGAACGCATATGGGGAAATCTTCCCGATGACGGACTGAAGCGGCTGGTCAGCGAGGGCACCTACTACCGCAATGTCTCGCTCGACTATCTCTCAACGCAGGCAGGACCAGGGTATGCAACCATATCCACCGGAGCCACTCCTTCGCAACATGGTATCACTTCGGACTCATGGTTCCATCCCTTCAATGACCAGATAATATACTGCGTGCAGGACCCGGAAGCCGCCGCCATCGGAGGCACCTTTGAGACAGGGCTCTTCTCGCCGGTGAATCTTCTCTCGTCGACCTTTGCCGATGAGCTGGAGATGTCATCCTGCGGCGTTTCAAAGGTCTACGGCATCGGCATGAAGGAGATGGGAGCCATCCTCACCGCCGGCCATGCCGCCGACGGTGCCTACTGGTATGACGACCGCACCGGAACGTGGATGAGCAGCGACTATTACGGGCCGGCCCTGCCGTCGTGGCTCATGGACCTCAACGCAATGATGATGCCGGGTCAGTACCTGAACCAGTCATGGACCCCGCTGATGGACCCGGCCTTGTACCCTGGCTGCCAGCCAGACTCCAGTGAGCTGGAAAAAGGATTCAACGGCCAGAGCTGGTTTCCCTATGACCTTAAGGAGCTTTCAACAACGGGCAGGCTGCTGAAGACAGTAAGGGATTATTCCATCCTCCGTGAAACCCCCTTCGCTGATGACTTCACTACCGAGCTGGCCCTCAGACTCATCAGCAATGAGCAGATGGGACAGGATGATGTGACAGATTATCTGGCAATTACATACTCTGCCACGGAACAGATAGGGCACCGCTTCGGCCCCTCGTCAGTAGAGAGCTCAGATGCCCTGGTGAGACTCGACAGGAACATAAACAGGCTTCTCAGGGAGATCGATAAATCACTTGGCAAAAAGAATGTGCTTGTCTATTTCGTCTCTGCCCACGGTATCTCGGAAATCCCCTCTGTGCTGGCCGCCAGCCGGATACCATCAGGATATTTCAGGGTCAATCAGTCGCTCCAGCTGCTGCGCAGCTATCTCAACGCCATTTACGGCACGGGCGACTGGGTCAGGGGTTTTTTTGACAACCAGATATATCTTAACAGGTCGCTCATTGAAGATGCAAAGATCAGTCTCGGCGAGATGCAGAGACGGGTGGCGCGCTTTATGGTTCAGTTCTCCGGCATCGCAGCTGCGGTGCCTACCTCATCGTTCGAGATGAGCGACTTCTCTGCGGGGCTGCTGCTCAAGATGAGCAACAACTTCAGCCAGCAGCGGTCGGGCGATGTTATGATTGCCCTCAATCCGGGCTGGGTGGAGAAAACCGACCATGTCACCGGGCATAATTCACCCTATGAATATGACAGTCATGTGCCGCTGATATGGTTCGGGTGGACAGCCAGCAAGGCCTCCGTAACCCGCAGTGTGAGCACCAGGGATATTGCCGTGACCCTGTCAATCCTGTGCAGGATACCACTGCCCAACGCTGCCAGTGGCGACCCGCTGCATGAACTGTTCAGATAAGAGGGCAGGTAGTCTGCGGTGATGCCGGGTGAACATTTTTCCGGTGAACCAGCCGGACGCAGCAGGTCAGGCAGTAACCGTCCTTTGATTTAGCCGGTCTCTGACGCGGCACGCCTCATGTATCAGCATCGGATTCTGTTCACATCCGTTTCCTATCACCACCATATCCGCTCCGGCAACAAAGGCCTCTTCAATCCTGCCGGGGGTGTCCAGTCCACCGCCGGTGATGAGCGGTATTCGCAACTCTGACCGCACTGCTTTTATCATGGCAGGGGCTACAGGCCTGGCAGCGCCACTGCCTCCCTCAAGGTAGATGGCCGTCATACCCAGCATCTCACCTGCCAGGGCGGTGGCAACGGCGATGTCAAGCTTGTCGTAGGGCAGGGGAGAGGTCTGGCTCATATATTCAACAGAGGTCCTGTTGCCACAGTCGATGAGCATATAACCCACAGGAATGACCCTGTCACGTATATGTCTGAGGTGCGGGGCGGCAATGACATGATTGCCGATAAGCAGTTCGGGGTTGCGGCCGCTGATGAGCGACAGAAGAAAAATAGCGTCTGCCTCTGCTGTCAGTTGCGTAAGGTCGCCAGGGAAGAGGATAACCGGCTTGTCTGAGAGCTCTTTCAGCCTCCTGATCACACTGCCGGCACTGACAGATGTCAGGCTGCCGCCGACGAGGAACATATCAGCGCCGGCTTCGGCAGCATGTCCCGCCGCCGCCACCAGCGTCTCTTCCCCTGCCCTGTCAGGGTCAATGAGCTGAGCCACTACCTTTCTATCCCTCCATGGGATGTTAACTCTCATGCCTCTTCTTGGTCCAGACAATCGTGTAATTGTCATATTTCGAATAATAGAGCGTGAAATGATCATCGATCCGCTCATTCTTTACATATCCCCTTATCTCACCCGACTCCTTCACGTCAAAGGGCTCAATGGTGATGTCATTCACAATGTTAATACCCTCCTTGTCGCAGATCTTGTACATGGTCTCCTTGGCACACCAGTGGATATAGAGATGATAGGTGCGGTCTGCCCAGCGCCGCGTGACCTTCTCCCTCTTATTGAGAAACCGTGAGGCAAAGGCGTTGATGTTCACTCTCATGTACTCCAGGTCAATGCCGACCCTCTCGTTGGTGCTGAGAATGATGGCTGTCAGTTTGTTGGAGTGTGAGATGCTTATGAAATGCGATCCGTCCTTTATGAAGGGCTTGTTGTTTTTATTATAGACTATACGTGCGTCCCTGTCGAGCATCTCGGCCAGCAGGGCCCTTACGCTCAGGAACTCCACCTTCCTGGATGTACTGCGGAAGACAGAGTATCTCTTTTTGTCCTCCGGACCCAGCTCCACCATCTCCAGGAGGGTTGGCAGATCCTCCTCGATCTTCCAGACACCCAGCATGGTCTCCCTGTTCAGATAGTGCTTGGTGATGCAGCCCACGGTTACCTCCAGTTCAGGGTCTCGATAAGGTGAATGATATCTTCTCTGAGGAAGCTGATGACCGGCATCAGTGAATCCTCGTTGGGCTGAGCCATGAAGTAGAGTGACCCGCGCAGGTAGTGCTGCGTGCTGTCGGTGACGAAGAACTGTACCGCAGAGGCGGTGTTGCCCCTGAGGTCGTACAGTATGCCGTAGACGCGTGATGAGTCATCTGACCAGAGCTTCTCTTCTATCGCATCAGCCCTGATGGTGTGCTTGTAGGCCAGCTCGCGCGACATCTCGGTGAGGGTGGCAAGGTTGCCCTTAAGGTCAAAGTAGGAGAGGTGAATCATCGCCCTGAAGCCGGGAAACTCAATGTCCATCCAGCAGGTGTCTGAGGCATCCGCCGGCCTGGGATTGACCTTGCCGTAGGCAGGGTACTCAATGGAATATGAGCACGGAGAATCAAAATGGATGTAACTCTTCTCCGGCAGATCGATGCGGAAATAGCCTGCCGGACGCGGAACGGCAGCCTGCCGGCAGCCGCCAGGGAGCAGTACGGTAAGGAGCAGTACGGCAACAAACATGAATGACGCAACGGTCTGTCTCATAAATTTTTACTTATTTTTTCAACCTCTATCTCTCTTATCCGCCGCTTCTCCACTTTCTCAATGGTAAACCTGAAACCCTCTGCAGTAATGACCCTTCCCCTGAGGGGTATCTCCCTGAGCAGCTCAAGCAGAAGACCGGCAAGAGTCTCGGAGTCACCCCTGATGTCGGAGAAAAGTCCGTCATCCGCGCCGGTGATCCTGTAGAAGTCGTTCAGCAGTATCTTCCCGTCAAATGTCCATTTCCCTTCACCCGTCTCCCTGAAGAGAGGCATCTCCTCGTCAGTCTCGTCGGTGATGTCACCCACTATCTCCTCAAGCACATCCTCAAGCGTTACTATGCCACTGGTACCCCCATACTCGTCGACCACAATGGCCATATGTATCTTCTTCTCCTGGAACTCTTTGAGCAATTCGCTGATCTTCTTTGTTTCGGGTATCATGTAGGGAGGCCTGATCAGCGTCTGCCACCTGAAGGTGTCAGGCTTGCCCAGGTGGGGCAGCAGATCCTTGACAAATAGTATCCCCTTAACGTTGTCAAATGACCCCGAGTATACGGGAATGCGCGAGAAGCCTGATTCTCTCACCTCTGACATTACGGAGGAGAACCCCCTTGTTATGTCGAGGGCGGTCACGTCAATGCGCGGGCACATCACTGCGCTGACGCTTATGTTACCAAACCGCACAACCCCCTTCAGCAGTTCCCTGTCATCCTTCATCTCCGAGGATGTGAGCTCCAGGGCAGTGGAGAGATCGCTGATGTCCATGCTGCTGTCCCTGGGCCGCTGTCTCTTTCTTACAAAGAAAGAGGAGAACGACAGGGCAGAGGCCAGCGGACTGACAATGCGTGATACCAGTGCCAGGGTGGGAGCCATGGTAAGTGCAAACCTGAGCTGATTGCGCGATGCATAGACCTTGGGCATCACCTCACAGAAGAGCAGAAGCAGGAAGGTGATCACCACCACCTCTATGATGAATGAAAGAATGGGGTTGTTGCTCAGGTCAAAGAGTCGTGAGCTGATGAATGCTGCCAGGATTATCAACGCGATGTTGATGATATTGTTGGTCACCAGTATACTACTGAGCAGCTTCTCCGGCCGCGAGAGCAGTTTCATGGCTGTCGATGCTCTCCTGCTCCTGCTGTGCTCCAGCTCCTCAATGTCAGTCGGTGTAAGCGAAAAATAAGCTACCTCCGATCCTGATACAAAGGCTGAAGCAAATATCAGCAGGATCAGCAGGACTATCTGCAGGACCAGCGTGAAAATGCTTCCGGTGACAGCCACAGTCGGCATGATGCCGCAGATAAAACCTGACAATAGTGTCTCCAAAATCAGGGTTTTCGTTTGCTAGAAGGGAAGATCATCAGCAGGGTCACGGGTTGTGAGATCATCGCTGATCTCATCCCCTGACTGGGAGGGCTGATTATAACCGCCGGTGCCGCCCTGGCTGTTCTGTCCGCCGGACGACTGCTGGTTTCCACCATCGGGCTTGCGGCCAAGAAGCTGAATCACATCAGCCTCAACCTCAACTACATACCTCTTGATGCCTTCCCGGTCGTCATAGGAGCGGTAGCGCAGTTTGCCCTCAACGAGTATCTGGGAGCCTTTGCGGATATAGTTCTCGGCCAGATCCGCAAGTCTCCTCCATGCAACAATATTGTGCCATTCGGTCTGCGTTACCCTGTCGCCGCCCTTGGGAGTATAGGTCTCACTGGTGGCCAGAGAGAACGAGGCCTTGCTGTTATTTTCAAAACGCCTGATCTCGGGATCTTTCCCGACGTTGCCAACTAGTATTACTTTATTGAATGACATACCTCTTAATATATTATTCTTTGATGGAGATTGTAAAGTTACAAAAAAAATGAGAGGGTGAGCTCCGTCGCTGATGGGAGCCCTCGCTGCAGGCCACGGGAAGGGTAAAGAATCACATGCATCGGAGCCGATAATTTTATAGATATCAAAAAATCAGCATTTTCGGAGCGAAAAAAATCTTTATCAACTATATTTGACAAATAATATTTTATATTTGCACATTGAAAAAACAGAACATCAAAATAATTTGTTGAATTTAAATTCGTGCAAAATGACAAAAGCAGACATTGTTAACGAAATTGCCAAGAACACTGGAATTGAGAAAGTGACCGTTCAGAAGACCGTTGAGGCTTTCATGGAATCAGTTAAGGACTCGATGGTTGCAGGCAATAATGTTTATCTCAGGGGATTTGGCAGCTT
>CALMRD010000331.1 GCA_937871625.1 uncultured Bacteroidales bacterium | reverse complement strand
GCACGTATCCTGGAGTCCACGGAGCTGTTGGTGAGCAAGCCGAGGCAGGCGCCGGTATGGAAGGACATCTATGTCCAGTCAGAGCTGCCGGAGCGCATAGGCTATCTCAAGGAGCTGGCAGGCAACCTGTGGTGGTCATGGAACTGCGACGCCGAGTATCTCTTCCGACGCATGGACCCGACGCTGTGGGAGGAGGTGGGGCATAACCCCAAGAGGCTCCTTGAGTCAATTGATTACAAGCGTCTTGTGGTGCTTGCCGATGATGAGGTCTTTCTTGCGGATTCTGACAGGATTTACAGGGAGTTTACCGATTACATGGCCAGACCCGATAACCCTGACCAGCCTTCGGTAGCTTACTTCAGTATGGAGTACGGCATCCATCCGAGCCTGAAAATCTACTCGGGAGGACTGGGGGTACTTGCCGGCGACTATCTGAAGGAGGCCAGTGATTCGAATGTGAGAATCACAGGCTTCGGGCTGCTCTACCGTTACGGTTACTTCAGGCAGAAGCTCGGTCCCCGCGGGGAGCAGCAGGCTACCTATGAGGCTGAGGATTTCTCACAGCTGCCCGTAACCCTCGTCAAGGATGAAAATGGCAATCCCCTGACCATAAAGCTGACATGGCCCGGACGCATTGTCAAGGCACACATATGGCTGGCTTCTGTCGGCAAGGTGAAGCTCTATCTTCTTGATACCGACTTTGAGGAGAACACCCAGGAAGACAGGGCCATAACGCATTATCTCTATGGAGGTGACTCGGAGAACAGGCTCAAGCAGGAGCTTATCCTGGGTATCGGAGGCATGCGCGCCCTGATAGCACTGGGCATTAAGCCTGACGTCTATCACAGCAATGAGGGCCATTCGGCATTCATAGGCTTTGAAAGAATGCGTCATCTTATTGAGGATGAACATCTCACCTTTGAAGAGTCCATGGAGATCATCAGGGCCTCAACCCTCTTTACCACCCATACCCCGGTGCCGGCAGGGCATGATGCTTTTGAAGAGGACCTGCTGAGAAAATACATATCGCACTATCATGCCAGGCTTAACATCACCTGGGACCAGCTGATGGCTCTGGGGCGCTCACATGACGACTATGACCGCAAGTTCAATATGAGTTTCCTGGCAACGAGATTCTCCCAGGAGATGAATGGCGTCAGCCAGCTGCACGGTCACGTATCGCGCGGCCTCTTTTCAAAGCTGTGGCCGGGATATCTGCGCGATGAGCTCTACATCGGCCATGTGACCAACGGAGTCCATCACCCGACATGGGTGGCACCGGAGTGGGAGCATGTCTATGAGCAGATCACAGGCCAGAAGCACTTTGACCAGGGCGACCGTGCCCAGTGGGCGAAGATATACAAGGTTGAAGACGAGAAGGTATTTGAGATCAAGATGAAGCTTAAAAAGCGCCTCTTCGATCATATTCGCAAGCGGCTGCAGTCTGATATGCTGGAGAGACATGTCAGTCCCCGCACGCTTATCAATATCAGCTCACACCTCAACGAGAAGGCACTGACCATAGGTTTTGCGAGGAGATTCGCTACCTATAAGAGAGCCACACTCCTGTTCCGTGATCTTGACAGACTTGAGAGAATAGTCAACAATCCCGAGAGGCCGTTGCAGTTTATCTTTGCAGGCAAGGCTCATCCCAATGACGGAGGAGGTCAGGAGCTCATAAGACGCATCAATGAGGTGTCACAGATGCCCCGTTTTGCCGGCAAGGTGCTCTTCCTTGAGAATTATGACATGGAGCTGGCAAGATACCTTGTGCGTGGTGTCGACATATGGATGAATACTCCCACCCGTCCGCTGGAGGCCTCAGGCACCAGCGGCGAGAAGGCCGTGATGAACGGAACGCTGCATTTCAGTGTGCTCGACGGCTGGTGGGTGGAGGGATATCATGCCTTTGCCGGATGGGCGCTGCCCAAGAAGCGAGTCTATGCCAACCAGGATCTGCAGGATGACGTGGATGCAGAGACCATCTACAACATGCTTGAGTATGAGATCATACCTGCATACTACTCGCGTGATAACGACGGCGTGCCGCGTGAATGGACCAGCTACATCAAGAACACCATGGTGAAGGTGGCTCCTGAGTTTACCTCCCGCCGGATGCTCAACGACTACCTGGAGAAGTATTACAGAAAGCTTCATGAGAGAAGCAAACTCATGCTGGCCGATAATTGTGCCATGGCACGGGAACTGGCCGAATGGAAGAGCTACATTACAAAAGCATGGGACGATATTGAGATCGTGAAATATGACCTTAGCGATGCATCAAAGAATGTCTACCGTTCGGGCCATCCCTACACTACCGAGATAGTGCTGGATATCAAAAATATCCCACCGGAATATGTGGGTGTAGAGATGGTGGTTACCCGACTGATGAAGAATGGAGAACATGCCTTCTTCACCAGTATGGAGTTCAAATATGTCAGCAGCAAGAAGGGGAGGGTGATCTACAGTGTCGAGTTCCAGCCTGAGATGGCCGGGACCTTCTTCTACGGCATACGCATATATGCCAAACATGAGGCCCTTCCGCACCGTCAGGACTTCTGTCTGCTGAGATGGGTTGACTGAGTTACAGGTCACTTATGCTCTTCACCTTCTCCTGCCGTAGCACGATAGCAGTGCGGGCGGGAAGGTAGAGCCTGAGGTGATGGGGTGCCGTCACCCCGTATTTTCCGGTGTCAGGCAAGGAGAAGTAGGTCTGACTTGAGTCTATGCGCCCCTGACCGCCGAACAGCGGGTCGTCGGTATCAAGCATGATCCTGAATTTGCCTTTCACTGCTATCCCGTAGTCGGTGAAAGAGACGGTCGGGTTGAAGTTCATCACCGTAATAAGCTCTCCGCGTCTGAAGGCTATGATTTTATCAGAATTGTTAAGTGTCAGTGTCTCGGTAAGCTGTGTCTGCGGCAGTTCGTGTCTGATGCCTGTCTCTATCATTGCCCTGTCAAACTCATCGAGGTGCCGGTAGCGGAGAAGCTGATTCTCAGCCAGGCTCCATTGCCTGCGTGCATACTTATAGCTCCATCCGTTGCCCTCCCTGGGGAAATCGATCCACTCCGGGTGCCCGAACTCGTTGCCCATAAAGGTGAGGTATCCCCCGCCTGCAGCAATAAAGGTAAAGAGCCTTATCATCTTGTGCAGTGCCACGGCACGGTCTATCACCAGGCTTGGGGTGACGATACTCATCGAGGTATACATCTCCTTGTCTGCCAATCTGAATATCAGTGTTTTATCACCTACCAGTGCCTGGTCGTGCGACTCGCAGTAAGAGACCACACGCTCTTCGGGCCGGTGCTGGGTGAGTTCATGGAGAAGGTAACCCAGGTCCCAGTTCTCATCGGGGATCTCCTTGACCATTTTTATCCATATATCGGGTACCCCCATGGCAAGACGATAGTCGAACCCCATGCCTCCTGCGGACAGGGGTGCTGCCAGACCGGGCATACCGCTCATCTCTTCGGCCACGGTGGTGGCATGAGGGTCAAACTCATGGATCAGCTTATTGGCCAGAGTAAGATAGACGATAGCATCACCGTCCTGGTTGCCGTTGAAATACTGGTTGTATGATACGAAGTCGGACCCCAGGCCGTGGTCATAGTAAAGCATGCTTGTGATGCCGTCGAAGCGGAAGCCGTCAAACCGGTACTCTTCGAGCCAGTACTTGCAGTTTGACAGCAGGAGGTGCGTCACTTTCGGTTTGCCGTAGTCATAGCAGAGAGAGTCCCACGCCACATGCCTGCGGCGCTCTCCGGCATGAAAGTAGAGCCCGGGGTCACCGTCAAGAAGGCCCAGCCCTTCCAGAGTGTTGGCAACGGCATGTGAATGGACAAGGTCCATTATTACCCTTAGTCCCATACTGTGAGCGGTGTCTATAAGCTCCTTCAGTTCTTCGGGGGTGCCGAAACGCGATGAGGCAGCAAAGAGACTGGAGACATGGTACCCGAACGACCCGTAGTAGGGATGCTCCTGTACTGCCATGAGCTGTACGGTATTGTATCCCAGACGTTTTATCCGCGGCAGAACGGTACGGGTGAACTCGCGATAGCTGCCGGTCCTCTCCTCCTCGGTGGCCATGCCTACATGTGCTTCATAGACAAGTAGTGAGGGCGGGGGAGGGGGCGAGGGGTGTTTCATGCGGTAGCCTTCTGCCGGCTGCCATACCTGTGCCGAGAAGATCTTGGTGTTCTCATCCTGGACTGTGCGGGTAGCGTATGCGGGTATACGCTCACCACTGCCGCCCTTCCAACTGACCATCATCTTGTAGAGGTCACCGTGGGCTAACATTGACTCTTCAAACTCTCCTTCCCAGTCACCCTCACCCACGCTGGTGAGACGGTAGCGGTCTTCTTCCTTCCAGTCGCTGAAGGTTCCGATAAGCGTGATGCCTGTGGCGTTGGGAGCATGCTCCCTGAAGAGCCAGCCGTCGGCTGTGCGGTGAAGCCCGTACCAGTGATGCCCGTTGGCAAAGTCGGTGAGAGTACTCCCGCCTGTGATGAGTTCCTCACGGTCGTGCAGGTAGGTCAGCCGTGCTTCTATGATACCCCTGAAGGGATCAAGCCAGGGATCAATATCGTGAAATCTTTTCATACGTGGGTAACATATTTATTCTGTTGATCGGATGGGACTTGCATGGCAAATTACATTAGAAATTTCAGGTGAGCTCCTGCTCATGCAAGTTTCATGTCACATTATATCTTTACTAAATTACAAAAATTGAGTTATGCTGTGCACTCTTTATTAATTTTGCCTCTGCCGTAAAGTTATGAAGGTACATTACGACTATAAGCAGATAAGTTTCAGGAACCCTGTTGTCACCATGGGCGTCTTTGACGGCGTCCACCTGGGCCACCGCATGCTCCTCCAACGGGTGGCAGAGGAGGCAGCCAGGCGTGGCACTGATGCCGTGGCTGTCACCTTTGATCCCCACCCTCGCATTGTCCTTACCGGTGACCCTTCTCACCTTCGCTTCCTTACAGACATTGAGGAGAGGATTGACCTGATGCGCGGGACAGGCATAGACCACCTGGTGATTATCCCTTTTACACTTGAGCTTAGCCAGATGACCGCCTGCGAGTTTGTGGAGGCAGTACTCTTCAGGCACCTGGGTGTCAGCCATCTTGTGACAGGTTTTGATCACCATTTCGGGAACAGGCATCAGGGTAACAGCACCACTGTCACCGAGTGTTCCACCAGGCTTGGATTCAGTGTCTCAAGAGAAGAGGCCTTCATGATAGGAGGAGAGGCGGTCAGCTCCACCGGTATAAGGAGGGTTCTGGAGAGAGGAGAGGTAAAGAAGGCAGCGGTCATGCTCGGTTACGAGTACACGGTAAGAGGCAGGGTGGTCTCAGGTAAAAGGATAGGTCGCAACATTGGTTTCCCGACGGCAAATATCTCCCCGCACTTCCGGTATAAGCTGATACCCGCTTCAGGCGTCTACGCCGTGGAGGTGATGGTTGATACTGAACCTCAGTGGCATATTGCCATGCTGAATATAGGGATGCGTCCAACAATCAGTGATAGCGACGGCCAGAGAACCATCGAGGCCCATCTCCTTGACTTCGGCACAGACCTTTACGGCAGGAATGTGACCGTAAGGTTCCGTGAGAGGCTGCGCGATGAGATGAAGTTCGGGAGTATCGATGCACTTGTGGCACAACTCGAAAGGGACAGGGAGATGACACTCAGGCTGCTCCGGTCCTGAACAGGGAGAGGGAGATGACACCTGGGTTGCTCCGCTTCTGAACAAATGTCACACTTTTTAGTTATCTTTGCAGACCTAAAAAAAACAGATAGATGACATTCATAAACCATGACCTTCCTTATAAGGTAAAGGATATCGGGCTGGCAAGTTTCGGCCGCAAGGAGATTGAAATTGCAGAGAAGGAGATGCCGGGACTCCTCTCACTCAGGAAGAAGCATTCGGCGGCAAAGCCTCTTAGGGGAGCCAGGATAACAGGCTCATTGCACATGACAATACAGACTGCCGTGCTGATAGAGACACTGAGGGAGCTTGGTGCCGATGTTCGCTGGGCGAGCTGCAATATTTTTTCTACACAGGACCATGCGGCGGCAGCCATTGCAGCGGAAGGTATCCCGGTCTTTGCATGGAAGGGTGAGACGCTTGAGGAGTACTGGTGGTGCACCGCACAGGCACTCTCATTTCCTGACGGGAAAGGACCACACCTCATTGTAGATGACGGCGGTGATGCATCACTGCTGGTGCATATGGGTTACAAGGCTGAGAATGATCCGTCGATACTGGATGCCACTCCCTCAAACAGGGAAGAGAGCATCATTTTTGACACGCTGAAGAGGATACTGGCCGAAGATCAGACCAAATGGCAAAGGACAGTCAGGGAGATGAAGGGTATCTCAGAGGAGACAACCACGGGTGTGCACAGGCTCTACCAGATGCTTGAGGCCGGGGAGCTTCTCGTGCCTGCCATCAATGTGAACGACTCCGTCACCAAAAGTAAGTTTGACAACCTGTACGGCTGTCGTGAGTCACTCGCCGACGGCATAAAGAGGGCCACGGATGTGATGATAGCAGGCAAGGTGGTGGTTGTATGCGGATACGGTGACGTGGGCAAGGGGTCGGCACGCTCAATGCGCTCATACGGTGCCAGGGTGATAGTCACCGAGATAGACCCCATATGCGCACTCCAGGCTGCCATGGAGGGATTTGAGGTGAAGACGGTGGATGAGGCTCTTCCTGAAGGAAACATCTTTGTCACCGCTACCGGCAACCGCGACGTCATCACCATTGAACACATGGAGAAGATGAAGGATCAGGCCATCGTATGCAACATCGGGCACTTCGACAACGAGATACAGGTTGATACCCTCAATGAATACAAGGGTATCACCAAAATCAACATCAAACCCCAGGTAGACAAGTACCTCTTTCCTGACGGACATGCCATCTTCATGCTTGCAGAGGGAAGGCTGGTGAACCTCGGATGTGCCACGGGCCATCCGTCGTTTGTGATGAGCAACTCATTCAGCAACCAGACTCTTGCACAGATAGATCTCTGGACCAACAACTACGAAATAGCCGTTTACAGGTTGCCCAAGCATCTTGATGAGGAGGTTGCCCGTCTCCACCTGGCACAGCTCGGAGTGCATCTTACGCAGATGACACCGAAGCAGGCCGACTATATTGGTGTTCCCCCTGAGGGACCCTACAAGCCTGATCATTACAGGTATTAGAGAAGATTATTACACGCAGGGGACACTACAGTCGTGACCATTACAGGTGCCGATGATCACTATTTCAGTGAGGCGCCCTGCTTTTCTGGCCAGTACAGGTTTCGGTGCAGACTATTTTCGGTTCCACACCCTGATGGAGCTGCCGCTGAAGGCTGTTCGGTAGTTCTTAAGGTAGTATTGTCCGGGCCCGGACTGAGGCATCCCTGATGCCCCGAAGGCATAGACCGTTGAGCATTTTGGGCAGAGAGCACTGACACCGTCGATGTTAACGGCAATGCTTATGCTTTCGGTGACATAACAGTGCGGACAGGTACGGTCAAAGGCAGAAAACTCAAAATCACGTATGCCGGTGTTGTAGACGATGACACCGTTACCGTCAAAACCTGCCGTACCCAGTCCCAGGTGCCTGTGAGAGGAAGATAGGATGGCGCTGCTGCCCGGAGCAAAAAAAAGATCAAAGAATTCCGGGTCGGAGGAAAGAATGGTGAAATCGACGGTTATGTCAGGAATAACCTCATTTTTATCCCCTTCGCATGCCGTTATGAACAGCATGGTGGCGGTGATGAGGAAAAAAAGCCTTATTTTTATACCTGACATATCAGAATCAACGTTTGTAAAAGTAGTTAATTCTCTGTTGTGAGCTGCAATTGCTTAACGAAATGGATTTTAAATTAGTATTTTTAAGGTTTATTGTTGTGGTGGGGGTGCTCCTGTTTGCCGTACCACCTGATGAGTGCCATGCTCAGCGCAATGCCACCCGCAAGTTTGAGAAGGAGACCTTCGGGAAAACGCGGAAAGGGCCGGTGTCAGCTGACAGGACCAAAGCAAGGGGCGCGGCCGCAAAGGCAATGAGGGAGCAGGAGAAGAAGGAAGCCAGGCGTGACAGGGAGGATGAAAAGGCTCTCAGGGAGCTCAGGAGGCAGCATTATGAAAGCCAGAGTCTGGCCACCAGGGAGAGGATGGATAACAACAGCCGTCTGACCGAAGAGAGGTATAAGGCCAAAAAGCTGAAGGTCAAAAAAGAGCAGAAGAAACCTGATCTGCAGAAGCCGTCTCAGCCAAAGCCATCAAAGGAAAAGAAGAGGGTGAAGACAAAAGACCCGAAGAAACAGCCTAAGCTGAAGCAGTACAAGGTTAAAAAATATTGAAGATATGGAAGATATAGGGAGTCTCATTTTTTATGTCATACTGGCGATAATTGCCATTGCCGGCTCTGTGCAGAGCAGCAGTAAGAAGAAGAAGGCCCAGGCAGGTAAGGCTGTCACGCGCAAGCCTGCCACCACTGTCATGAGCGAATCCCGGCCGCCGGCACAGCCGCAGCCGCGGCCGCAGTACCGGCCGATCGAGCCTCTTGATGAAGGTCGATATGAGGAACCCATGGCCTCACAGTTCGCCGGTGAGGGTTCATTAACCGACACCATGGCAGAGGCCTTTGCCTCCGAGGGGTCAGTATCCCGAAACAAGGCGGCAGCTTTTGCCTCCGAGGGGTCAGTATCACGAAGCAAGGCAGAAGCTTTTGCCGGCGAGGGAGTGTCAGCACTGGCCGACCTTTCCAGGCAGCAATTCGTTCATACCGAGATCTCTGACACCGAGATAGGTGATGCTCCGGTATATGATTACAATGCCAGAATACTGGATGATATTACAGAAGGGTTTGACCTGAGAAGGGCGGTGATATATTCGGCTTTGCTCGACAGAAAAGAGTACACATTCTGATAATTAGATAATTACAAAAGTCATTCTTTTTGGCTTTGATTTAAAAATTTATTATATTTGTTCTTTGAAGAGTTCCGGTAGTGCCGGGATTCTTCTTATTTTTTAACATATTACCAGTAAATTATGTCGGAATTTATCTATGTAACAGAGGAGGGACTTCAGAAGATGAAGGAGGAACTTGATCTGCTCCGTAATGAAAGGCCGGCTATTGCGAGACTGATTTCAGAGGCACGTGACAAGGGCGATCTTACAGAGAATGCCGAATACTCTGCTGCCAAGGAGGCTCAGGGTATGCTTGAGATGAAGATAGCCCGCCTTGAAGACCAGGTGGCGAGATCACGTATCATAGACAGCTCACGGATCAACACCAAGACGGTGCAGATCCTGAACAGGGTCAGAATCCGCAACAGAGCCAACGGAACAGTGATGGAGTACCAGCTTGTGCCCGAGACGGAGGCGAACCTCAAAGAGGGAAAGATTGCAGCCACTTCACCCATCGCACAGGGCATTATGGGGAAGAAGGTGGGTGATGTCGTGCAGGTCAGGGTGCCTGCCGGAATTATCCCTTTTGAGATAGAAGAGATATCAATCTGAAAAACCAGACAGGAAGATGGCATCGATATTTACACGGATCATAAACGGGGAGATACCATGCTACAGGGTCGCAGAAGATGAACGCTTCATTGCCTTTCTTGATGTCAGGCCGCTGAAGCCCGGTCATACTCTGGTGGTACCCAAGAAGGAGGTAGACTATATTTTCGATCTCGACGCGGAAACGCTATCCGGCCTGACGCTCTTTGCTCAGAAGGTAGCCGTGGCCATGAAGGAGGTGATAGAGTGCAACCGGATAGGGGTGGCAGTGTTGGGGCTTGAGGTACCTCATGCCCATGTGCACCTGGTACCCATAACAGAGGAGAGCGACCTTCGCTTCAGCAACCCGCGTGTCTCTCCCTCGCCGGAGGAGAATGAGCGGCTTGCCAGGGCCATAGGAGAGAGAGTAAGACTCTAGAGAGACCAGTTCAAGAAGATATATAAAGCCCCTGTCACACCGACGGGGGCTTTTTAAAATCTATCAGCAGAAATCACCTCTTGTCAGGACGCCTGAGAATGATGAGTATGGGAAGCAGACTATCTCAGCTCGCCTGATTTCAGGATTGTCACCGCTTTTTCACGGTAGATGCGCCCTATCGGCAGCTCAATATTTTTCAGCATGATATGCGCCGAGCTGTACCCTGTTATCTTACCAAGGTTAACAATATAAGATTTATGGATCCTCAGAAAGTGACCTCCGGGAAGCTTCTGCTCAAAGTCTGAAAGGGAGTCCCGGACAAGGTGGGTTTTTGAAACAGTCACCACCTTCACATATTCACCGAAGCCTTCAAGGTAGAGAAGGTCATCAAAAGAAATCTTATAAATATTCTTGCCGTCCTGGATAAAGACATGCCTGATCTCTGCTGATTTAGACTGCTCTGCGGAATTCTTATGGAAAGGATTGGACCGGTTGCAATACCTGTTTATTGCCTTAAGAAACCGCTCAAAGGATATTGGTTTTAGCAGAAAATCAATTACATCAAGGTCATATCCATCGACAGCATACTCCCTGTATGCAGTAGTGATTATTACATAAGGTGGATCTGGCAGTGATTTCAGAAAATCAAGTCCTGTTATTTCAGGCATATTGATATCGAGGAACATAAGGTCAATATGCTCCCTCTTCAGGAATTCTACTGCCTTCAGTGCATTGCTGCATTCACCTGCAACTTCGAAGGAGTCAAGCTTTGAAAGATGAGTCTTGATGAGCTTTATTGCCAGAGGTTCATCATCAATAATCAGGCATCTTGTTTTCATACTCTATGATACTTTAAAGCAGTAACTTGAGAAAAACAGAATAAGTGGATTCAGATTGATGAATATTCAATTCATAGCGATCTCTGTAGATCAACTGGAGACGTTTTTTTGCATTTTCAATCCCGATACCGCCAACCTCTTTATTCAGCTCCTGTCCGGCAGGTTTGGTATTTTCAACCCTGAAATCAATAAATCCGTTATATGCATAAATTGCAATATTTATCCAGGAATCTCCGGAAATTCTTGCAGCCCCATGCTTAAAGCTGTTATCTATGAATGTATGAAGAAGCATGGGGGCAATTTTCTGGTCATCAATATCACCGGTGATCTCCAATTTGATATCGCATGAAACATACCTTACTTTCTGGAGTTCAATGTAACTCTTCAGAAAATCAATTTCCTTGACAAGGAGGACTTTATCTGAGTTGCAATCGTAGATTATGTAGCTCAGCATATCTCCAAGCCGTATAATCAGGTCAGGTGTCTTATCAGACTTTTCAAGGGCAAGGGAATAGAGATTATTCAGGGTATTGAAGAGGAAATGAGGATGCAACTGGCTGCGCAGCAGCTTGAGTTCCGTCTCTTTCAGCTTAAGCAAGGCATTAAGCCTGTCATTGTCAAGCTTCTGATGATAAAGGACATCCTCCTTTAGATGTGATGCGATTTTGAACCATGCCAGAGGTGCCAGTCCGAAGACGAATATAAGCATCGAGGCAAAATAATTATAGAAAGAATATGACTCCGGATGATTGTTGATGTAAACATCAACAATCCCTTCTCTTACCAGGTACGACAGAAGAGGGTATGCAACAATAGTCAATGCCAGGAATAAACTGAAATGATAAAACCTGTTTCTGAAATAATATCGCGGCAGAAGGAACTCTGTAACAAAATGTGTTATCAGAACCACTCCCGGAAGATAGGCAAGGTTTGTCAGGAATGAGGTCAGAAAGGAATTTTGCTCCCCGGCCTCTATCAGGCCCGTCCCGGTCAGCAAATATGATTTGGCAAAAAAACGCTGGATCGAAAAGAAGAGTAAATAAAGAACCCAATATGAAATATATACATACAACCTGCCATATGGCTTCTTGACTGCATTTTTCGTGGACACCATCCGGTAAAAGGCTATTTATCACCAAAGATATCGTCATTATCCTATAATGACAGACGGGAACAAGGAAAAGCTGTGAAATGCATGAATTTGTATATGAACGACACAATTATCCGAAATCATTGGGAAAAATGTCGTTCGTAGACTTTATAAGAGCTTTCGCATCAATTATTTGACAGCTCTGAAAGTCTTTTATATAATTGATGCGAATTTCAAAAATCCGTGCTATGAAAAGAAACACGATCATAATTTTTGCAATCACATTTCTGGTATTGCTGGCAACAACCATGACACTGTTTACCCCGATGCCGGGCAATATTAAGATGGTATTAAGATTGATTCTTATACTTATTTCGATAACTGCATGGCTTGGATTTAAAAGACAAAAGTATCACCGGGCTTCTCTTTTGAGCTTTTCATTATTTGTATTGAACCTTGCATTCCTGATTGTCTCCCCCTTCACCTCTGAATTTCTAAACCTGGATATCACCAGGCCAAAAGGAATTGCGTTGTCAAAACTAAGTGATTCATTGATAATCAGCACTGTTATTATAGTTTCAGTTATTATCGCGAAACAATCACCTAAGAGTATCTATCTTACCAGGGGTCGATTAGTTGCAGGGCTGGCGATTGGTCTCTTCTTTTTTCTTCTTTTTGGTTTTCTGGCATTTAAAAACCCCGGACAGCCGGTTGATCCTTCGTTTCTGAGAAATAACTGGGTCTGGATCTTAATTTTCGTGATGGCAAACGGATTTATGGAGGAATTGGTCTTCCGGGGTTTATTTCTTGAAAAACTCAATCTGATACTTAATCATCATTATTCAATCTTATTGACATCAATATGCTTTGCCCTTCCTCATATAATAGTTCAATACCAGGCCAACGTACTCCTGTTTACTGGTATCTGCTTCGTTCTGGGGATGCTGTGCGGATATGCCATGCATTATACACGCAGCATCATTGCACCAACTCTGATACATGCAGGGGCTGATCTGATGATAATGGTGCCAATTTTTGCCACCTATGGAGTTACCGGTTAGTAAAAATAGATCTCAAATCATATGGCAATGAAAACTTTACAAAAAACTCTTATTATCTGTTTCTTCACAGTTTCATTGTGTGCAGAATCCCAGGTACCGCCACCACCACCTCCTCCTGCCTCATCAATTCATGTAAACAGGGCTGACAGTCTGCTGCGTGCAGGAAGTGTAGTAGAGGCAACAGAAGAGTACAGGAAAATGTTGGCTAAAGACAGTAATGACCTGTCGAATATCTACAATTACGCTTGTGCACTGTCTCTGGCCGGACAACCAGACAAGGCAATAAGCTACTTAAACCTATTGGCTGGGATTAACCCCTCCGTTTCCGCTCTGACTGACCCTGATCTGCTCGCAGCCCGCGAATCCAAAAGGTGGGAGGATTTTGAGAACAGGCTTATCGAAGCCCTGAATGAAGGAAACGGCCGCCTCATTAAGGATACTGATTATGCCAGGGCCCTGTGGAGACTCCTTTGTCTCGATCAGTACGGGTTCTATGAAACAGGCATTGCGGTCAGAAATCTCGGGCCGGAATCCCCGGTAGTAACCGCGCTCCGCAGAATGCAGTCATTGCAGAATGAAAAGAACCTGGAAGAATTGGAAATACTTCTTGAAATAAAGGGATGGCCTGAAAAAAGCCAGGTGGGGCGTGAGGCATCTGAAGCTCCATTCTATGTGCTTCAGCATTCAAATGCCCTGGCCCAGGAAAAGTATATCCGGCTTTTCGAGGCTGCATGCAGGAAGGGTGAAGGTAACTGGCAGCAGTATGCCCTGATGTTCGACCGAATGAGGATGAACCAAAATCTTCCCCAGAAGTACGGCACCCACTTTATACTTGACAACAGGGCAACAGGGGAGAAAAAACTATACCCACTGGAAGATGAAACCCGGGTAGATGAATGGAGGCATGAGATAGGGCTTGAACCGTTGAATGACTACCTGGCACGTACAGGCATAATAAAATAACAGCAGGACGACAGACAATAAAAATGAGTATTGATCATGAAAATGTTAGTAGTTCTGGTAGCGCTGATGATAATGATCAGATTGTCCGGACAGGGAACAGAAAATTCATTGCTCAACCCTGCAAGTCCGGATAAGCCAAATGCAACCCGGGGGATGGACAGATATTGTTCCTGTATTTAAGTACTACCTGAGAAATCAATAACAACTATTACAGTAAGAAAAAAATGAAAAAAGTACTGATTATTGTGGCAATGGCCTGCATATTGCCGAATAGCAGTTCAGGCCAGAATACCCCGGCAGACTTCCTTTCGGGTTATATTGAGGTTGACGGAGGAGAACTGTTCTACGAAACAGGGGGTAATGGTGACAATATCGTTCTTCTGCATGACGGAATGGTGAGTCATGAAATATGGGATTACCAGTTCCCTTTGCTCGCAAAGTATTACAGGGTAACAAGATACGACCGGAGAGGGTATGGGAAATCATCGGATCCGCAATCCCCGTACTCTGATATTGAGGATCTTAACAAGCTGTTCTTAAAGCTGGGCATTGAGAAGGCCACCATCTTCGGGATGTCTTCAGGGGGTGCATGTGCCATTGACTTCACACTCAAATACCCTGAAAAGGTGAATGCTCTCGTCCTGGTCGGTGCTGTGGTTGGCGGATACGGATACACCTCTCACATGACATTCAGGGGAGGGCACCTTAAAAATCCCGCGCTTATGGCTGATCCTGCAAAAGCGGCAGAATATTTTATATGGGATGATCCTTACGAGATCTATTCAGAAAACAGGGAGGCCAGACAAAAGGTTGCTTCAATAGTGGAAGCCAATCTGCACCAACCTTCCGACAGAAGATATTACACACCTCCCGAAAGGATAGCAGCCAGGTTCCTGTCAGAAATTAAGGTACCATGCCTGGTCATGGTTGGTGAATATGATATTCCGGATGTCCATGCACATGCTGGTGTGATAAGTTTCGGCATCTACGGATCGAGACGTGAAGTTATTCTGAATTCAGGCCATCTAATCCCCGTAGAACAACCGGAGGAGTTCAATAAGTCAGTGTTCAGATTCCTGAGAAGGAATGACTTCTTTGATATCCTTAACAGAAAAGGAGTTGATTCGGCGGTACAATACTTCAATAATTCTTTCACCGGCGAGCCACAGGTGCCGATGTTCTCCGAGGCAGAAATGAACCAGACCGGGTATGAGTACCTTCAGTCCGGGAAAATCCGTGAGGCAATAGAGCTGTTCAGGATCAATACGATTGCATATCCCGATTCATGGAATGTATATGACAGCTTTGGTGAGGCATTGCTGAAAGATGGCCAGAAAGATCTTGCCATAAAGAATTACCAAAAGTCACTGGAAATAAATCCGGATAATGATAATGCGAAAAAGATTCTCAACGAACTGAAAATGAAATAATAACATGAAGACGGTTCTATCCCTCAGCATTCTCCTGCTTCTCTCTTTCGGGCTGCCTGCCCAGGAGATCTTTGAAGCAGTGAAAACCAATGATCTGGCAAAAGTCCAGGTCCTTATCGGGAGCGATCCCGGCCTTGTTTCCGCGAAAGACGAGCTGGGTAATACCCCGCTTCATACTTCGGCCATAGCGGGTTCGGTACCCATTGCCGACTTCCTGTTATCAAAGGGAGCGGATATCAATGCCCTGAACAACCAGCTTATGACGCCCCTCCATGAAGCCATTTACAACAAGCAGGAGGCAGTGGCCTTGTTGCTGATCGAAAAGGGAGCGGATTTAACCCTGCAGGACCTGGCAGGAAATACCCCACTGCACCAGACCGCCTATTCTAACAATGCGACGATCGCAGGGCTTCTGATCTCGAAAGGGGCAGGCCTGGAGATCCGGAACAGGAACAACTATACTCCACTGGGAGCGCTGACCCGGTCGACGCACAACTATGAAGTGGCTGAAGTACTGGTGAAAGGAGGTGCCGATGTCAACGCCCGCTGGACCAACGGGGCCACCCCCCTTAACGATGCAGCCTCCTACAGCGATGGCCGTGTGATAGACCTGCTGATGGACCATCTGGCCGATTTCGATACCACCGGTGAGAATCTCAGGTTCACGCTTAACTCAGCCGTGAGCAGGGGTTATGTCCGCCTGTTCGAGGCGATAATTGAAAAATGCGGTGAGGATATCCTTGCCGATGCCGGCACCAACAGGTTCCTCATCCGAAGCGCTACAACCGGCAACTCCCTTGAGATAGTGAAAAAACTGCAGACCTATAACATTCCGCTGGACCTTTCCAAAAGCATCACAGGGGCAACTCCCCTCCACTCGGTGGCCGGCAATCCTGATGCCGTGGAGATGATCCGCTTCCTTATACAGAATGGCTGTGACATCAATGCCAGGACCAACGATGGGCGGTCGGCTTATAATATTGCCGAGGCAGCAGGCAACGGGGAGGGGATGGAACTCCTGAAGAGCCTGGGCGCTGATACCGGTCCGCAACAGTTTCCGGTCATCACCGGTCCTTATCTTGGCCAGATACCCCCGGGAAAGGACATGAAACGTTTTGCCCCTGGAATCGTGTACCTCGATCATACCACCATCAGCGTTTCGCCCGACGGAAACGAAATGTACTGGGGCAATGGGTATTCCATTCTTTATTCAGTTATCAGGGACGCCCAGTGGACCAAACCGGAGTATCCTTCTTTCAGCGGGCCAAATGACCTGATGTTCTATGACGATGTACCCTTTGTCAGCCCGGACAACCAGAGACTTTTCTTTACTTCAAGGAGGCCTGTCGACACGCTCAGCGCCAAAACGAACAAAGAGAACATCTGGTATGTTGAAAGGACGGCCACTGGCTGGTCCGAACCCCGCCCCGTTGGCTCAGCAGTTAATGCCATGAGCCTGCACTGGCAGGTAACTGTATCCCGGAACGGTACCCTCTGGTTTGGGGGGTCCGACCAGAACAGTTTCGGTGCGGGCGATATCTACTATTCCCGCCTGGTCAATGGTGAATACACACAGCCGGTAAACGCAGGCCCTGTCATCAATACAGGCGAATCGGAAATGATGCCCTTTATTGCCCCTGATGAATCCTACCTGTTCTTCTTCCGCGCCATCCTGCAGCGTCCCTACCTGTTCATCAGCTTTAAAGGGGATGACGGACAGTGGCAGGAACCAAAACCTGTGGACAGGTTTCCGGTCTATGTAGGTGTGATGGTGTCACCTGACGGGAAATACCTGTTCACCTACAACCAATGGGTCTCGGCAGATTTTATCGGGGAAATGAGGCCGGAAGATTGAGATGATGGAGACTTAAATCACACTGTTTCCTGTATTCATTGAGAGAACGATCATTCTATACCGGATGAAAATAGCAATACTATCTGACATACACGGCAATTTCTGGGCACTGGATGCAGTGCTCCGTGACCTGGAGGTACGAGAACCTGACCTGATCGTCAACCTGGGCGACAGCCTCTATGGTCCGCTGGACCCCATGGGGACCTTTGATATCATCCGCTCCCTGCCTATTGTAAGCATTGCAGGAAACGAGGACAGGCTGATCCTCGAAAGGAACCACGAAAGTCCTACCCTGGAATTTGTGATGAACGAGCTGAACGCGAAGGCTATGGACTGGCTAAGCTCCTTACCTTCCACCCTGACAGTCATGAGCAGTTTCTTCCTCTGTCATGGCACTCCCCTGTCTGATACAACCTACCTTCTTGAGAACGTGCAGGGGAAGAATATTTCAGCCCGTGATCCCAAAGAGGTTGAATCCCTGCTGGCCGGTGTGACCGCTAAGTTGGTATTGTGCGGGCACAGCCATCTCCCCCGCATTGTTCAGGCCGGGGGGAAACTGGTCGTCAATCCAGGCAGCGTTGGCTGCCCGGCGTTTGATGATGACCACCCGAATCTGCACATGGTGGAGAACCATAGCCCACATGCACGATACGCTCTCCTGGACTATGCAGAGGGTATGAAGGGCATCGAACACGTGATCGTGCCTTATGATCATGAAAAGGCCGCTCGGCAGGCCGAAAAAAACCAGCGCCCCGACTGGGCGAAATGGTTGAGGACAGGGAGAGTATGAACCATAGAAGAACCATAACAGAGAATAAGCCCATGAAGAGAGGGATCCTCCTGATTTTATACCTGGTTTCCTGCCTGTGTATGGATGTCCAGGGGCAGCCGAAGTCATTGTCGCCACTCACAGGCCCCTATCTTGGGCAAGAGCCGCCAGGCTTAAGTCCTGAAATTTTCGCTCCCGGTATTGTTTCTACCGAAAAAGCATGGGAAGCTGCTGTCTCCTTTTCGCCCGACGGGAAAGAACTTTTCTTTACAAGAAGGGAAGATATCCGGGGCACTGAAAACCGGATCATCTACTCAGAATTTTTGGATGGGAAGTGGACCAAACCATCCCTGGCACCATTTGCAAGAGATATAACCGAATACGAGGCTTTTGTTTCTCCCGACGGGAAGAAGATCTTTTATAATTCTGACAGGCCCAAACCCAACAGCCCGACAGCAGTGGGTGAGATCTGGTACTCCGAAAAAACGCCAGGAGGTTGGAGCGAAGGAAAATATCTTACAGAAACCATCAATAAAGGATGGATCATGTTTGTTACAGCCTCAAGGAACAATAATTTATTCTTCACCGCCGGATTTAACAGGAAATTCGGCATATATAGATCGGAATTCAAAAATGGTGTGTACCAGGAGCCTGAGTATTTACCATCTGAGATAAACTATTTACGAGGAGCACATCCCTTTATCGCCCCCGATGAAAGCTACCTGATCTTTGATGCACAGCCTGAAGGAATGGGCAAATCACAATTATATATCAGCTTCAGGGATAAAAATGGTAACTGGATGAGGGCTGTAAAATTCAATGAGACTATTAACATGACAAACACGGAAAATATTCCCTATGTATCTCCTGATGGCAAGTACTTCTTCTTTCACAGGAATAATGATATCTACTGGGTATCAGCAAGAATCATTGAAGAGATGAGACCTGAGGAGTAATCATGTGAATATGGTTTCAGCCAATCACCAAAACAATAGATATATGAAAAAATCAATCTTCTTATCAGTGTTGTGTTTACTGTTTTCCACAGTAACATTCTATGCCCAGACACCTGCCGACAGCCTGGCTATTGAAAAAGCCTGCCGAGATTACGTGGAAGGCTGGGCCGAAGGCGATGCCGGAAGGGTGGACCTGGGCGTTTCCCCTGAACTGGTCAAGCGAACGATCGGGAAAGACCAGGACGGGGTAAGCTATACCAGCGATATGAGTGCCTCCATGCTCGCAGCCGCTACCAAAAGGAACCGGGGTGGAGTGAACATGAGGGACCAGGAGCCGGGAAAGCCTTTCAGCCTCAAGGTGACCATTTACGATATCACCGGTGAATTCGCTCTTGCAAAAACAGTGAACACAAAATATGGATTCTTCGATTACTGTCAGCTGGCGAAAGTCAACGGGGAATGGAAAGTGATGAATGTGCTGTGGGGATATTTACCGTCACAGCAGTAACCTGTAGTTTGGTGAGGATAATTAAACCTCTCTATCAAACCATCAATGAAACAGATAATACTTTTCATGGTTTTTGCCACTGTCACTTTAAGCGTTGCAGGCTAGTCGCTCAAACGGGTACTTCCCGATTCCGTCATCCTGGGGATCGACCGTTTCAGATGGCTGATAGATTCCACCGGTTTCTGTCATGCCGGTAGGGGGCTGCTCCTCAGGCGGGCAGATATGCTTAAGATAGGGATCCTGCTACTGAATGAAGGGAAGTGGGGTGAACAACAGGTCATACCGGGCCAGTGGATAAGCAAAGTTATAAGGCCAGCCTTCGCCACCGGATTCGATACCAGCCGTTACGGTTACTTCTGGTGGCTAAGGGAAATAAGGACCGGTTCGGGCAAGAACACCCCTGTGTTCTATGCAGAAGGAGCGGGGAGGTGTTATATATTATAATTCTGCAGGCTTCTGGCATTATGTCGTTATTTTGCCGGAAATATAGCCCGGAAAAGCAGGATAATGAAAATAAGGCTTATCGTTTTTATAGTCGCAATTCTTTTATCATCACCTTTTGCTCAGGTGAAAGGCCAGGCTTTCCTGAAAGCCCATGGCAAGGCAATAGTAAATGAGGCGGGTGACACCATTATTCTAAGAGCCATAGGATTGGGCGGATGGATGTTACAGGAGGGATATATGCTTCAGACAGCTGAATTTGCCTCTGCACAGTATCAGATAAGAGATAAGATTGAAGCTCTGGTCGGCAAAAGCAATACCGACCTTTTCTATGATGCCTGGCTTGCAAACCATGTAAGGGAAATTGATATTGATTCACTGAAATCATGGGGCTTTAACGCCGTTCGTTTACCAATGCATTACAACCTCTTTACCCTGCCGGTTGAAGAGGAGCCCGTTCAGGGCCGGCAGACCTGGCTGCAGAAGGGGTTTGACCTTACTGACAGCCTGGTAAAATGGTGCAGCAAAAATGAGATGTATGTGATCCTTGATCTCCATGCTGCCCCCGGAGGACAGGGAAAGGAGCAAGGTATTTCAGATTATGACCCTTCAAAACCCTCCCTCTGGGAAAGCGCTGATAACCAGGCTAAAACAGTCGCACTATGGAAGAAGATCGCCGAACGATATGCAAATGAACAATGGGTGGGGGGATACGACCTTATCAACGAGACAAACTGGAATATGGATGGCAACCTGCCCCTGAAAATATTGTATACCAGGATCGCAGACAGCATCAGGACCGTAGACAATAAACATATTCTATTCCTGGAGGGGAACTGGTTCGCCAACGATTTCACCGGACTCACCCCTCCCTTCAGGCAGAACACCGTCTACAGTCCGCATAAATACTGGTCGGTAAATGATAAGGCTTCTATTCAGTGGGTACTCGACATACGTGATACATATAATGTCCCTGTATGGTTCGGAGAGGCCGGTGAGAATTCCAATACCTGGATCAGGGATGCCATCAGGCTGTTCGAAGATGAAAAGCTGGGGTGGGCAATGTGGCCGATGAAAAAGGTAGAATCAATATCCACCCTGCTGTCCGTCAGGAAGACACCAGGATATCAGGCTCTCCTCGACTACTGGAACGGGACAGGCCCTGCCCCCGCTCCTGCACAGGCCATGGCCTCACTGATGGAACTGGCAGAGAATTTCAAACTTGAAAACTGCAATTACCGGAAAGATGTAATTGACGCCATGTTCAGGCAGGTATACTCCGATACAACAATCCCCTTTGCTGAACTCAACATACCAGGTATCATCCATGCCACGGATTACGACATGGGGGTTGCAGGTGAGGCATACTACGATACAGACCTGGCAACATATCATGTTACTACCGGAAACTATACAGCCTGGAACAAGGGGTGGGCATACCGGAACGACGGCGTTGATATTGAAGTCATCAGTGATAATGTAAACACAAACGGGTATAATGTCGGGTGGATTGAGACAGGTGAATGGCTGCAGTATGATGTTAATGTTACCGAAAGTGCCATCTATGACATCAAGGTAAGAGTGGCTAGCGCTGAAGCAAACGGGAGATTTCACCTGGAATCGGGAGGTGCCTCTGTCACAGGCACAAATTCTGTTCAGAACACAGGCGGATGGAAGAACTGGATGACGATCCTTGTCCCCAACATAATCCTCTCCCCTGACGACGATAAACTGAAGCTTGTAGTTGATGCCGGAGTATTCAATCTCAGTTCGCTGGAGTTTGTAAGGAAGGGGCCGACAACCACCACCCCGGCAAGCCTGGTGACAGCCGTAACCCTTGATGAGCATACGATACAACTTTCACTGAATAAATACATACAGGGGGCACTGCCCGCCGCTCCAGCCGGATTCCAGATACATGTCAACGGCCAGCCCGTCGGGATCACCGAAGTTAAAGCCGGCAGTGACAATTCCCGGATAATAAACATTACTGCCGGATACACTTTTCAGGCAAAACAGCAGATAAAGGTCTCCTATTCAGGTGATGGAGTAATGGCCGGTGACGGGACATACCTCGGGCAGTTTACCCTGCGCGATGTAAAGAACACGATTATCTATTATCATGCCATCCCGGGCAGGATTCAGGCTGAGGATTATTCCTCGCAGATGGGTGTTCAGCTTGAGAACACCACCGATCTTGGAGGAGGACAGAATATAAGTTATCTCGACGCAGGAGATTACTGCGATTATTATGTTTCTGCAGAGCAGAGCGGAGTCTATAATATTCTCTACAGGACAGCCTCTGAGAGCGCTGGTGGCGGTATTCAGCTGGAACTTATTGATAACAAAGGCAATCCAACTGTGCTCCAGACAGTAAATTTCCCGGCAACGGGTGGCTGGCAGAACTGGACAACAACATCAAAAAGCGTCAGTTTGCAGTCAGGGCAACACCATCTGAGGCTACGGATAACCAGGTCGCTGTTTAATATCAACTGGTTTGAATTCACAATAAGCACGTCAGTGAATGACGTGACACAAACAGGTAATCTGAATCCTTTTCCCAATCCGGTGAAGAGCCTGTTTCATCTTCAGGGTGACATCGGCGGTCATATTTTGAAACAACTGGATGTTTATAACTCATCGGGCATGAATGTCATCAGCCGGGTTACCGAAACAGGGCCGGGAATTGATGAGACAATTGATATGGGAAGCATGCCTGACGGTCTATATCTCCTTGTCTTGCGGTTTGCAGACGGGAGCCAGAAGGTAAGGAAACTGATAAAAGTGAGCAATTAAAGGTTGTCTCGCCTCTCTTTTGCAAGGTTGGGGAACGCTTGTTATCAGGACGGCAAGCAGTTTCCGATATGGTGACACATCAAAGAAGGTACCATTGGCATATTGAAACAGGAATTGCCTGTTCATAAAAAAAAGCCCCTGTCACAACGACGGGGGCTTTTTTAAATCTATCAGCAGAAATTACTTCTTGCCAGGACAGCAGGGAGCGGCAGTGCCTTCACCCTTGCCTGCAGGAACTACCTCAGCCTCTTTGCCGGCGCATCCTGCTGCCGAGGGGCACTTCGAGCAATCCTTGCCTGCAGCAGTGGTGGCGCAATCGGCCTTTGCATCAGCTGCCTTGCTCTCTTTCTTGCAGGCATCTGCTGTTGAACCGCATATGTCACACTTGCCGTCCGTGTTCTTGTCGACAAAAGTACACTCTTTCTTCGTGTGCTTCTTCTCCTTATCGGAAGTCTGGGCGTAAACGCCCGCAGCCACAACCATCAGTGCGATAAGTATCAGGCTGCCGATCATCCATTTCTTCATAACTGTTGTTAATTGGTTTGAATAGTAACAGCCGCAAAGTAGTAAAGTTTCTGCCTGTAGACAATATTTATTGCATTTATCATATCTTTGATATGCTTCTCGCTGTGAAGTGTTTCATTTAAAAGATATTGGCGACGACTTTCTGAGTCTGTTCCTGCCGAGGCTGTGCCTCGGCTGCAGGGCTCATCTTGTCAGGGGCGAGCAGGTGCTCTGCACCGGGTGCCTCCTTTCGATGGCCATGACCGGATTTCATCTCCGGCGGGGTAACATGCTCGAGCAGGCATTATGGGGCAGGTGTCTCGTTGAGCGGGCGGCAGCCTTCTCGGTCTATAACCGGGGAAGCCGCATCAGGAAGATGATCCATGCACTCAAATATGAGGGAAGGACGGATATAGGGAGGTGCCTGGGTGAACTCTACGGGACGGTGCTCGCGGAGAGCAGTTTCATGGAGGGCATCGACATGATCATCCCTGTGCCGTTGCACCGGAGCAGGCTGCGGAGCAGAGGCTACAACCAGAGTGAATATATCGCCAACGGACTGTCGGCGGCAACAGGGGTGCCGGCAAGAAAAGATCTGCTGCTTCGCATATCGCAGTCCGGCTCTCAGACAAAGCACGGAAGGTACGGGAGGTGGGAGAATGTGCAGGGGCTATTCCGGGCGGTAAAACCCCGTGAGACAGAAGGCAGGCACCTGCTGCTGGTTGATGATGTCATCACCACCGGCTCTACAGTCGAGGCTTGCGTCAACGCACTGCATGAGGCAGGTGAGGTAAAAGTCAGTGTTGTGGCGCTGGCGGTGGCACAGAAGCTTACCCTTTGAGGCGGTCGCTGTTCTTCTTTATGTAGTCGCCCCAGTTCCTGTACTCTTTTGTCGCTGCCGGCTTGCTGCTCTGGTAGAAGTGGCAGAGGGCAGCACCCAGGGCGTCGGTGGCGTCAAGCACCATCTTCTCGCTGCGGAATGAGAGCAGGGTGCTGAGCATGGCTGACACCTGCTCCTTGCTCGCCTGGCCCCGGCCCGTGATTGACATCTTGATCATCCTGGGGGCATACTCAAAGACAGGAAGATCACGGTAGAGCGCTGCAGCAATAGCCGCACCCTGAGCCCTGCCAAGCTTCAGCATGCTCTGCACGTTTTTGCCGTAGAAGGGTGCCTCAATGGCAAACTCGTCAGGATGATACTGGTCGATGAGCTTCAGTGTCTCCTCAAAGATGTGACGTATCTTCCTGAAGTGATCCTCCTTCTTGCGCAGGTCAATGATGCCCAGCGTGATGAGAGAGGGTGTTCTGCCGGTCACGCGTATCAGACCGTAGCCTGTGACGGTGGTACCGGGATCTATGCCCAGGATGAGCTTCTCGTCTTCAGCTTTGTTCACTTCAGGAACAGGTTCTTTGGATCACGGAAGAGCTCCTTCGGGAGCTGATCGCCTTCAGACCAGATGCGGCTGCGGGTGAAGGGAACGGCTGTCTCACTCTTCCTGCCCTCAAGAAATGCTATGGCGGCAGCCAGCGACGCCTCCTCCGGGTCTCCGAAGTCGCGTGTGATGTCATCAGCAGCCTTTATATCTGGCACCATGCCGTCATAGAAGCGGCCCTCACCCAATGAATTCACGTATTCAAAGGTTATGGGGAAGAAGACATATTTGTAATCGGGATTGGGATTCGTCTGTGAGGGGTAGGGAAACCCGAATCCGTCCATCCCGGTAGGCTTGCCGTGGGTGGTGTCACCCACCAGGGTGACCTCGATATATGGTTTCAGGCTGTTTATTACAACCTCGCTGGCCGATGCTGAGCTCC
>CALMRD010000330.1 GCA_937871625.1 uncultured Bacteroidales bacterium | reverse complement strand
AGATCCTCAAAGTGTTTGCCGCCACTGACAACCGTATCAGGTACTTCAGGTCACCTGAAAGAGAGGGCAAGGCCTCCATGCTGAACAAACTGGTGTCGGAAGCCCGGGGGGAACTACTGGTCGTCACTGATGCCAATGTGATCTTTACACCCGGGACTGTCCATGAGCTTGCCGGAGGCTTCACCCGAAATACACCGGTACAGGATAGTGACCATGACTCAGGAGTGAACCGTCCGGCTTCAAAAACATTCAGCGGGAACACCAGAACCTCCGTCCGGTATGCCACAGGGTTATGCGATGCCACCGTCATTCCGGGCAGATCAGAAGGCAGCGGTATCACGCACCAGGAGAATTTTTACAGCAGGTTTGAAACTACCCTGAAAAGGGCTGAGGGTGATCTCTGGGGAGCCATGCCGGGACCCTACGGTGGATGCTATGCCGTGCGCCGTGATCTCTTCCCTGAGATACCCGCCAATACCCTGGTCGATGACCTATTTGTAGGACTGACAGTCCTGGCAAAGGGATACCGTTCATACAACATCCCCGGAGCCACTGTCATTGAAGATACCCAGCCAGACCTGGCAGATCAGTTCAAAAGACGAATCAGGATAGCTGCCGGCTCCTTCCAGAACCTCTTCCGGTTCGGTCCTTTGCCTTCGAAAAGATTCGCAGCCTCCTTCGTCTTTCTCTCCCACAAGGTGCTGAGATGGTTCTCCCCGCTATTGCTGGTTCTCTTTTTCATGACAACAGTCATTCTTTCAGGCAATTCTGATTTCTATCTTTGTGTGACGTCAGTTCAGCTGATTTTCATAATTTTGTCAGCGCTTGTTCTGTTGCCTGGCTGGCACGGCAAGAAAGTCAGACATCTGAGATACATGACCCAGTTTCTGATGATGAACGCTGCTCTGGCGGCAGGGTTTGTGAAGGCATTGAGAGGGATAAAAAGCGGAATATGGGAACCCACGAAACGAGTTTAGAATGACTGAAAACAGAGGGCTGAACAGCATCAACGAAGCTATAGAGGAGATCAGGGAAGGCAGGATTGTCATTGTCGTTGATGATGAGGACAGGGAGAATGAGGGCGACTTCATTTGCGCAGCCGAATTGATTACGCCTGAACTGGTCAATTTCATGGCCACCTACGGAAGGGGACTGATATGTGTCCCGCTGCCGGAAGAGCGTTGCGAGGAGCTTGAGCTGGAGATGATGGTAGGTCACAACACCTCGCTACATGAGACACCCTTTACTGTATCGGTTGATCTTCTGAGTCCCGAGACCACAACCGGCATCTCGGCCAGGGACAGGGCGCTGACCATCAGGGCTCTTGTTGATCCTGCCACCCGGCCGTCACAGCTTGGCCGCCCCGGGCATATCTTTCCGCTCAAATCACGCTCCAAAGGTGTACTGCGTAGGGCCGGACACACTGAGGCTGCCGTTGACCTTTCACGCCTGGCAGGCCTCCAGCCCGGTGGAGCCCTGGTAGAGATAATGAACGAGGACGGATCGATGGCACGACTGCCGGACCTGCTTAAACTGTCAGAAAAATTCGGAATCAAGATTATTTCTATACGAGACCTCATCCGCTACCGGCTGGGTATCGAATCAATAGTAGAGATGGGTGAACAGGTGAAGCTGCCGACAGAATACGGCGACTTCGACTTCATCCCATTCCGTCAGGTGAGCAACGGACTGGAACATGCCGCACTGGTGAAGGGCACCTGGACGAAAGAGGAGCCTGTGCTTGTCAGAGTTCATTCATCCTGTTTTACGGGCGATATCTTTGCCTCAAAGAGATGCGACTGCGGCCCGCAACTGCACCAGGCAATGCAGATGGTGGAGGAGGCAGGTAAGGGTGCAATAATTTACCTCAACCAGGAAGGCAGGGGCATAGGACTGATCAACAAGATCCGCACATACAAGCTTCAGGAGCAGGGACGTGACACCGTTGAAGCCAACATTGAGCTGGGGTTCCGGGAGGACGAACGCGACTATGGCATAGGAGCCAACATCATGAGAGGTATCGGACTCGGTAAAGTGAGGCTCATTTCCAATAATCCGGTCAAGAGGGCAGGACTTGAAGGGTACGGGATCACAATCGTTGAAACGGTGCCGCTCATTATAGAGCCCAATCCATTCAACTCATTCTACCTTGAGACCAAGGCCACCAAGATGGGCCATACGCTATCGTGCTATAAAACACCCATAAAAGGAGATGATGACTGAAAGAATGCCCCGGATAGTCTTCTTTGGAACACCGGAGTTCGCCGTGGCCAGCCTCCGTGCCCTTCATGACTCCGGATTCGACATTGCAGCCGTGGTCACTGCTCCCGACAAACCTGCCGGACGGGGAAGAAAGATGTCCTCCTCTCCGGTCAAGGAGTATGCACTGAAGCATAGCCTGACGCTGCTGCAGCCGGAACGACTCCGTGATACTGATTTCATTAATACTCTGAAGAAGCTGCAGGCCAACATCTTCGTAGTCGTTGCATTCCGGATGCTTCCCGAGGAAGTATGGAACATACCCCCTCTAGGTACCTTCAACCTGCATGCATCCCTCCTGCCGCAGTACCGCGGGGCCGCGCCTATCAACCATGCAATAATCAACGGCGAAACAGAGACAGGTGTCACTACCTTCCTGATTGATAAGGAGATTGATACGGGTCAGATATTGCTTTCAGAAGCAACGGAGATCCTGCCCGAAGAGAATGCAGGCAGCCTTCACGATCGCCTGATGGAGATTGGCGCAGCACTGGTGACCGAAACGGCAGAAAAACTTTATCGGCGCGAGCTCAAGCCTCTGCCCCAGAAGATAAAGAGCGGAGAGACACTCATCACTGCTCCCAGGCTTTTTGCTCCTGATATGATAATCGACTGGAGGGAACCGGCCGTGAAAGTGCACAACCGCATCAGGGGCCTCTCTCCGTATCCCGGCGCCGTGGCAACACTCCGCAGGGAGGGCAGGGTGATGCGGCTTAAGATCTTTCAAAGCAGATTAAGGAATGACATAATAGCCATTCCCGGGACGATAATCACGCCGGACAGCTCAACCCTTATCATCTCCTGCTCGGCAGGAGCCCTGGAGATCCTGTCGGTGCAGCCGGAAGGTCGCAGGAGAATGACTGCAGCAGAATTCCTGAGGGGATTTGTTCCGGAGGGGTGGGAACTTGCCTGAAAAGCCAATTGCCGACACGTTACTAATAAGGTAATGCAAGAATCTGCCCGGGAAGGCAGGAGCAAGAAGCAGCCTGCACAATAACACTATCTGATACGCACTTTCTGACCGGGTACACACTCGGCACCCTCATCCATCAGATTCATCTTATAGAGGGCCGTGAGTTTTACGGCATATCTCTGTGAAATGCTGCGCATGGTATCACCGGCTTGCGCTACGTGTATTGAAGAATCTCCCGCCGCCCGGTTCCGCTTGGGCTGGAGGTAGACAACCTGTCCCGGTGTGGCGCCGGAACCGGGAGCAAGATCATTGTAGCGGTTTATCTCCCAGGAGAGCAGGTTGAACTCCTCGGCTATTGACTCAAAGGTCTCCCCCTCCTCCACAATAATATACTCAACACTGTTATTTTCCTTTATCCTGTTGTTACTCAGACTGATGACCTTTATCGGCTCTTCTGCCTCCGGTTCCGGCCTGGCCTCAGTCTCAGGCTGTGAAACCACCCCCGCTATAAGACTGCTGTCAGGGGTACCTGTTGCCGGACGATCAGCGGGAGCAGTGGTGACTGCCGGCGGCGGCACGGCCTGCGACCGCGAGGCCTGCTGCGGTGGTTGAGCTGCCACCCCGACACCAGTGTCGAATCTGTGAAGGTCATACTCTTCAATCTTCGCGATGAGCTTTGACGGATATTTCGGATCGGTGGCATAACCAGCCTTTTTCAGTCCGTGTGCCCAGGCCCTGTAGTCATCCCCGGGAAGCCTGAACAGATCCCTGTAACGTGATCCGTTAACAAGAAAATCAGAGTGGTCACGGTATGATTCTTCAGCCGATCGGTATGCCCTGAAGCACTCCCCCCTGCGATTGTCATCATGATAAATCCTCCCGCCTTTCCAGTCGCTGTGACATTTGATGCCGAAATGATTGTTGCCTTTCCTGGCCAGGGTGCTCCGGCCATAGTTCGACTCCACCATTCCCTGGGCAAGAGTAATGCTGGCAGGTATGCCTGTTCTCTTCATCTCGCTGACGGCAATGGCACTGTACCTGTTAAGATAGTCCACTGCATACGTGGGCGTTGTGCCAGGGGTAACCGGAGTCCTGGCTGCCCTGCGCGATGCACCGCAGGAGGATAGTATCAGAAGAAGAAAAAGAAAGGCGTATTGTGACAGTTTGCTCATCAGTACAGTTTTGACAAAAATATAAAAATGTCCTTACCCTGCACTGCAGCAACCACCGCAGGCAAAATATTATTACTTTTATCACACTTTTGATCACATATAGCTTATGAAGAAGAGAGAAGTAAGTATCTCTTTCCTGGAATATTCGGGAATTGATGAGTTACCGGATGCCGACAGAAGCCTCGTTGAGGAAGCCATCTCTGCCGCGGCCGGCTCCTATGCCCCCTACTCCCATTTCAACGTGGGTGCTGCCATATTGCTTGATGACGGCATGGTGGTCCGCGGCGCCAACGTTGAAAATGCGGCTTTCCCATCCGGCAGCTGTGCAGAAAAAACAGCCCTCTCCTATTCCGTGGCCAACCACCATGAGAAAAAAGCAGTGGCCATTGCCATCGCAGCTCTGACGGGAGGAGAGCTGACAGACCAGCCGGTGCCACCCTGCGGCAACTGCCGCCAGATGCTCATCGAGGAGGAGCAGAGAACAGGCCATCCTATGAAGGTGATCCTCGCAGGAAAATCAGGGGTGACAGTCCTTGCCAACTGCCAGTCGCTCATGCCGCTGAGCTTCACACGAAGTAATCTTGCTAAATGAGGCAGTACCCACGGGTGGTTAAGGCATTGTCGACCGCAAGACCGCAGGACAGAGCGAAGCTCCAGACCTTCAGACCTCACTGACTTTCCCCTACAACCAGCTGAAACCCGCTGCCGTGGATATTCTTCAGAGTTATATGAGGATCCTCGCTCAGGTACTTGCGCAGCTTGGTGACATACACATCCATGCTGCGGGCAGTGAAATAATCGTCGGTACCCCAGATCTTCTTCAGGGCCGCCTCACGACTCACAAGCGAGTTGGACGCCAGGGCAAGCATCTCCAACAGCTGGCCCTCCTTGGGCGACAGCTGCCTCTCCTGCCCGGCAATGGTTAGAGTGCGAAGCCTGGCATTGAAAATATATTTTCCTATCTCGTAAAAATCCTTTGATCCGTCCTGCGTCTCACGACGGGTTATTATTGCCTTTATCTTGCAGAGCAGAATGTCTGTATCAAATGGCTTCGTAATATAGTCATCGGCCCCGACACCGTAACCGCGAAGCAGATCCTCCTTAAGCTTCTTGGCTGTAAGAAAAATTATGGGTATGAGCGAGTTCATGCTCCGGATCTCCGAGGCGATGGTAAATCCGTCAACATGAGGGAGCATCACATCAAGTATGCAGAGGTCATACACTCCTCTTCGGAAGACGTCAACGGCCAGCTTGCCGTCATCAACAAGGTCAACATCGAAATCGCTTATCTCAAGGTAGGATTTGAGCACGGAGCCGAAACTCAGATCATCTTCCACCAGAAATATCCTTGCACTTCTCCTGCTCATAGCTATTCCCCTGCTTCGTTGTTGTAAGGCAAAAATACTGTAAAAATGCTTCCCTTGCCCTCCTCGCTCTCAACGGTGACGGTGCCGCCGTGAGCATCGGTGATCGCCTTGACATAGTTCAGTCCCAGCCCAAATCCCTTTACATTATGTATATTGCCTGTCGTCTCGCGGTAAAACCGTTCAAAAACACGGTGCTGAACAGCCTTGCTCATCCCTATGCCCTTGTCTTCCACCGACAGGAATATACCGTTGCTGTTGCTGCGTGTCCTGACACCTATCTGCGGCTCCCTGTCGGAGTATTTGTTGGCATTGTCAAGCAGGTTATGGACCAGGTTGCGCAGATGCTCTGCATCGCCTGTAACGAGGCTGTTTTCTGCATCGAGATACCTGCTGATCACCCCGCCCCTGTCTGCAACCTGTATCTCTATGGTATCAATGGCCTGCCTGATAACCTCATGCATGTCTGTCTTCGCGAAGGCAAAGTCCATATCGTGCTTGTCGAGAGTGGCTATCTGGAGTATGGTCTCCACCTGCCTGTTCATTCTCGAGTTCTCCTTTTTGATCATGCCTACGAAATGACGCACCTTCTCTTCATCCGAAATTACCCTGCTGTTGGATATGGTGTCGGCAGCCAGTGATATGGTGGCAATGGGGGTTTTGAACTCGTGTGTCATATTGTTGATGAAGTCGGCCTGCATCTCTGAAGTCTTCTTCTGCCTGATGATAAACCAGAGGCTGAGGGCAAAGGTTGACATGATGATCAGCAGGAAGAGTCCTGAACCACCAAGCATGAGCCCCATGGATCCGAGAACGTAATTTGTCTTACGCGGAAAAACCACCGACAGCGTCTCTCCTTTCCTCAACAGTCCTTCAGCAAAAAGAGCCACCTTGTAGGGACTCTCACGAAACTCCTTCGCCTTAACCTTTGACCAGACCCCGTCTACGATCGAGTCTCCCACTATTATTGCAAACTCAAACGGCGTTTCGATACCCGACGCCAGAAATTCACCGCTAAGGGTATGCAGCAGCTCCTCCTTGTTTATCAGACTGTTACGCTCCCAGTCGAACATCTCGGAGACCATCTGGTTGCTTATAGACTGAAACTCGACGGCCTGCTGTTGTACCCACCTCCTGTATTCCTCTGAACCTACCACAACACCGTTTTCCACTGCGGTCCGCGCCTCGTCACGAGGCACCTTCATCCTCACCGGTGGCTCATCGTTCTTTGACACGACGATCTCAACAGAGTCTGTCTCGGAGGAGGCCTGGCTGCTGATGCTGAAGCTCTCCGTTGTCATCCCGGGTGATGCGGAGCGATGAACGGCCTGAGGAAGCGAAGAGTATCCGCTGATAAACATGTCATTCAGAAAATTCATGCGACGGTTCGTCTCCATGGAGTGAGCCGTATTGCGGAGACTGTTGATGACAAAGAAGTCAAACTGCTCATTCTGTACCCTGACGGAATTGCCGATCCATGTCGCCTGTACCCATATTATGGCAGTGATGGATACTACCATCAGCACTATGAGCCCTATGAACCTCCGTTTCTTCATGACACAAAATTAAATATATATACAAGCGGGAAATTCGTTTTAACTTTTTGTTAACCGGTTTTAACCTCACTTTAACCCACGGGCGGATTTTATGCCTTACTTTTGTAATGTCTTATCTGTGAAGAAAAAGAAAGATACCACTGCTACCCGCCAATGGGATGCAGCATTCACAGATGGTGGATTTAGGTTAGTTTGGGTGAATTGGGAAGAGATGCGGCAGAGGCATCTCTTCTCTTTTTTTATGAATAGTGCTCAGACGTTCCTGAAGAGCCGCCACGTCTTGTCATCCGGAAGCGGGGCCTCCACGGTGACCTCCGTTTTCCTGACAGGATGAATGAACGAGACCCTGCGTGCATGCAGAGAGATGCCGCCCCCCTCGTTTGATCTTTTTGAACCGTACTTGAGGTCGCCCTTCACCGGGCAGCCGGCAGCAGCAAGCTGTGCCCTTATCTGGTGATGACGACCTGTGTGCAGATCGATCTCCAGTAGATAGAACCGCTCTGACCTGGCCAGGAGGCGGTACGACAGCTCTGCCTGCTTCGATCCCTTCACTTCAGTCTCATAAACATATGATTTATTCTGCTTCTCGTTCTTCTTCAGATAGTTGCGCAGCAAGCCCTCCTCTGCCGGCGGCCTGTCGGAGACAATCGCCCAGTACTGTTTTTTTACCTCCCGCGTGCGAAACAGCTCACTCAGCCGCGACAGCGCCTTGGAGGTGCGCGCGTAGACCACGCATCCGCTGACAGGCCTGTCCAGCCTGTGCACCACACCCAGAAAGACATCTCCGGGCTTGCCGTATTTCTCCCTGATATAAGCCTTTACCTTCTCATCGAGAGACTCGTCACCGGTGCTGTCACCCTGCACCAGGTCAGACGAACGCTTGTTGACAATGATTACATGATTGTCTTCGTGGAGTACTTCCGGATTGTCCTTGCTCATCAGTTTCTTATGCCTTATGCTTTTTGGTCCCTGCGGATTCGCTATTCATTCCGGCAAATCCAGCCCGGACGCCCTCAACTTTAACCTTTATCCTTTAACCTTTAACCCTGCAACTTTCCTATCAACCGACTCCGTCGTACGCAGTCCGAAGCCTACTTAGACATCCGTAGTTTTAACGTAGGATGTGGCGGAGGATGGAGACTTTCGACTTTCAGACTATAAACTAATACTGCTCCTTGTCGTTCGGGAAGTCGTGTGACCTGACATCTGCAATATATCTCTGCACGGCACCCTTGATCTCGTCGTGCAGGTTATGGTATCTCCTCAGGAAGCGGGGCGAAAATTCCGTATTGATGCCCAGCATGTCATGCAACACCAGCACCTGGCCGTCTACCATGGGCCCGGCACCTATACCTATCACGGGCACCTTAACGGATTCGGCCACATCACCTGCGAGTGAGGCCGGTATCTTTTCAAGTACTATGGCAAAACAGCCGGCCTTCTCAATTATCCGTGCATCTTCCCTGAGCTTCCTCGCCTCTTCAGGCTCGCGTGCCCTGACCACATAGGTGCCGAACTTGTGGATCGACTGCGGCGTAAGGCCGAGATGACCCATAACCGGTATCCCGGCTGAGAGTATCCGCTCAATCGACTCGGTTATCTCCCGTCCGCCCTCCAGCTTCACAGCGCTGGCACCGGTCTCCTTCATGATCCTGATGGCTGAGGCCAACGCCTCACGCGAGTTGCCCTGGTAGGTCCCGAAGGGCAGATCAACCACCACCAGGGCCCGCTTTACCCCCCTGACAACAGAGGCAGCATGATAGATCATGTTTTCAAGGGTAATGGGCAGCGTGGTCTCAAAGCCCGCCATGACATTCGATGCGGAATCACCTACAAGGATTACATCCACACCTGATTCGTCGAGGATCTTTGCCATCGAATAGTCATAGGCTGTAAGCATGGATATCTTCTCACCCTTCAGCTTCATCTCATAAAGCACGTGAGTGGTCACCAGTTTGACGGTCTTCTGTGTTGACATGATTTATTGGCAATGGTCAGATGCAAAGCTACAAAATAAGACGATGAATAGGATTACCGGGAATTCTTTTAGCTATTTCTGCCGTTTTGTCATAACCTTAAAAATCATTAACGGCGGCTGCTTCTGATTATCATGACATAATTTCATAATAAGCCCTGCCGGGAGCATGTGGCACAAACCTTGTCAATAAAATGGATATTGTAAAGGAATTTAAAAGTTAAACAGAATAAAAATGGGAAAAATTATTGGTATTGACCTGGGAACCACCAACTCATGCGTTTCAGTGATGGAAGGTAGTGAGCCTGTGGTCATCCCCAACAGTGAGGGTAAACGAACCACCCCCTCGGTGGTGGCATTTCTTGAGAATGGCGAACGCAAAGTTGGTGATCCTGCCAAGCGACAGGCTATCACCAACCCGCGCAAAACCGTTTCATCAATCAAACGCTTCATGGGCAGAAGCTTTGACGAAGTCACCAATGAGATGAAGAAACTGACATACGAGGTGGTACGTGGTGAAAACAATACGCCGAGGGTGAAGATCGACGACCGCAACTACTCACCGCAGGAGATATCTGCCATCGTGTTGCAGAAGATGAAGAAGACTGCAGAGGATTATCTCGGAACAGAGGTCACTGAGGCCGTCATTACCGTTCCTGCATATTTCAATGACTCACAGCGCCAGGCCACAAAGGAGGCCGGTGAGATAGCAGGACTGAAGGTCAAGCGTATCATCAATGAGCCTACAGCTGCCTCTCTGGCGTATGGCCTTGACAAGAAGGCACAGGACCTTAAGATAGCAGTGTTCGACCTCGGAGGAGGAACATTTGATATATCCATCCTGGAACTGGGTGACGGTGTCTTCGAAGTCAAATCGACCAACGGTGATACACATCTCGGCGGTGACGACTTTGACAACCTGGTTATCGACTGGCTGGCTGACGAATTTCAGAGGGAGGAGGGAATAGACCTGCGCAAGGACCCGATGGCACTGCAGAGACTGAAGGAAGCAGCCGAGAAAGCTAAGATCGAGCTCTCGAGCACCACCAGCACGGAGATCAATCTCCCCTATATCATGCCTGTCAACGGCATCCCCAAACATCTCGTCAAAACACTCACCAGAGCTCATTTTGAGAAGCTGACCGACAAACTGATCCACTCAGTCCTGGGACCCTGCCAGAAGGCTCTTGACGATGCCGGAATGAAGACCTCAGATATTGATGAGGTGCTGCTCGTGGGAGGATCAACACGCATACCGGCCATACAGCAGATCGTTGAGAAGTTCTTTGGACGTGTTCCCTCCAAGGGTGTCAATCCTGACGAAGTGGTAGCCGTCGGTGCTGCCATCCAGGGTGGGGTGCTCACAGGTGAGGTTAAGGACGTGCTGCTGCTTGATGTCACACCGCTGTCACTGGGTATTGAAACCATGGGAGGTGTCATGACCAGGCTCATCGAGTCGAACACTACCATCCCCACACGCAAGACGGAGACATTCACCACGGCAAGCGACAGCCAGCCGTCAGTGGAGATACATGTGCTGCAGGGTGAAAGACCCATGGCCCAGGGCAACAAAACCATCGGCCGCTTTCACCTCGACGGCATACCGCCGGCCCCGAGAGGAGTGCCTCAGATAGAGGTCACCTTCGACATCGACGCCAACGGTATACTTAACGTCTCGGCAAAAGACAAGGGTACGGGTAAGGAGCAGAGGATACGCATAGAGGCATCATCAGGACTTAGCGAGGATGAGATACGCAAGATGCGCGATGAGGCCAGGGCCAACGAAGCGGCTGACAAGGCTGCCAGGGAGGTGGCTGACAAGGTCAATGCTGCTGACAGCATGATCTTCCAGACTGAAAAACAGCTGAAGGAATTTGGCGACAAGATACCGGCCGACAAGAAGGGACGCATAGAGAACGCCCTGGGCCAGCTGCGTGAGGCTCACAAAAACAAGGAGGTAACGGAGATTGACCGCGCCCTTGCCGAGATCAACGCTGCATGGCAGGCTGCCTCAGAAGATATGTACAAACAGGCACAGGGACCTGAACAGCAGGCCGGACCGGATGCCGGACCCACTGAGGGTGGTGAAGGCGGAAAGGGAGGCGACGAGCAGGTTACCGACGTCGACTTCGAAGAGGTCAAGTAGAGCTGCTTGCTGAAGTGAACCACAGCCGCACGGGTATGAGCCTGTGCGGCTTTTTATTTATCTTTGCATTAAACTGCAGGAGATGATCACCAGATATTTTGTACTCACGCTGCTTCTGATGCTGCCATTACTGCTGCCGGCACAGAACCTGACCGACGCTGAAGGCAGAAAACAGGGTCCGTGGGTGAAGAAATACCCCAACGGTAAGATTTTGTATGAAGGCTCGTTCAGGGATGATATGCCTGTCGGACTCTTCAAAAGGTACAACGAAGAGGGTGTGCTACTCTCAGAACTGACATACGGCGACAATAACAGAGAAACTGCGGCAGTATTCTTCCACCCTGACGGAACAAAAGCAGCTGAAGGAATATATATGTCAAGGATGAAAGAGGGACTATGGAGGTTCTGGTCTGACACTGATCCCTCATATCTCATCAGCGAAGAGCATTACCATCTGGATCTCAGACACGGGCTGGCAAAGAAGTACTTCCCTGACAGCACCCTGGCGGAAACGGTAACATGGGACAGCGGAATGCGCACCGGCGAGTGGCTGCAGTACTATCCCGATGGTGCCATATGCCTGCGTGCTGAATATATTGCAGGAAAGCTCGAGGGACCATTCTCATATTACCACCGGAACGGCAACCTCTACTATGAGGGACACTACAGTGAGGATCTCAAAACAGGTGACTGGATGGTCTTCTATGAGAACGGGAAGCTGAAACAGATAATAGAATACAGGGAAGGGAGGCCGGCAGATCCGAAGGTGGCTGACCAGGAGACAAAGTTCCTTGATGACCTCGAGAAGAACAGGGACAGGATAGAGGTGACCGATATTAATCAATCAGTTATCAGATGAGAGCTGCGTCGTTTAAAACAGCGACCCTTTTGTTCACTCTCTCCGCCTGCCTCCTGCAACTGCCGGTCCGGGGACAATCCGACGGAGACCGCCTTTACTTTTACCGAATCTACTTCACTGACAAGAACGCCAGCCCGTCTGACTTTCTGCCCGGACAACTGCTCTCCCCTGCTGCCGTAGCACGACGGGAAGCACAGGGAATACCCGTACCGGAGCTGAGTGATCTTCCTGTTAGTATGGAGTATATCAGTGCGGTGACAGAGCAGGGACTCACATACAGATGCGCATCCCGATGGATGAATACGGCACTCTTTACATCCCCGGAGCCCCTCGATGTCAAAGAGCTCGAACTGATACCCTCTGTTGAGCGGGTAAAACTGGTTAAGCGCCCCGCTGACCCCACCAAGGGAACCTACGGCAAATACGGTACCGTGACACTTATGAATGACACTGAGGAGTTCGACCCAGGAGTACCTCTGAACGGCACTGCTCTTCACACGTCAGGATTTACGGGCAGGGGAGTGACCATCGCGGTGCTTGACGCTGGCTTCGCCAACGCCGATCGGATAGAGTCGCTGACACCTCTTATGCAGCGGAGAGGTGTCAGGGCCACGCGCGATTTTGTCGCCGGATCAGAATATGTCTATGACTACCACAACCATGGCACCTCCGTCTTATCTATCCTGGCAGGCAACCTTCCGGGCCTCATCAGCGGCACGGCTCCCGGTGCAGACTACATCCTGCTCCGCACTGAAGATGGCGGGTCGGAATACCCCGTCGAAGAAGACTACTGGGCGGCAGGAGCTGAATATGCCGACAGTGCCGGAGCTGACATCATCACCTCATCACTTGGGTACTTCACCTTCGACGACCCCTCTATGGATTACTCGTTCAGCGATATGGACGGCAACAGCACCTTTGTGACCCAGGCAGCCGATATGGCCGCTTCAAAGGGCATCGTAGTCATTGCAAGTGCAGGAAATGAACGCAACAAGGAGTGGCTTCGCATCCTGGCTCCTTCCGACGGCGACGGTGTCGTCAGTGTAGGCGCGGTGACGCAGGAGCTTACCATTTCCGACTTCTCCTCGGCGGGATATTCGTCCGACGGACGTGTCAAGCCCGACATGGTCGCCCCGGGAGTAAACCTGAATATTCAGTTTGAACCTGATCACCTGCACCGCGGCAGCGGCACATCATTCTCGTGCCCGGTGATAAGCGGGCTGACAGCATCGCTTATGCAGGCTGTTCCCAAAGCCTCCCCGCCGGAGATAATCACCGCCCTGCATGAGAGCAGCGACAGGTTTCACAATCCTGACAGCCTCTACGGCTACGGACTGCCTGACTTTCTCAAGGCCCTGAGCCTGCTGGAAGAGATTCACTCCTACATGCCTGAGGACGGTATGACCGCCGGTCCCAACCCCTTCTTTGATGAGATAAATATCTGGTTCCCTGCGCCACCCGGACATCTTTCAGTCACCGTCACAACCGCTGACGGCACCCTGGTGACAAAGAGACACTACCCGGTATATGCGGCCCGCTCATACAGGCTTGACGGGTTTGGCAAGAGGGGGCGGGGACTTTACCTGGTAAAGGTGGAAACAGAAGAAGAATCCAGGGTCTTCAAAATGATCAGGCTCAGCAGATGAACAGGGGAGGGAAGATGACACTGACTGAGCTGCAAGGACTTATCCGCGATAAAATTTATGAGTCACTGCCAGGATCATTCTGGGTCATCGCCGAGATCGCCTCGCTGAAGACCCAGGGCCCGGGTCACTGCTACCTGGAGCTTACAGGCAGCGAGATCCCCGGAGGCCGCATCACAGCCAGGGCGAGGGCAACGATCTGGGCTTCAAGATACCTCTCCCTCAGCACCTTCTTCAATGCCAGCACCGGGATACCTCTCAGGGCCGGCATTACTGTCCTCTTCAAGGCTACCGTCGAATATCACGAACTCTATGGTCTAAGCCTGAACATCTCCGATATTGACCCCTCCTATACCGCCGGCGATATGGCGCTGCGGCGCGAGACGATCATCAGGAGGCTGACCGCCGAGGGGGTCATCTCAATGAACAGGGAACTAACCCTTCCTCACTACCCGAGAAACATAGCAGTGATATCCTCATCCAAAGCTGCAGGCTACGAAGATTTCATGAACCACCTCTCCCATAACCCATATGGGTACGTGTTTGCGCCTGTACTGTTCGAGGCTGTCATGCAGGGCGAGGCCACGGAGGCCTCAGTGACGGAAGCACTGAATATGATCTCGGAGCAGGCAGAGCTGTTTGATGCAGTGGTAATCATCCGGGGAGGAGGATCAACAACCGACCTCAGCTGGTTCGACAGCTATGAGATAGCCTTTCACGTCACACAGTTCCCGTTGCCTGTCCTTACAGGGATAGGACATGAGAAGGATGTCTCCGTGACTGACATGGTAGCCTGGAGATCGCTCAAAACCCCAACAGCCGTGGCCGACTTCCTGGTTGAACAGACAGCTGAATGCGAGAACAGGATCATTGAAATGGCAGGCGCACTGACAGAGGCAGCAACAGACACCATTGCTGCTGCAGAAGAGCACCTCGCCTCTCTGCAAAACCGCACTGCCGCCACAGCCCGGCTTATTATCAGGGTCAGGAGTGACAACCTGAACTACCATGCCGAGACACTGCGCCGCTCAGGGAAGAGTGTGATCAGGGCGGCGGCGGAGAAGACGGAGAAACAGGAAACCGCACTCCGTCACCTCGATCCTGCCGGTGTCATGCGACGGGGCTTTACCCTGACCTCCAGGAACGGACTGATAGTACACTCGGCAACGGATCTGCAACCGGGAGACAGCATTACTACACACTTCGAAAAGGGAAAAGTAATGAGTACCGTTAAGGAAATTAACAGTAAGAAATAGATCATGGCAAAGAAAGAAATCGGATTCAACCAGGCTGTTAAACAGATAGAGGAGATCCTGAAGAATATTGAAGAGGGAGAACCTGATATCGACAGGCTGTCGGATAATATCAGGAAGGCAGCTGAACTGATAAGAATATGCCGTCAGCGACTCAGGGAGACGGAAGAGAAGATCGACGGAATCATCAGTGACCTCAAATCATAAAACCCTGAGGTCATGAAACAAGGAAGCCCCGCCGCAGCGGGGCTTCAACTCGAAACCCTAACCTAAATTCCAGAAAACTAACTCTTCTGTTAGAAAACTACCTTCAACAAATTAAACGTAAAAGTTAAGCTTTTGTTTCGTAAAATTGAAGAAAAAACAGATTTTTTATCAACAATTCAGTTTTTTTCAATACCGAATATATCTTTGAACGCTTTTTCAAACGCTTCTTTAGGAAGTGCTCCCATTGCCATCTGAGGCTGTCCCTCCAGGGGAACAAACAACAGGGAAGGAATACTCCTTATTCCGAATACTGATGCAAGCTCCTGTTCTGCCTCAGTATCAATCTTATAGACATATAGTTTGCCTTCATAATCTTTTGACAGCTCCTCAATAACAGGGGCAACCATCTTGCAGGGACCGCACCAGTCAGCGTAAAAATCGATGATACAGGGCTTGTCTCCCGAATACTTCCACTCTTTGTTCTGTTCGTAATTGAATACCTTCTCAAGAAATGTCTCTTTTGTTAAATGCTCTGCCATATTTTGTTTTTTAATTGTTTAACAGATTTTTATGAATTATGTTCAGAGAAGCAATTGCTGTGCCGCAAGGCCCGGAGATGCAATTTTTATCCAAGTTAGGCTATAAATTGTAATTTTGTCACGGTTTACGGTTAAATTGTCATGCAGAATCCATGAAGATATTCCCTGATGACACGATTTTTGAGGTTGTCGCAAAGGTAGCCGACAGGGAGCAGGTCGAGGCATACGTTATCGGCGGCTACGTGCGTGATCATATCATGGGCAGGGAGCACCCCGACAGAGATATTGATATTGTCATTATCGGTGACGGACCGGCGATGGCACGTGCCGTGGCACGTGAGATAAGCCGCAACATCCGTGTTACTGTTTTCAAAACATTCGGTACCGCCATGTTCCGGTACCGGAACTATGATATTGAATTTGTCGGTGCCAGAAAGGAATCCTACTCCGAAGACTCCCGCAAGCCTTCAGTCACCCCGGGAACCCTGGAGGATGATCAGAACAGACGTGATTTCACCATCAACGCACTGGCGATCAGCCTTAACAAAGAGAATCCCGGCGAGGTCCTGGATCCTTTCGGGGGCATCGACGACATCCGCAACGGTATTATACGCACCCCTCTTGATCCTGACACAACCTTCAGCGATGATCCGCTCAGGATGATGAGGGCTGTCAGGTTTGCAACCCGGCTGGACTTCCGGATTGAAGAGGGTACGCTGGCATCAATCGCCCGCAATGCAGAGAGGATCAGGATTGTGTCAGCAGAGAGGATCACCGTTGAACTCAACAAAATAATGGCGGCCGCAACACCCTCAGCCGGATTTCTGTTAATGGAACAGACAGGACTCCTTCCCCTTATCCTTCCCGAGATCTCAAAGCTCATGGGAGTTGAGGATAAGGATGGCAAAGGACATAAGGATAACTTTCATCATACGCTGAAGGTGCTTGACAACACTGCGGAGAAGAGTGATGACCTGTGGCTTCGCTGGGCAGCACTGCTGCATGACGTGGCCAAGCCTCTCACGAAAAGATACGTTCCCGGAACTGGCTGGACTTTCCACGGGCACGAGTTCCTCGGTGCGAAGATGGTTCCTGAAATATTCAAACGGCTGAAGCTGCCGCTCAACGACAGGATGAAGTATGTCAGAAAGCTGGTGGGGCTTCATCTCAGACCGATAGCTCTCGTGCAGGAAGAGGTAACCGACTCCGCCGTCAGAAGGCTGCTGTTCGAAGCCGGCGATGACATTGACGATCTCATGCTGCTCTGCGAAGCAGACATCACCTCGGGGAACAGGATGAAGGTTAGGAAGCACCGGGAAAACTTCGCCCTGGTGCGCAGGAAGCTGCGCGAGATAGAGGAGAAGGACGCGGTCAGAACCTTTCAGCCCCCTGTGCACGGTGATGAGATCATCGAAGCTTTTGGAATACCGCCAGGACCGATTGTCGGGGTGATAAAAAGCGCCATTAAGGAGGCTATCCTCGACGGGGCAATACCCAACGATCACCAGGCTGCCCGGGAGTTTATGATTAAGAAGGGCCGGGAGCTCGGACTGGAACCCCGGTAATCATCCCGGAAAGCTAAGAGATTACTTCCGTAACAGCAGTAAACAATCACGGTACTCAACAGATTATTCAGGTACAGCAGTGAGCAATCACGCGGTACTCAACAGATCATTCAGGTACAGCTGTAAATAAACACGGTACTCAACAGACCATTCCGGATCACCTGACACCTGGCCGTAGTCTCACCGTTATCATCACCGGCAGGTGATCTGAGTATCCGCCAGCCCATCTGAAGCCACCGTATGTGGCAAAAGGCTTCATCCCGGGATAATCACGATCGGCTGTCAGCATAAAGGGTACAGACAGACACCTGAATGATCGGGCATCAGCCGTGAATGAGCCGCTGCCATCTGTCATTGCCGTTGTCACCAGTATCTGGTCAATCAACTCCCATGTTCCCTGGTACCGGTATGACCCTTCCCCCGAAGCAGAGAGCCCTTCTGCTGCATTTACAAGCATCCCGTCGCCGGCCATCTCTGTCATAATATTATCATCAGGCCGGGCGTTGAAATCGCCCATCACTATCACCGAAGCACCAGGTGATGCACTCACGACAGAGTCTGTCTTCATCCTGACCAGTGCCGCCATCTCCTCCCGCAGCCTCTCCGCTGCCAGCACCCCTCCCCTCCTGGAGGGGAAATGGCACAGGATGACGTGTAGCGTGTCATCATCCATTGTCATCTTCACATACAACAGGTTTCGTGATTCCCAGGGAGAGTCTTTACTCCTCTCCGGCACCCATGATCTGACGGCCTCGATCCTGAAAAACTGACGGCGGTAGAGTAGTGCCAGATCAATACCCCGGGGATCGGGCGACTCCCGGTGGACTATCCCGTAATTGCCTGCAGAAAGCAAAGTGCTGTACGCCAGATCTTTTAACACTTTCTCATTCTCCACCTCGCACACTCCTATCACTGCCGGCAGCTCCCACTCCCCTGCTGCGGCGATGACCCGTGACACTCCTGCAATCTTTTTCCTGTACCTGGCACCGGTCCAGCGCCGGCTTCCGTGAGGCAGAAACTCATCGTCATTCTTTGTTGTGTCATCGGAAGTGTCAAACAGATTTTCCACGTTGTAGAACATCACGCTGAACTCCTGGCCCCGGATGCCTGGCATCAGGGTCATCATCAGGAGTAATATGGCCAGGGTCCTCATCATATTTATATGTCTCACCTTGCGCACCAGATACCTTCTGCCTGGAAGTATACTAACCAGCTAGGTATCTCTTTCAACGGCACATCTGAAATCACTCATATCACGGGATCACTGTCTCACCTTTCCGGTCTCTTTTCTCCCGGTTGTCGCTCATAGGCCCCGATATCCGGCCCGTCGCCTGAGGGACGAGGCTTCTGACGGATGTCATACGGCCATGCTGCTGCCTCTTCCCTGCCTGCAACGTCAAGCAACGGAGACAATGTGTCGGGCCGGAAATCCCAGGCAGCTTCATCAATGAAATTAAGAGTGCCCGTGGTAATAACATCCCTGAAGAGAGATGATGTATACCAGTCCGCTGTCAGGGTGTCAACCCTTATCAGTGAGCTGTCTGCCCTGAAGCTGCCGGCTGCCTCAGTCGCGCTTGCATCAATGGTGATCTCACTGTTCAGGGTGCCTGAGATGACTGAATTGAGAACCGTTACAACAGGCAGTGTACCGTCACCTTTACCTATAAACATGGCAGGTTCAGTGCGGTAGCCGTATTCCCATCTGTTAACCACGGTGCAGTGCACAAAGCTGCAATTACCACCTCCGGCAAGAGATACCGTACTGAACCCGGTGTGGGCCAGGAGGGAGTTGACGGCTGACACATCGGCATGGCGTGCTACCAGCGATGCCACGGAGTTATGCAGGAGCATGGCACCGTCGAGCGCCACATCCGGCAGCGACCCTTCCCTGCCCTCAATCCTCACTGCCTCGGCCGCGTTCCTTACCTCCGTGAATTGGAGCCTGCTACCCCGGCTGCAGTCGAGAAAGAGTATCCCTTTCCACCGACCCGGCACGTCAGTGTACTCCTTCTCGATCCTGTCCGTAGCCATCAATACCGGTTTATCCGCTGACCCCTGGGCCAGGAGAGTACCGGCGACAGTCATTCCGGCATCATAATGGAAAAATACCCTGGTGCCGGGTTCCATTGTCAGCACAGCGGCAGTGTCGATGAAGAGCGTGCCTCTGACAACATATGGCCTGCCTTCACTCCAGGTGACACTGATGTCAACACTATCCTCAACTAGCCAGATATCCTGACCCCAGGCTTCAAGGATGACGCGGCTGAGATAACTTCCCGACAGGAAAACCACTGAATCAGTGACTGCGACAGGACTATCCTCTCCCGTGGGGTCAATGGTGACCTCCACGAAAACAAAGAGGCTGTCACCCTGAGCCAGGAGCAGCCGACCTGCTTCTGTTGAGGCTACGCCATTTATATTCAGCCTGAAGGGCGATGCCTCTCCACCCGCCAGCCATATGCGGTCAATAAGCACAGGCTCCTTTCCCCGGTTTATGGCCCTGAACTCCCTTGTGGCCGAGCCTACACCTGAAAAAACGGTATCAAAAGAGATAGTGTCAGCAGAAAAATCAATTCTCCCGGAAACAGGATTGGCAAGAGGATCGCAGGCCAGGCAGGCGGCGACGATAAGAAAAAACAGTATGACCTGCCGTATCAGTACCTGTTGATCCACCTGTACCTCCTCGGATTGTCACCAAAGCGAGCCAGAACCGTAAGTTCATGGGTACCGTAGGTATAGCTGCGTATCTCCGAAAGGGTGAAGTCAAAGGCATAGCCGATATAGAACCTGTCGACCTTCAACCCGGCCATCAGAACAACAGCATCCTCTGTCCGGTATGAGAGGCCAAGCCAGTAGTCCTCCCGGTAATATACCCTTGCAGTGATATCCATCTGGGCCGACTTAAGAACCATATCGGACGATTTCAGCATTACTGACGGCTCGATGATCCAATCGGATCCGGCATAGAATCTCATCCCTCCGGTGAGGAAATAATGTCCCAGCTGTGAGCGGCCGTTCTCGCTTCCGTTGCCGATCATCAGGGCTCCCCGGAAGAGATTTGTCATTGAGAAGCCTGCATAGTATCTCCTGGTCATATAGCTTATCCCGAAGTTGGCATCCGGAATATAGACCACCTGGTCATAGTTGTTCAGCAGTTCGTCATTCACACCGGGGGGCATCACGGCACCGCTGATGTCAACGAAATACTGGTAGGCGCTGAGCGACAATCCAAAGGAGAGCTGCTGCTCATTTGCAAGTGGCAGGTGATAGGCATATGCCAGCTGCAACCCCGTCCTGTGCATTATTCCGTTGTGATCCGAGAAGAGGTACCCTCCCAGGCCTACCCTGCCGCCCCTGGTGGGCCTGTTGATCTTCTTCCTGACAGCCGTTGATTTGGTTATGTAGCTGTCATTCAGTATCCTCGTCTGAAAGGATGCAGCATATGTGCTCGGCGCTTCGGGAAAACTCATCCACTGCTCACGGACGGTAAGGCCGAAGGTGGTGTAATAGTCGCTGCCGGTATATGAGGGGTTGAGGAGGAAGCCGTTCATTACATACTGGCTGTACATTGGGAACTGCTGTCCTGACATAACCGGCATCAGTGCCAGAAGGCCAATCACTGTTATAATCTTCAGTCGTGTCATGTCTCCTTCCGGTTTATATTTATTTGCTGATTATCGTGATTACTCCTGTACGCGGCTCTGAACCGTCATTAAGGTGAATGACATAATGATACGAGTCATTAGGAAGCAGTTTGCCGTTGTATCTGCCGTCCCACTCATCTGCCAGGTTTCTGCTGTTATAGACCAGCTTGCCCCATCGGGTATATACGAATACCTCGGCATCCGGGTAGATGCCGGCGTTACGTATCTTCCAGGTATCATTGCTGCCGTCGCCGTTGGGTGTAATTATCTCGTAAACAGTCAGGCAATCAACGCCCGCAACCCCTACTGTCACAGTCTGTTGCTGCTCGCATCCGTTGGCATCGGTCACCGTCACGGTGTAATCGCCTGACAGTAACCCGCTGCGGTCAGCGGAGGTGATGTCGTCATGCCACAGGTAGATAAGCTCACCTGCCCCTCCGGTAACCGAAAGATCGATGGTGCCGTCACGTGTATCGGGACAGGAAGCCGGAACAGTCTCAGCAGTAATAATCATTGCTGCCGGTGCGGTAAGCGTGTAGTCAGAGATAATTGTACAGCCATTTCCGTCAGTAATGGTGAGGGTATAAGTACCAGCCGGCAGAGAGGATATTGCATATGCATCAGAGGTAAATCCTCCGGGTCCGCTCCAGGATAACACCAGCGGAGGAGTCCCGCCTGTTAACGTTACAGTTATTGATCCGTCAGCAGATTCAGGACAGGAGACTCCGAAACCGCCAAAATCGGAGAGGGTGGCCCCTGTTATTTCTATGGCGTCAGGCTCGGTTACCTCCCGGGTGAAAATAAAAGTAGCACACCCGTTGAGATCAGTAACCGTCACCTCATAGATGCCCCCGGCAAGTCCTTCTATGTCAGCTACTGATGCAGCGAAGCCGTCAGGACCTGTCCAGCTGATGCTGTACGGCTCTGCGCCTCCGGCAAGTGTAGTATATACTGCACCGTCACCGGCACCGTGGCATGCGACATTCCTTGAACTGTCAAGCGTAGCTGTGAATGGCAGTGGCTCAATAATTGCAAGGCTGGTGTCAGCGATGCAGCCGTTCGCATCCATGACCTCAAAGTAGTAAGTTGCGGCTGAAAGCCCGCTGAATGAGCCTGAGGCCTGGAACGGGTCGCCGTCAATACTGTATGTGTAGGGTTCAGCACCACCGGTCGCACCCAGTACTATCTCACCGTCAGTCAGTCCGGTGCAGCTGATGTCATCATGCTGAGTAACCTGGATAACCGGCAACGGATGTATGGTAATCACCGCTTCGTCAGTGACCGTGCCGCAGGAGCCGCCTCCGGTAACCTCCATGGTCAGGGTGACGGTTCCGGCTGAATAATCGGCAGGACCGAAGGTATAGTAGGGATTGTCTGCCGTGAGGTCGTCAAAGGTACCGTCACCGCTGCTGTACCAGCTGACGCTGCCCCCGGTGTGGAAGGCTCCTGTGACCTGGTATCCGGTCTCAGAGCTGCATAGGGCGGCGTCGGGACCGGCATCAAAAGGTGCTGGCGACGGGTCGTTGACAGTCACCGTGGCATCACAGGTAGATGTGTTGCCGCTGGCATCGGTTACGGTGACGGTCACCGTAACACTGCCCAGGTCTGCACATGTGAATGAGTTCTGGCTCAGCGTCACCGTTGCCACAGCGCAGTTGTCTGTCGGAGCACCGGCAAGAATATCGGCAGCAACTATCGAAGCATTGCCAAAAGCGTCCAGAGTGACTGATGCATCTGCACAGACCACAACAGGAGACTCCGTATCATTGACAGTGACATCAAATGAACATACCGAAACCAGTCCGTCGTCATCGGTGGATGTGTAGGTCACCGTGGTCACTCCCACCGGGAAGCTTGAGCCGGGGAGATGAGTTGACACCATGGCTGCTGTGGAGAGAGGAGCTGTCCAGCTTACAACGGCCGAACAGTCGCCAGGATCATTGCCTACGGTGATATCTCCTGGACATCCGGTGATGACCGGAGGATCATCATCCTCAATATTGACCGTGACATTCTGTGCAGCCATGCCGTCAAAGCTGTTATCGGAAAGAGCCTGGTTAACGGTAACGGAAATTATGTCAGTGCGATCAGCATCAAGGGCATCATCAACGGCAGTGACAGTGACCACAAAAGGTACGTTCCAGTCTGCCGCGGTGAAGGTCACCTGCGGGAGATGAGTAGTATGCACAGGTGCTGCGTTGACGAGGTCAAACACCACATCGGTGACCGGCTGTGCTGTGAGCACTATGGTGAACTGCCCTGCAGGCCCCCCTTCATTGATAGTCAGGGTGAGGGGATTCACAACAAAGCCGGCCAGGTCGTCATTGGTGACATTGACATCGACTGTTGCTGTCACCCCGTCATAACCGTCATCAGACAGCGCATCATTGACAGCAAGGGAGATGGTGGTAGAGGCATCAGGGATAGTGTTGTTATCTACCCCCGTAACCGTGATGATCTGCGGAATATTGTAGTTGGCCGTCGTAAAAGTCAGCTGCGGTATATCAATCGTGGCAATGGCGGTATTGTTGCTTACCAGATCAACAACAACATCCCCGGAAACCGGCGCTGCAGAGAGGGTGACCGTAAAGGTGGCCGTGCCGTTCTCGGCAACCGTCACACTGGCGGGATTGACCACTATTGTTGCTGCATCATTGTTGACAATGGTGACAGGGATATCTATATCCGGAAGAGGATCAAACGGGTCATGCGAGAGTGCATCATTCACAGAAAGTATAAGATGATCAGTCTGGTCTCCAAGGGATGTATTCTCAACCGACTGCAGCGTGATCACCTGATGGGTGGCATAGTTTGATGAGTTGAAGGTCAGACTGGCAGGAGACACATTCAGCAGTCCCGGCATGAGGGTGGTAATGTCAATTGTTACCGGTGCGGCAGGGGCATGCTCCAGCCATACTTCAACCGTGGCCGTGGACCCCTCTGCCATGTTCACCGCAGAAGGAGAAAAGAGTATCACCGGGAGATCGTCATCAACAATGGTAATTACTGCCGGTGTTGAGTTGACCGACACGGCAGGAGTGCCTGAGACACCTGTGATTGTTACTATCACCGTCTCATCACCCTCAACAACAAGATCAGCGACAGATGTCAGGGTGAGATTGGAGGTCAGTGCTCCTGCAGGTATCACGACCGATCCCGGAAGTGCAACGAAATCGGTACCTGATGATGCTGTTCCGGAAACAGTGTAGGAGACTGTCCTCGCTGTCGAGACAGGGTTGCTGAGCGTAAAGACAAAGGTGCCCGTACCTGCCGCTCCCGGTCCGCCCTCATCTATGACCGGAGTTGATGCTGTCACACTCACCGTTGAATTGTCATCATTAAGTATGGTGTATACTGAGCTTACAACCGCGCCTGCCGTCACCGTAACAAAGGTATTCATGGTCAGGTTCACAGTCTCATCCGGTTCCACGGTAAGGTCTCCCAGGATGGTCAGTACTGAGGCAGGGATGGAA
>CALMRD010000329.1 GCA_937871625.1 uncultured Bacteroidales bacterium | reverse complement strand
TGCCTGGCACCTCCGAGGTGCCAGGCAAGTCGAAAATATTTGATTCCGCTAATGCCCTTGTTTACGGGAAACTTCTGGCAGAGAGATATGTTGGCCGAAAAAACATCATCTGGATACTGGGAGGTGACAGAGCACCCGAGAATGAGCATCATTTTGCAATAATAAGGGCAATGGCAAAAGGGATAAGAAGCATTGATACCCTGCATCTGATTACTTACCACCCGGTTGGAGGGAGGAAGGCTACCGACTTTTTCCCCAATGATACGTGGCTTGATATTGACATGTTCCAGAGCGGGCACAGCAGAACATCAAGAGAGTACTCTTATGTGGCGGATAGCAGGCTTTCGTCGGTGCCCCGGCCCGTCATCAACGGTGAAGCACGTTATGAAAACATTCCTGACCGTTTCTGGGAGCAGGGGTCACATGGATGGCTTGATGATGCTGATGTACGAGTTTCTGCTTATTGGACTATTCTTGCCGGGGCGGCAGGATATACCTACGGTTGCAATGATATCTGGCAGATGTGGGATGGTGGCAGGGAACCTGTCATCAGTGCACGGACCGGATGGCTGGCTGCCCTTCATCTGCCTGGGTCGTTCCAGATGAAATACATGAGATCATTTCTTGAGATGCTGCCCTGGCCGACAATGACTCCAGATCAGTCTATTATATTGAATGACAATCCTGAGGACGAAACCCATATAAAGTGTGCAACAGGACCTGACAGGAAATTTGTCGTTGTCTACACCCCGGCCGGAAAATCAATAAACCTCGACCTTTCAAAAATTGATGCAAAGATTGTTAAGGCATACTGGTTCAATCCGCGTAGCGGCAGGGTAAAGTATATTAGTGATCTCCCCGCTGAAGGGTCCCACGAGTTCAAGCCATGGGCTGAAGGCCGCGGGAGCGATTTTCTTCTGGTAGTTATGTCCAATGAGCTGCATTATAATTTTGAACTCCTGAATAATTAACCCCGGGCCCCGGGTTCGGAGCGCCACTCTTATCATATTTTTCAGAATTTCATATATTTCAATCATGAAATAAGATTGAATTGAATAAATCATTCAAAATAATCATTGCAATGAAAAAGTTGATTAAGTCATTTCCTTTGCGTTTTGCTTTTACAGTCCTGTTTATCCTTCTGGCATACAGCTGTAAAAAGGGCAATGATGAACCTCTCCCCGTTAAAGATGGTGACGGCAATATTTACACCACGGTAACAATAGGGACCATGGAGTGGCTTGATGAGAACCTGAAAACGACCAGGTACAACGACGGGTCATCAATTCCACTGGTATCCGACAATTCGGAATGGCTTGCGCTTGCCACTCCGGGATATTGCTGGTACAATAATGATGAGGCTGCTAATAAGGAGGTCTACGGAGCTCTCTACAACTGGTTTGCAGTTAACACAGGGAAGCTGTGTCCTGCCGGATGGCGTGTAGCTTCTGACAACGATTGGAAAGAGCTTGAGCTTACCCTTGGAATGTCACAGGCTGACGTGGACGATATTTATTACCGAGGCACTAACGAGGGAAGCAGGCTTGCGGGTAACGCATCATTATGGGTTAACGGTGCATTGGAAAGTGACCCCGCATTTGGCAACAGCGGATTTGGCGCCCTTCCGGGCGGCTTCCGGGTTTCTCAGGGGATGTATCTGAACGCCGGTAACTTCGTTGACTGGTGGACATCAACGGAAGATGATGACACTCACGCATGGTACAGAGGCATATGGTTCAACAGCTCCTCCATTTACCGTGATGGAGGTAGTAGTAAGAAAACCGGATTTGCGGTCAGATGTGTCAAGAATTAAAAAACCCCGTAAACATACAGTTTACAGGGCTTTGCATTAATCATTGCTGTGACCCCCGGGTTTAATCTCATAAGCAGGTTACAACCAGGGGGATGTTAACTGGATCGCCGAAATGTCAGGTGTAGCTTTTAAATTACCTCTTACTGTTTGAACACAACAACAGTTTCGGAATTATTACCCTGTTTAACTTCTACGAAATAGATTCCTGGCATCAGGCCACTGCCAAAACTGATGATCTCATCATTCCTTATCCGGTATTTTGAGAGTACTCTACCTGTTGCATCAGAAACAGAAACATGAATAGGATTATCTGCCTCTGACTCTACCTGGAGGTTGAAGTTGTATTCCGTAGGGTTGGGCCATAGAATTATCGTAAATGGCGCTTTCCCGTCCATATCATGAGGTACCTTAAATACTGCTTCATTGTAAGAATAGTTCCATGAGGCATCATGGCATTCAATTATAACATGGTACTCCCTGCCGCTTCCTGTGCCGGATCTCTCCGCTCTCAGCAGGAGAGTATGTTCATCAAGGATTTCCCAGTCAGGAGCAGTGTCTCCGTCTCCTGTTCCGTTGTCCGGCTCGTTGCTGTAAACATAAAGCTGGCATTCGGTGCTACCGCAGTTGTCATAAACCGAGTAATCCAGCGGAACCTGCACCATCTTGTGGTCAGGCGGCCATAACGGATCATAGTTCTCCCTGAGGCCTGATATAATGGGTGCTTCACCGTCCCATACATAAACGTCAAAACTGCATGTGGCCGAAGCGCCCTCAGCATTTGTCAGGACAAATGTATTTGTGGTTATTCCTGCAGGGAAGAAAGAACCGGAGGGCAGGCCGGATACCTGGGTCACTGTGATGCCCTCACCTCCGCAATTCGGAGCAGGTTTTACTTCAGGATAATATATGTACGCACCACATAGGCCTGGGTCATTCATGGAATAAATGAAATCGGGGCATACGATGCCGGGTGCAGGACATGATGTTGCCATAAAAGCGTATTCTCCTGTCATCCTGTTAAAGGTCACAGTGTAAGTCCCCGCGGGAACCGGAATGTTGGGTCCGTTCTGATAACCGAAGCCTGTCGGGAATCCATAATCCCCCCAGTTGACATCCCATTCATTTTCCATCCTGAATTTAACTTCACCCTGATTGAACGGGTAATCGGTAAGGGTATATGTGATTCCGTCGGTGGTTGTCATATCAATGTCATCGTACCACCATCCAGGCAATGCATCTCCTAGTATGCCGATGCTCGGAAATGCAAAATTGTATTCCCCGGTTAGTATATTAAATGTGACTTTATAGTTTCCCGCCAATACCGGAATCGGAGGACCATCAGGAATGGCAGTTCCGGAGGGGAAAGTATTATTGCTCCAATTCTCTGTCCAGTCGTCATTTTTCCTGAACTTAGCCTCGCCGTCGGCAAACTGGTATGCTGTAAGCATATACATTATGCCGTCATAAGTAATCATATTGACATCAGTATTCCAGTCCTGATAGGGAGGGACTGCGGTACCGGCGATACCCACAAAGGCAGAGCAATTGTCGACACAGGTGAAAGAATACTCCAGCGTCTCCCTGTTAAAAGTGATATCATAGGTTCCCGGGTTGGTTACCATAATATCCGGCCCGTAAAGGGAACCTGTGCCTGCGGGAAACTCCGTTCCGCCCCAGTTGATCCCCCATGTGTCATCCTGCCTGAATTTGACCCTTCCGGTTGACAGGTAGAGCTGAACAGTGTAGTGAATCCCGTCAGTGGTCTGCATGTCAACGTCAGTGTCCCAGCCACTCAATGAAGACCCGAGGATACCCACTGAAGGAATATAAGGTCCCAGGTCTGTGAGGGACACATTGTCAAAATACATTGATACGTTTATTAAACCGACCTCAAAGCTGAGTTTATGGTAAGGGAAGATGAAAGGTGTTTTAAAGTCGATTACAACTGTCTGCCATTCTGTTGTGGCATACTGTTCATACCTGTCAAACCCGATCAGGCTGTACCACCCGCCAAAAACTTCTCCCAGGAAGAGCCCGTAAGGGCGGTCGGCATCAGCCTTTACGTCATACGATAGCCGGTACAAATGAGTTTGCTGGAGATTGAATCCGGCCTGCATCAGCTGGATCTCATTAAATGAGCCTCCGGGCCATCCTCCTTCGGGAATGCTGCACACTCCTGTCCCAGCTTCCACGAATACCGATGCATTCACTCCCCACGGTCCCACAAATGAACACCATATATTCGGAGGTGCAGGGTCCCCGGTGATAGGTACAATTTCGGTTGTGGTGTTGAACCCGCCATCAGTCAGCAGTTCCTGGGCATTACCCGGAAGGAGAGCCAGAAACAGCAGGGCTGCAACAAGCTGTGAAAAGATATTGGTTTTCATAGGCTTAATACTTTAATAGTCAGATTATACTGCTTTCATTATTTTACCGGCACCAGGATTCCGCCATCTATCAGTACCATTCCGTCAACAGTCAGTGTGCTGCCGGGGAGGTGCCAATTATATCCAAAAGTGGTCTTGTTTTCTCCGCCTGCAAAGAGGTTATTTCCGATTCCGATTGTAATCATTCCGGCAGGCATCCAGCAGATAAGCTTGCTTCCGGGTATAATTTTCACATCGGGATTGATGCCGATATCAATGGAAGAGAATTCATCTTTTCCTTCTGCAGATGCATCATATATTTCCCTGAGGCGTTCAATCCCTGATTTCGCTGTCATCGAGACAAGCCTCCCTTTTTGAAAGACGAGTGTAATATCTTTCGACTCAACCCCGGAAAGGAAGTCAAACGGAACAACTATCTTTCCCTCAGCAGTGCCAGGAACAGGTGCCAGGGCTACCTCACCGGCAGGCAGATAAACCTGGGCTCCGGTAAAACCCTCTTTGAGGTCCTCGTCTGACACGATTCCGTCCAGGACAACAATTTTACTTCCTGTAATCTTTACTCTCAGGTCGGTCCCGTTAGGGTTGGTAATATGAACCTCATTACCTGCCTCCAAAACTTTCTTAACTGAATTTCCGGTAGCTTCAAGTTCCTGGTAATCGACGTTCATGCCCTTCCAGAACATGTCTGACAGTTCCTTGTATGTAATTCCGAATTGTTTTGCCCTGGCATCAGTGGGATAAAGCCCGTTACCGATACTGACTTGCTTTATCTTACGGCTTAAAGCAAGATCGGTTACCGGTGCGTTTGCCTGGCTTATTGCCGCCAGGCGCTCAGCGGGAATATCTGTAAGCAGCCCGGGATCTTCATTGTAGTCCACGCTTATAGCTGCATCAATGAAGCATAAAATTTTATAGTCAAGTTCAGGAGCGCGTAAATCATACATAACAGGCACTTCAGTGTAATACTTCCTGGTCAGCCTGTCGCTTCCAACTGTCAGAAGGGGGTACCCTCCCTTCTTTGCCACATTGACGGTGATGTCTTCAAGCAGCTCCATTTCACGTACACCGCCCTGTATGAGGACGAATTCACCTTCTTTAATGTTGGCACATTGATTGACAATCTTTTGTGCAAGTGATTCTGTTTCGGCAGATGTGGCCTTGTCCGTTGTTACCTGCGCCTTTGCATACAGGCCTGGCAACATCACAATTAAGGCGGCAATTAAAATCCCGGGGTTTTTCATAGTCGGAAGATTTTAGTTATTTGTACAATATGGTTTGATCCGCAATTCTTCGTCTGTTTCTAATTACAAAGTTCGGTCAGCAGATCGGAAATCGTTTTGCAGTACGTTCCAAAGGTTGTTCTCTGCGTTCCATCATACTAACCCTGTCAGTTTAATTCTATTGCGGGATAAAAGACATGTATCTATTTTATGAGCGTAATCTATTGACTGACAATTAGTGCAGTCTGCATCTGAGAAAAAACCGGGAGCTGGAGCACGGGGGTTGGTCATTATATGCTGGCTTAATGTATAGCCAGAAAAATGTGATCTTTTTTCCTCCTATTGTTCGGATTAGGAGATTATTGAGAGTCAGTGAAAATAAAACCTAATCTTTTACACATCGGACAGCCAGACCGTATTTTTTATCAACCGATGGCAGCAATACATACCCGTTAAACATTTTGACTTGACTCGCGGTTCCGGAATCAACTTCTGAATTGCTCCATAAATCACATTGAAAGAACAATGTATCTGTGGTAAAATATGCCTCTGCGGTCCTCATATTGGTAATCCAGGCAGAAAAGCCGCTTTCATTGGATGCCTCAGGATCCCCTTCCGGATATGAATAACAATTTGGATATGTCATTTCATAGCCGCCTTCCGCCAGTTTGCCTCCTGCATAATCCCCCAGGTAATTTATCAGAGTTGTCCAATCGTCGTTATCAGGCACATGCCAACCTGTGGGACACAACTTTCCTGTATTGACAGTATACCAGTTGTAATACGCGCCATAGATGTTCTTATTTGCAAGGGAATCATTTTTGTTCCAGCAATGAGCCGGAGAGCTGAGCCGGGTCCATGCCACACTGTCTCTTACCAGTGGTATTTGCGAACCATCATTATACTTGGTGGTTTTAAGGTTTTCTGTCATCCAGACCTGCGAGCCTATGGTTACAGTATTGTAAACATTGTCGTCCGCGTCGCTCAGGGTCATTGTATTAAATGTACTGAATTTCTGATCCTGCCCGTAATAAGTCCCTGATGGATTCACGACTTTGATCCTGTAATGATAAATTGTTTCAGGCATTAATGAGGGAATAGTGATATGAACAATTTTGTTGGCAGGACCATTTACTGTGTTTCCTTCTACTGATACAGTTTTCCCGTAAGTATCTGAAGTCCCATATTCAAATGCAACTTCAGTCTGGGAGCAAGTTCTTACAGATCCGTGTAGCCTGGCAGATGTTTTTGAAAGGTCAGTAACACCGACAGTTATGGCTTTGGTTGCTGAGAGTGCCTTGTACTTCAGAAAACTAAAGGAACTCAAGTTTTCGAGGTCAAGGACGTACTTGCTCAATACCTTAATCTTGTATTTAACTCCGCCAATTATCAATGTTTCATTATCCACAAGATTCCATCGTCCATTGTACAGGGATTGATATATTTTGTGATACGTAACGTAGTTACCTCCGGGTTCAAAAATAGTCGACCAGATTTCCAGATCATTATTCGGTCCCCAGACTGTCGATGTCAGTAAACTTGTATCGAATTTTGGAGGGTCAGGGTCCGTATCTCTATCAGTATCCTTGTCTCCATTACAGCCACTGAATGTCAGGCAAAAAATTACAATACCAAAAAACAGGGTATGCCATGACTGCGGAAATATAATGCATTCCGGTACAATCAATCGGAGGAGAAAAATGCTTCCGGAAGAAGAGAGCTTTTTCATGTTAAATCCTGATTGACTTCTTATGTAAAGTTACGCCATTAAACAGCTGAAGTCAATTTTATCTTGTCTGCAGGAGATGAGAGAATTAAGAGGGTAATTGCATATGAAAGTCAATACTGGCATTATTGAATTGGTAATCCATCCATGATTTAGGAAGTGGGCTATCCGTTACGGATAAAAAAAAGCCCC
>CALMRD010000328.1 GCA_937871625.1 uncultured Bacteroidales bacterium | reverse complement strand
TGAGGCTTAAGACACCGTAAGTTGAGTTATAGGATGAAGTTATACCGTAGTTATCAGTACATTGAAGACGGTCTTCGGCGGGAACAAATCCATTTCCGAACTGAACATATGCACCTGATATTGTCTGGTTTGCCGGATCTGTAATCAGCAATGCCGGGGCGACTGACACGGGTGAGCCGCAATACATGATTGTGCCTTCTGCATCGAGATCAGGTGCGCCCGGGTCACAGCTTATAGCATTGAATACCAAAGCGTCAAAGTAGAAATCAGAATTGTTGGCACCGATGATCTCAATGTATCTTGTTGCTGTCCCGGTAGTTTCAGTGTCCAATAAGAAAATAGAGGATGAGGCGGAAGAGGGGGAAAACTTAACTGCAGACCATGAGGAACCGTCAGCTGACTCCCTGATTCTCATCTGGGCATTGTTCTCCGCCGGTCTCCAGATAATGTGGTAGTTCTGCCCGGCAGGTATCAGATAGGGCAGGCTCAGGACAATACGGTCGGCCCCCGAATTGAAAGTGGCTCCAAGGCCGTCAGGAACATAGTTTGCTCGGGCAGGATTTGTAACAGATGACTGCTCTGTATAATATCCACTCCCCGATATTAATCGCGTGGTAAATCCTGCTCCGCAGGGGTCTGAAAAGCATTTTGTGGCATAATAAGAAATAGCATCCACATAAAAATCATTTGTGCCGGAAGCCATATATATTCTCAGAAACCGAGTGTCATTTTCTGCTGTGATCTCAGAACTGAAAAACCTTTTATTTGAAGTGGTCAGTAATCCGCTTAATGAATGCTCGGTAAAGCTAACACCATCGAGAGACTCCCGCCACCAGATTATTGTGGAACCCGTCATGCTCTGATGCTGTCTCCAAAAAAAAGTGTAAGTCTGGCCGGCCCGCACTGTATCGATCAGGTCAATAACGATATACTGGCCATTGTTGCTGAAATAAGCCGCGGAGCCATCAGGAGTACCCAGTGCGTTTGATCCTGTAATGCCGCCGTATGCATTATCCACTACCAGTATCGATGCAAACCCCTGCACTGTACGGGATATCTTCCCCGGTCCGCACTGAGGTGATGCAGTTTCGGCAAAAAACAAATTAAAAATAACCACCAGCAATGGCACTATTGCCTTTCTGAGTCTCATAAACATTCTACAGTGTACTATTTGTGGCCTCCAACTGCTGCCTGATACTTTTACTTATACTAAGAAACGCTGAAATGGTTACTTCATTGTGGGACTAATTTCATCTCAGAAAGCGTGAAGGTCCAACAAAAAGAAAGCGCCGGCAACAGGTGCCGGCGCGATTTATTCACATTGCTAAATGTTTATCAACATGTATCAGCACTGAGAACTAAATAATTAGCATTGCATCGCCATAGGTTCCGAACCGGTATTTTTCCTTGACTGCGGTGCGGTAGGCTTCAAATGTCAGATTGTACCCCGCAAAAGCGGCAACCATCATCAGAAGTGTCGAATAGGGAAGATGGAAGTTGCTGACAAGCATATCGGGCACCTTGAACTCATAAGGCGGAAAGATGAACTTGTTCGTCCAGCCGTTGAATGGCTTGACCATCCCAGAGGTTGAGACCGAACTTTCAAGCGTACGTATCACCGTCGTGCCGACAGCACAAATCCTGTTCCTCCGATCCTTTGCATTGTTGATGGTCCCGGCGGCACCTTCAGAGATAATGATCCTTTCAGAGTCAACCTTATGCTTGGTCAGATCCTCAACATCCACATTACGGAAATTTCCCAGTCCTACATGAAGAGTTATCTCGGCAAACTCCACCCCCACTATCTCCAGTCTCTTGAGCAGCTCCCTGCTGAAATGCAGTCCGGCTGTCGGCGCAGCCACAGCGCCCTCATGCTTGGCAAAGATAGTCTGATACCTGTCGTTGTCCTCCGGCTCCACAGGCCTGTTGATAAACCTTGGAAGAGGTGTCTCGCCCAGAGAATAGAGAGTCTGCTTGAACTCCTCATAGGTGCCGTCAAATAGAAACCTCAGGGTCCTTCCCCTGGAGGTGGTGTTGTCAATCACCTCCGCAACAAGCATATCGTCCTCCCCGAAGTAAAGTTTGTTGCCGATCCTGATCTTCCGTGCCGGGTCGACAAGCACATCCCACAGTCTCTGGTCACGGTTCAGCTCCCTCAGCAGGAAAACCTCTATCTCGGCTCCCGTCTTTTCCTTGTTGCCGTAAAGCCTTGCAGGAAAAACCTTGGTGTTGTTGAAGACCAGCACATCATGTTCCCGGAAATACTCTACGATGTCCTTAAATACCTTATGTTCAACCTCCCCGGTGTCTCGGTGCACAACCATCAGCCTCGATTCGTCCCTGTTTTTTGAGGGGTAAAGTGCAATCAGCTCCTGGGGCAGTGTGTACTTAAACTGAGATAGTTTCATGATCCATTTCCGATTAGTGCAAGAATATTTATACGAATGAATTTCAATTTTGTTTCAAATTTTCAAGAATATATTGCAATTCTTCTACTGTCAGCGCCTTATCATTGCGGAATTCGCCTATGGCGTCGCGTACGAGTCCTGTCAGGTGAGCTCCGCTACCCAGTGCCGCACCCAGGTCGCGCGCAAAAGCCCTTACATATGTGCCCTTACCGCAGACGACACGTATCCGGGCTTCACTATCGCTGTAATCAAGCAGCCTGAGTTCATGGAACCATACTTTCACCTTATCAAGCTTCCTGTCAACTTTTTTTCTCGCAAGCTCATATGCCCTCTTACCGTCAACGAACTTAGCAGAGAAGAGAGGAGGCTCCTGGTACTGCTCCCCGAGGAACTCCTTCAGAGTATCTTCAATCATGGCTGCAGTAATGTGATATGAAGGATACTCCCGGTCCACTTCACTCTCCAGATCAAATGATGGTGTCGTCTGACCGAATCTTATCAATGCCGTATACTCCTTGTCCATATTTCTGAACTCCTCAATCCTCTTTGTTGCCCTGCCTGTGCACACAATCATCAATCCTGTCGCCAAGGGATCCAGGGTCCCGGCATGACCGACCTTCAGCTTCTTCAGTCCGCAGTGATGCCTGATAGCATACTTCACCTTCTTCACCAGGTCGAAAGAGGTCCAGTAAAGCGGCTTCTGCAGCAGCAATACCTCTCCTTCCTCAAAATCCGAACAGCTCTTCAGCACACTCAGGCAAAAATTATAAGTGACAATCCTACAGTCAGGCAATAGAGGGCGAACCAGCCCAGCTTGCCCTTTCGGACTATGTTTATCATCCAGCGGCAGGCGACGTAGCCTGACACAAAAGCAGCAACAAACGAGAGTACCAGGGGGAAAAGAACCACATCCACAGCAGCGCTTTCCGTTGTGATGACCTGTACAAAATTGGCCCCTATTATTGGCACAATGACCATCAGGAAGGAGAATCGTGCCAGCTCATTCTTGCTGTTCCCCAGCATCAGTCCGGTTGCAATGGTCGAACCCGACCTTGACCATCCGGGAAGTACGGCAAGGGCCTGCGCTATGCCCATGACGAAAGCTCCCCCGTATGTTATCGGCTTCTCCCTCTTTCTTACAAAATGCCCGAGAGCAAGAAACAGGGCCGTCACCAGGAGAAATGACCCGGTAATGTCCATATCGGCAATGAACAGCGATTCCACCTCCTCTCTCAGAGTGAACCCCACAATCGCCACAGGTATCATCGAAACGATGATCTTTAACGCGTATACCATCTCCTCGTTCATCGTGAACCTGAAGACCCCTTTCAGCAGCTTTATGATCTCCTTCCAGAAGACTGCAATAATACTCAGCACCGTGGCACCATGAACCGCAACGGAAAAGAGAAAGCTCTCCTCTATCCCGCCGAAAAAATATTTCACTATCTCAAGATGCCCGTCACTGCTGACCGGCAAAAACTCAGTCAGTCCCTGTACCAGACCAAAAATCAGGGCTTCGTACCAATTCATTCCTTCTTCCCGTAATCCTAGTAATTGAAAATACTACTCCCTGGGTCTCTTCATTATCGCATATATCTCAAAAATAAACCCCGCAAGGACGATCAGCGGAGCAAGGGTTATCCTCCTGAAACTGAATATATCCTCTGAGAAGACTTTTGGATCATCAGACCGCCCTCCGGCCATGAGAATGAACCCCAGAATAATGACCCCGAATCCGATGGCCATCAGCTTGTAGTTCTCCCTTCCCAGGGCAAACCCCGGTTTTTTATCATCTTCTTTTTTAGCAACCATATTTTCTAATAATATAATTTGTCCTCGTGAATACCCAGATACCTGTTGACGGCAAAGAAAGTTGAAACTGCGTTTATCACCACTCCGGCTACTGCCAGCGCCAGGCATAGCAACAGGAACAGGTTGATGTTCTCATAGGTGAACAGCGTAAAGAACTCCTTTTCTATCAGATACATAAGGCCCATGAGCAGCCCTATGGCTATGAGCGCCGCAAGAAACCCAAAGAAGAGGCTACGGAAGATGAAGGGTTTCCTGATGAACGACCTGTTGGCCCCGATCAGCTGCATGGTATTGATAAGGAATCTCTTGGAGTAGATTGAGAGCCTTATTGTATTGTTGATGATCGTCATTGCTATAAGGAACAGCAATACGCTTATGATGAGCAGAAAGAGAGTAATCTTGCGGACATTGTCATTGATCAGGTTAAGAATTGACTCCTGGTAGTAAACTTCATCAACCACTGGATACTCCGTGATAACCTTTTCCAGCTTTATCACACTGTCAGGATGGGTGTATTCGGCAAGAAGGTACACATCAATCGTTGGCATAAGGGGATTATATCCCAGGAAATCAAGAAAATCCTCTCCCAGCTCCTCCGTCAGCTTGACGGCAGCCTCATCCTTTGAGACATATTCAGTCTGCTTTACATAAGGCCTGGCATCCAGCTCCTTCTGAAGCATCCTGATGTCAGCTTCTCTGGCATCTTCCTTGAGCATTATCGTAAACGACAGACTCTCACGGAAATAGTCTGAAAGCTGTCGGGCATTGATCAGCACCATGCCCAGGATGCCCAGAAGAAAGAGTACTAATGATACGCTGACAACAAGCGTCACATAGGAACTGCCCAACCTGTACCTGGATATTCCTCCTGCTGATTTTGTCACTGTAAAAACTTTGTGTCAAAAATAGTACACAAACCTCCAATTCCTGCAGGAGGCCGGTGATTTTTTAATAAGAGGCTAAATATCTGATGCTTGAAGAGGCCCAATGATCACATATCGACCACTGTTACCCAGCCAAATTCATCGGGCTCATCACCGTACTGAATGCCAACCAGCTTGTTGAAAAGCTTAAGTGAAACCGGCCCGGGATTGCCATCCTTGCAGTATTCGTAAATCCTGCCAGTATCGGGATCAACAATTTTGGCAATAGGGCTTATCACGGCAGCAGTGCCGCATGCTCCTGTCTCATCAAACTCTGCCAGCTCTTCCACGGGCACTTTCCTTATCTCGGTTTTCATTCCCATCTTCTCAGCTATGGAGATCAGGCTTTTATTTGTAATTGACGGCAGGATCGATTCTGAAAGAGGGGTTATGTAGGTGTTGTCCTTTATGCCGAAGAAATTGGCGGGTCCGCATTCATCAATATATTTCTTCTCCCTGGCATCAAGAAACAGTGCATTGCCGTAGCCACCATCACGTGCCTTGATGATTGCCCTGAGACTGGCAGCATAGTTGCCTCCCACCTTGATATTACCGGTGCCAAGAGGCGCAGCGCGGTCGACGTCGCGGCATATCATCATGTTAACGGGTTTGATACCTCCCTTGAAATATGGTCCCACGGGTGTTACGAAGACGAGAAATGTATATTCAGCCGCGGGCTTCACACCAACCTCAGCGCCGCTGCCAAAGAGGAGAGGCCTGATGTAGAGTGATGCACCTGATCCGTGAGGTGGAACATATTTCTCGTTGAGTCTGACGGCCGTGAAGATTGCCTCCCTGAAAAGCTCTGTCGGCACCGGTGCCATTATAATGCCTTTTGCCGAAGAGATCATTCTTCTGGCATTATCCTCCCAGCGAAACAGTCTCACTTTCCCGTCACGGCCCCTGTACGCCTTTAGTCCTTCAAACGACTCCTGGCCGTAATGAAGGGCGGTAGCTGCAATGTGGACACTGATATACTCAGATTCTGATATCTCGGGTTTGCTCCACTCTCCGTTCCTGAAGTAAGACCTGACGTTAAAATCAGTCTTCATATAGCCAAACGGCAAATTGTTCCAGTCAAGATCTATCATGATAATAAACGTAATGGTTGTCCCAAATGTAAGATTTAAAAAATTAGTTCCAAATGATTTTATATTCCGGTCAGCTTTTCGTCGGCAAAGGAGTTGAGGGCTCTCACCTGTTCATCGTGCGGAACAGACTGCAGTCGTTTTGCCGTCTCTGTCAGGAACGGATTCTGCTCCACCATCTGAATCGTCTTTCTGAACCATGCCTTCGGATCATAAGCCTTGCCATAGGCCATCTCCTCGCGGTAGAGCCTGTCGGCCATGGAGATGAAATCCACCCTGCCGGTGAAATCATAAACCGCATCATGCAGAACCATGCCGGCCATACTCTCCTGGTGAGGCTGGAAGGCAGTCTCCATCAGCCCGGCGACAGCATCCAGCGTCTGCTCCTCAAAACCGTAGACATCCAGTATCTCTTCCGCTCTCTTCCTGGCGGCGGTAAACGGGTCACCGTAATCAAAGACATAACCATAGAAGATAAACACCGATGCCAGCCTGACATTGATATAAGCACGGTCATCAAGCTTCTCCGCCCTCGCCAGTAGATCTACCTGAAGAGATACACTCCGTATATGGTCAGGGCTGTGAAAAAAGAGGTCCGGTGAGGCATTCTCAGCATACATGGCAAAAACATGTTCTTCAACATCGAGTATGCGTATCATCTCAATACGGTTGAGGAACTTTCTGTTTGGTGCGCCATCCGGCCCGCAAAACTCCGGCCTGATGCCCGTAACAAAATACATGTCCAGGTCGCCCTTATATTTCACCGGCATTCTGCCGCGGTATTCACAGGTGAAATAGTCCTTCACGAATTCATGGGTTGTGCCGGAAATGTTGATCTTCCCGGCTTCACCGGAAGACTCCATCCTGCTGGCGGTATTGACCGTATCACCCCAGATGTCATAGGTAAGCTTCGTGTGACCCACAACACCTGCGATAACCGTTCCGGTATGAATGCCTATCCTGATGTCCCAGAAACGGGCAGCGTTGTTTGCGGGATCATCACGCATGAACTGCATGTACTTCTGCATCTCCAGTGCTGCCAGCACCACCTCGACGGGATTGGTCCTGTTCCTCTCCGGGATACCACCGGCACACATGTAGGCATCGCCAATAGTCTTTATCTTTTCAATCCTGTATTTCTGGGTAACTGAATCAAAATGAAAGAAGAAGCGGTCAAGCTCATCTATGAGAACTTCCGGATTCATCTCCTCGGCAATCCTGGTAAATCCCTGTATATCTGAGAAAAGCACTGTAACGAAATTATACTTGGTCTTTGCTGCCTTTCCCTTGGCCATTATCTCCTGGGCTGTGCCCCTTGGAAGCATGTTGGCGAGAAGATTATCGGATTTCTCCTTCTCGTGCTGCAGTTCCTCGGTTCGCTCCGCAATCAGTTCCTCAAGCCTCTTCTGCCTCTCCATAAAGCGACGGTGTGTCTGCCTGCGGATAAACATACCCACAAGAACAAGAAGCAGCGGGTAGATAATCCATGCCAGCGGGGAGAAGTACCATGGTGCCCTGACCCTGAATTCAAATGAGCCCTCCCCTGTTATGTCTCCTCCCCGGGCACGGTAGCGGTATTGGAAAGTGTAGCTGCCACGACTGAGATTGGTATACTCCTTATAACTCCTGCCCGTCCATGCACTCCACCCTACATCGGGTCCCGCCATGAAATATGAGTATTCAGTTAGAGCGTCATTCTCCATGGTGAATACTATGCCTTCCCTGTGGGTCAGGACCGGCATCCCTTCTTTCATGTCTACAAGGTCTCCTGACCTGTAAAGCCTGATATTTAATATCTTAAATGTATCCTGAAGGAGATATTCCATGCCCGGTGCCTGATGATCGGATTGCCTCTCCCCTGGAACCGGCTGATGAGGAAGCCTCTCCCTTGGAACCGGCTGATGAGGAAGCCTCTCCCCTGCAGCCGGATCATCAGAAAGCAACAGTCCGGTAACCGGCTGATCAGAGAGCAATACTCCAGCTACCTGTTGACCGGAGAGCCATACCCCTGCCGTCAGCTGACCGTCAGGCCAGATACCTGCAATCAGAAGCAGGCTGCACAATACTTTACCGTGGAAAAATTTGAAGGTCATCACTGGTAATAACGCAGATATAACAAAAATAATCTTTTATTTAACTGTTTTGGTTGACCAATGATGCCCTGACAGGCTGCAATGATTAATTTTGCCAATTATCAGATCGTATTATGGAACTACTGTTCGCTACAAACAACAAGCATAAGATCAGAGAGATAAGTGACCTTCTGGATAAAGACTTCAGGATCATGGGGCTGGCTGACGTGAACATCACCGAAGATATCCCGGAAGAGGAAGATACGCTTGCCGGCAATGCTCTCGGCAAGGCCAGGTACGTGCACCGGAAGACCGGGATGAATGTCTTTGCAGATGACACGGGGCTCGAGGTTGACGCCCTCGGAGGTGAGCCGGGGGTCTTCTCAGCACGCTATGCCGGCGAGGGAAAAAGCTTCGATGACAACATAGACAAGCTGCTGTCACGGATGGAAGGGGTCACTGACCGCAGGGCACGTTTCCGCACAGTCATCGCACTGATACTTGATGATACGGAGCATCTTTTCGAGGGGACGGTTGAGGGAGAGATCCTCGTTGAGAGGCGGGGAACAGGCGGGTTTGGATATGACCCTGTCTTCCGTGCCGAAGGTTATGAGCTCACCTTCGCCGAGATTCCGCTGTCGGAGAAGAACACCGTCTCCCACCGCGCCCGTGCCACGAGAAAGCTGCTCGGGTTCCTTGCAACCGTGACAGAGAGACAATAAACCTCAATCAGTGGGGCTCCCTAAAAATGAAAAAGCTTTTCCTCACGATAGTAATGACATGTCTCACCCTGTCCCATTACGGACAGGGCCCGGTGGGATCCTGGAAGGATCATCTCTCATACAGCTCCTCGCTGAGCCTCGCTGCCGGAGATGACAAAGTCTTCTCCTCGGCCGGTGCTTCGATACTTGTCTATGACATCCCATCACAGTCGGCATCCTCCCTGTCGAGGGTCACGGGCCTGAATGAGACCCTCGTGAGCTCCGTTGCCTGGTGCGATGAAGAAGAGACGCTTATCATTGTCTACAGGAACACATCCGTTGACCTTTTGAGAAAGGGTGTCGTCACAAACATACCCGACATCAAAAACAAATATATCCCTGGACTCAAGGAGATATACGGCATCAGCGTTTCTGGCAGCAGGGCCATGCTTTCGGGCAGCTTCGGTATTGTTGTCCTTGATATCAGGGGAAGGTACATCGCGGACACCTGGAGGCCGGGCCCGGACGGTGAGACTAACTCTGTTGCCGCTACTGTAATCATGGGAGACAGAATTTACGCCGCCACCGCCGCAGGGGTCTTCTACGCGCCGCTGGCCAGGCCGGGACTCTCATACTTCGGCAACTGGGAGAGAATGGAAGGCCTCCCTGTTCCCGCGTCATCATATAGCGGCATCGCGGCCGCCGGCACTGCTCTTTTCATCAGCAAGCCGGGATCAGCTTCATCTGCTGACTCTCTCTTCCGGATCATCCCCGGTGAGGATGCTACCCTAATCCACACCTCACCGGAGGGAAGCATGAGATCGGTAACGGCTACCGACAACAGTGCAAGTCTGGCAACAACCTCGGCACTCCGGATCTATTCCGGCCAGGGCACACTTCTGAGGGAGATCTCCAGTTACGGTTTCAGTGCGGCTAACCCTGTAGCAGCTGCCTTCACCGGCCAGACACTCTGGATCGCCGATGCCTCCGCAGGTCTTGTCTCTACCGACGATTATTCAACATATGTCAGCCATACTCTCCCCGGACCGTATACAAACAATGTTGCCGATATTCAATTTTCCGGCGACAATTTCTACGTGACAGGAGGTACCGTTGACAACGCCTGGGGTAATGTCTACCGTCCGCTGCAGGTCTTTACCGGCACAGGCGACAGATGGCGGAGCACGATACTTTACCGGCCGGAAGACAGGGATGCAATGAGGGTGATATCGGACCCTGAAGATGCAAACCATTATTTCGTCTCATCATGGGGAAACGGCCTGTATGAGTTCATGGAGGGTGAGATGGTAATGAACTACAACCAGGGAAACTCTCCCCTGTCAAGCATCATCCCCGGTGAGAACTTTACCCGGATATGCGGTCTTGCATATGACCGCGATGGCAACCTCTGGATGACGCAGTCAGGGGTTCCCGGCAATCTGAAGGCCCTGACACCTGACGGTAACTGGATCTCAACCTCCCTGAACCTGGGTGTCCCGGTTACAGGAGACATGGTCATCGACCGCAACGGTTTCATCTGGGTGATCCTGCCCCGCGGCTACGGACTGCTTGTATATGACCCGGCAGGAACCCCGGCAACAGTGACCGATGACAGATATCTGAGGCTCCAGGTGACAGACACCGAAGGTCATGTGATGAATAACCTCTTCTCGATTGCGGCTGACAATGACGGCAGCATATGGCTCGGCACCGACATGGGCCCGGCAGTCTACTACAACCCCGGCAAGGTATTCACCGGCGAACTGAAAGCAACCAGAATAAAGATCCCGAGAAACGACGGATCAGGACTGGCCGATTATCTTCTCGGGACGGAGACGGTGACCTCTGTATGCGTTGACGGGGCTAACAGGAAATGGTTAGGCACAATGAGTTCAGGCGCCTGGCTCATGTCCGATGACGGCAAGGAGGAGCTTATCCATTTCAACAGCAGCAACAGTCCGTTGCTCTCCGATAATATTGTTAAGATAAATGTCAACCCGGTCACCGGGGAGGTGTGGTTCGGTACCGCGGAAGGTATCATCTCCTTCCGCGGTGATGCCACGGCAGGCAAGGAAGATTTCTCCTCCGTTTATGTCTTTCCAAATCCTGTCAGGGAAGATTTTGAGGGGGCGGTGACCGTAACAGGACTGGTAGAAAACTCCTCCGTCAAGATCACCGACATCAGCGGCAACCTGGTCTATGAGACAACCTCGACGGGGGGACAGGCAACATGGGACCTACGGAATTACCGGTCGGAAAGAGTGACAACGGGAGTTTACCTGGTCTTCTGCAGCAATGAAGACGGCAGCCTGGCAAGGGTCACGAAGATGCTGGTGATAAGGTGATCACCCTTCCGTGACCAGGCTCTGTATCCTTTCGATCTGCAGCTTTTTGTTTACCTCCCTGAGGCTGCGGGCGGTGGCGGTGAAATACTGATGCCCTGAAATAAACTTCACCTGCATCCTGTTCCAGTCGTTCAGATTTGTGATCTTGTTCTGCGCCTTCAACTCCTCAAAAAGAGTATTGGAGACCGGAATGAAGTCGCTCCTGCCCAGGTAGTCAAGATCGGCATCGCAGATGATCTGCTCGAGGATGTTTGAAGGTCTGGGTGGCAGTTTTGTTGACATGATGACCCCGCAGATACGTTCTATCTGCTCATCACTGTAGCCATATGCCGGGAGCATCTCCCGGGCCAGGATAGTTCCCTGGTACTCATGGTCATCATATGACACCGTATGGCCGGCATCGTGGAAGAGAGCTGCCGTCTTTAGCAGCAGTATCTCCTCGTCACTGCACCCTTCAGCCCATCCTATCAGTTCCACCTCCGTCACCACGTCCACGGTATGCTTTACATTGTGATAGAAGAGAAACTCAGGCAGCTCCCGCTCAAGCTTGTCGAGAATAATCTCCTGTATATCGGTAAACTGTATCAGGCCAAGCTTGACCCGGAAGGCTTCATTGGGCCTGAACCCCAGTCCGCCGGCCGACAATGCGGGCAGGAGGCCGTTTACCTGGTACATCTGGACACTTCCGGTATATTTCACCGGCAGCTTGCCGTAGAAGTCACAGCTGAAGAACTCCTTTATAAGCTCATAGGTCATGACCGAAATAATGATCGACTCATTTTCAGCAACAGCCTCTATCCTGCTTGCAGTGTTTACTGCCCGTCCCTTGATATCATATGACACCTTGTTCTTGCCTGATATGGTGGCAGTGACCGGACCGGTATGGATGCCTATCTTCAGGTTCCAGATCCTGTCGCCGTCCCTCTTCCCGGTCTCGTACTCCTTCAGGAAATGCCTCAGCTCAACAGCAGCCATGACAACCTCAACAGGGTTGGTGATATTCTTTGAGGGTATCCCACCGGCGCACATTATGGTGTCACCGATGGTCCTGATCTTTTCAACATGATACTTCCCGATGATTTTGTCGAACTCATAAAAGATCTCGTCAAGCTCATCCATCACCCGGTCAGAGTCCATATTCTCAACGAGCTTGGAGAAACCGTGAATATCGGCGAAGAGGACCGTGACCATGTTGTACCGGAGCGACTTCTCCTCAGCCTGTGGTTTGGCTCCCGGCGTCTCCTGCCTTTCAATCAGAAGCCTGTACTTCTCATTGATTTCCAGAAGCCTCTCCTTCTCCCGCTCAAGTTTCTTGACATATTCATCAAGCTCCTTGTTCTGACGCGCAAGACGCGCTATGCGCTTGAGAAGCTGATCTTTTGATCTCAGGTCCATCAGTAGGATTTGATGCGTAAATATACAAATTTAAACCCAGCAGCCTTAAGCCCTGTCTGCTATGCGCAAACTTTAATACATTTGGATGTGAGTATCAGACAATGCTGATCAAGACCGAAGCCATACTGCTACATCATGTCCGTTATTCCGACAACTCGCTGATAGCGCAGTTCTACACCCGCGATCATGGGAGGATGTCAGTGATGGTAAGAGGCCTCGCTTCGAAAAAAGGCAACGCACGGTTCAGCTATTTCCGCCCGATGAATGTCTTCAGCCTTGAGATCTACCACAGCGAGAAGAGGGAGGTCCATAACCTGAAAGAGATGAGCCTGGCCTTCATTCCCAAAAACACTCCGGCCGACATCAGGCGTAGCACCCTGGCGCTTTTTATAAGCGAGGTTCTCTATAATATCATACGGGAGGAGGATGCCAACCGCATGCTCTATGATTTCATCCGCTCATCGGCTGTAAACCTTGACGAGATGCAGGAGGGCATCAGTAACTTTCACCTGTGGTTTCTGGTGGCATTCATGGCCTATACTGGTATCGGGCCTGCTGCAGCACAACTGCAGGACTCATATTTTGACATGCTGACAGGGCAGTTCACTGTCAATCAGCCCATGCACCCTGATTTCCTGGAGCCGCATCATGCAACCATATTCAACAGGCTGCTGCAGATGCCGGCAGCAGAGCTGGTCACAATGCATCTTCAGGGTGAAGAGCGTTCGGAGCTGCTTGAAAGAATACTCAGGTATTACAGCCTGCACCTGCCAGGCATAAGGCAGTTCCGCTCTCTCACAGTTCTGAGGGAACTGTTCAGGTAAGATGAAAATTATATTTATCTCTTTCCTATCCTGAGCCGGGCGATGCCCAGAATCTAACCTGACTGTCCGAAATCAGGCGTTTTTATGTAAGTTTGAAAAAAATCGGAGTCGATGCCATTCATTCCTTCGGTCATAAAGTGGATAAACACCAAACGACGATCACAGATCGAACTGTTCAGACAGTACCCTGCTGAGGCACAGCAGGAGGTACTGATGAGACTTCTTGCCCGGGGCAGAAACACATTATGGGGAAAAGAGCACGGCTATTCCTCCGTCACAACACAGGAACAGTTCGCCGGCAGTGTCCCGCTGCAGAGCTATGAGGAGCTCATGCCCTGGGTGGAGAGACTGAGGGCAGGCGAGAGGGACCTCCTATGGCCGGGAGAGGTAAGGTGGTTTGCCAGGTCATCAGGCACCACCGGCGCCAAAAGCAAATTCATCCCCATAACTACGGAATCGCTTGAGCAGACTCACTACCGAGGCACAAAGGACTGCCTTGTACTCTACACTTCACTGAACCCTGCCACAAGGATTTTTCTCGGAAAGGGCCTGACACTGGGAGGCAGCCACCAGATAAACAACTTCAGCAATAACTCGCTATACGGCGACCTGTCGGCCATCCTGATAGAGAATGCCCCGGCCTATGCCGATCTGATACGGACTCCTCCCGCACATATCGCCCTCATTGAGGACTTTGAGGAGAAGATGAAGCTGATAACCGAAAAAACTATTGATATGAACATCACCAGTATCTCGGGGGTGCCCTCCTGGAACCTGGTGCTGATAAGAAACATTCTCCATACCACCGGGAAGGAGCATCTTCACCAGGTATGGCCCAACATGGAGGTCTTTTTTCACGGCGGCGTCAGCTTTGCACCGTACCGGGAACAGTACAGGAAACTGCTTCCTGATCCGAAGATGCACTACATGGAGACCTATAATGCCTCTGAGGGTTTCTTCGCCATTCAGGATGACCTCACTGACAGCTCCATGCTGCTGATGCTCGATTACGGTGTCTATTACGAATTCATCCCGGCAGAGGAGGCGTACAAAGACAACCCCCGCACCCTCACCATTGGTGAAGTTGAAAAGGGCGTCAACTATGCCATGGTAATATCCACGGACGGAGGCCTCTGGCGCTACGCCATAGGCGACACCGTTGAGTTCACCAGCCTCTACCCCCACAAAGTCAAAATCACCGGCCGCACAAAACACTTTATCAATGTCTTCGGGGAGGAGGTCATAATTGATAATGCAGAGAAGGCTCTCGAAAAGGCATGTCTCGATACTGGAGCACATATAACCGAATATACGGCAGGTCCGGTCTTCATGGGCACAGAAACCCGGGGGGCACATGAGTGGGTGATTGAATTTGACGGGGAACCAAATGATATTGAACGTTTTACCGAGATACTTGACACTGCACTTAAAGCCGTCAACTCTGACTACGAAGCCAAGAGATACAAGGATTTCACCCTCACCATGCCTCTGGTGAGAGTGGTCCCGCCCGGCACATTCTACAGGTGGTTCAGGGAGCGGGACAAGCTTGGCGGACAGAACAAGATGCCCCGGCTGTCGAACAGCAGGGAGTATATTGAGAGCATTCTGGAAATTGCCGCGCGGTAGAATCTTTTTATCAACAGAGGCCTCTTCTCCCTCCCTTTTTCCTATATTTAAACTCTGATTTAATCTTCACTTTATGCATATAGCAATAGCTGGAAACATCGGGTCAGGAAAGACGACACTGGCCGGACTGCTCGCAAAACACTACGGCTGGCAGCCTCATTATGAAGATGTTGACGACAATCCGTACCTCAACGATTTCTATGAGGACATGCAAAGATGGTCATTCAACCTCCAGATTTTCTTTCTGAATTCACGATTCAGCCAGATACTCGAGATCAAGAAGGCAAAGAACACCATAGTTCAGGACCGTACCATATATGAAGATGCTTACATCTTCGCCCCTAACCTCCACTCCATGGGGCTTATGTCAACACGCGACTTCGAGAACTATTTCACCCTCTTCAAGCTGATGAGCTCCCTGGTGGAACCTCCTGATCTGCTGCTCTACCTCAGGGCCTCGGTACCGACACTGGTAAACCAGATCCAGAAAAGGGGACGTGATTATGAAAGCTCCATCAGGCTTGACTATCTCAAGAGACTCAATGAACGCTATGAAGCGTGGATCGAATCATACAAACTCGGCAAATTGCTTATTCTTGAGGCCGATTACTACGACTTCCCCGAAAACAAGGAGCACCTAAGTGAGGTCATTGACAAGATCAATGCGGAACTGCACGGGCTCTTCTGAATTTTTCCCAAAAAATGATACGATAAACCATCACTCCTGATGGTTTTTTTCTAAATTTGTTTACGACATAGTCGTGTCAATGTCTTAAAAACTAACAAAGTCTGATCATGAACCGATTGATTACTTTCTTATTTCTGGTATTTGTTGCCATCGCGGCAACAGCCCAGGGCATCATGGAAAATACAGTGCCCCCTGACCCGGATTTCCGCATCGGAAAGCTCGACAACGGTCTTACCTATTACGTCCGGCACAACACTGAGCCTGCCGGAAGGGCCAGCTACTACATCATCCAGAACGTGGGAGCCATCCTTGAGAAGGATAACCAGAACGGCCTCGCCCACTTCCTGGAGCACATGGCCTTAAACGGCACGAAACACTTCCCCGGAAAAGGGATTCTGAATACGCTTGAACGCCACGGCGTAGCCTTTGGCCGTAATATAAACGCCTACACCAGCTTTGATGAGACGGTCTACAACCTGAGTGACGTGCCGGTAGACAAGCCCGGACTGATCGACACCAGCCTGATGATCCTCGCTGACTGGTCTGACTTCCTTACACTGGACGCAGAGGAGATCGACAAGGAACGTGGAGTGATAATCGAAGAGTGGCGCTCGCGACGGGACGCTTCCTGGCGTATGATGACAAAAATGTTGCCCGTACTCTTCGAGGGATCGCAGTATGCAGTCAGGGATATTATCGGTGATACGGCAGTAATCAAAAACTTTGAGCCTGAAACACTGCGCAACTTCTACCACGACTGGTACCGAACAGACCTGCAGGCCATAGCAGTGGTGGGAGATATTGACGTTGACGCTGTAGAATCAAAGATTAAAGAGATCTTCTCACCGATCCCGGCAATTGACAACCCTCTTCCCAGGCCTCAGAACCTGCTTGTCCCAAAAGAGGGAACCCGATACCTTCTTATCACTGACCCTGAAGCCCCGGAGACCTCCATCAGCCTGATCACCCACGATCGTGAACCCGACCTCAGAACAAAAGATATTGATTATATCCGTGACGGCTATGTGGTTGCCCTGATGAACAGGATGATGGGCAGTCGTTTCAGCGAGATTGTGCAGAAAGGAACCCCTCCGTTCGTCAACGGATCACTGAACTACGGAGACTTCCTCGCCAGGGACTATAACGCCCTCGTCCTCTCCGCTACGGTGAGTGAAGACCAGGAGGCCAAAGCCTTTGAAGCTGCACTGACGGAGCTTGAGAGGGTAAGAAGACACGGCTTTACCAAAGGTGAACTGGAGAGGGCCAAAGCCACCATGCTTGCCAATTTCGAGAACATGTACAGGCAGAGGGACAAAATCAGCAACGACAGGTGGGCAGCGAAGGCAAAAGATCATTTTATTGCCGGCGAACCGATACCTTCTCTTGACCTGCAATACGAATATTACAAAAAAATACTTCCGGAGATTACCCTGGAAGAGGTCTCCTCCAGGCTTCAGGGACTCATCTCCGACGACAACAGCTTCATAGTTGTAGAAGGTCCCGATGACAGAGATCACCTCAGCGAAGCTGAGGCCCTTGAACTGGTTAGAAAAGTAAAAGCTGCTGATATCAAACCTTACGAAGATCTCACCGGAGGCACAGACCTGATTGGTGAGCCTCTTCCGGGAGCAGAGGTGACAAAGAGCGTCGTACTGCCCAAATTCAGTGCAACGGAGTGGACCCTCTCAAACGGTGCCAAGGTAGTGTTCAGACATGCTGACTATGAGAAGGACAATGTAACGCTGTCAGGATATGCCTTTGGTGGCGAATCGCTCTATCACGACTCCCTGGTGCCATCACTTTCTTTGTTCCCGGCAGTAATATCAATGTACGGGGCAGGAGAGTTTGACAACGTGGCACTGACAAAGATGCTTGCAGGGAAAAAAGCGTCCGTCTCACTGGGGCTGCAGGAGACATTGCAGACCGTGTCAGGCTCCTCGACGCCGAAGGACTTTGAAACGATGATGCAGCTACTCTACCTCCGTTTTGCCCGGCCCAACTATAACAGGGAAGCCTATGACGCAATCATCGGACGGTACACTGCAGTGATAACGGCCATGCAGAAGAACCCCAACAAGATCATGTCCGACAGTCTCCAGATGAATATGACAGGATACCATCCCCGTACATTCCTCATGACCCCCGAGTCGATGAAGCTTATCAGTTACGATGGCGTGAATCATATATACGCAACAGCCTTCGACGATGCCTCGGCATTTACCTTCTTCATTACCGGCAACATTGAAGAGGAGGTGGCACGTGAAATGGCTGCCAGGTATATCGGCTCCCTGCCTTCAAAACAGGGCAGTGAGACATGGAAGGACCTCGGCATGGAACAGCCGGAAGGCACGGTCAGAAAGGAGATTGCCATTCCCCTCACAGTACCCAAGGCTACCGTGATAATGAGCTACAGTGCGGACTCTAAATTCGTTCCCTCGAACTATCTGAAGATGGATGTGCTTAAGAATATCCTTGACCTCGTCTATACCGAAAAGGTGCGTGAGGAGGAGGGCGGCACCTATGGTGTCAGCCTGAATGCCTCATCAGAGAAGAGACCCCGGGAGAAAACTAGTCTGCTGATAGCCTTTGAGTGTGATCCTGACAGAGCACAGGAACTGAAGGAGATCATTTACCGGGAGCTGACAGATATATCAAAAAACGGACCGACTCAGGTAAACCTTGAAAAGGCCGTCAGCAATATGCTGAAGATCCGTGAGGAGGAGCGTGAACACAACAGCTACTGGGGCAAAGCCGTACAGGGTTACTACCTCAACGGAATCGACAGGAATGATCCCGCAAACTATGAGGATATCCTTAAAAAATTAACAACAAAGGATATGAGGAAAGTCGTGAAAAAACTGCTTGCTAAGGCTGACCTGCTGGAACTGGTATTTTTGCCGGAGAAGAAATAAACTCACATATCACCCGGCCCATCTCGGCACTGTGCGTCCTCCTGTTGTCAACCATATCGAGGTAATCTGCGCCGGCAATGCGCTGGGCTATATCGGTGCCCCCGTCGTGACTGTGAAACCTGTCGCTTGAGGCAACAACCACCAGCGTCGGGGCTGATATCTCCTTCAGGCACCCGTCCATGCGGTAAGGAGCGAGATGTCTGACGGCAGCTCCCAGACGTACCGGCTCGGCAGAGTCGAGTATGCGGCAGTTGATGTGGTACATCTCGGGATCCTCCCTGAGGTTTATCCTGAAACGTCGCAGGTACCACTTCAGCAGAGGCTTCACGGGTCTATAGATGATACCCGCAGCCCTTGAGAGAAGCAACAGCCAGCCGTGAAACGGGAAGGAGCTGTTGGGCTCAATAAGAATGACCTTCTCCGGCTTGTGTTCGAGGCGCCCGAAAGCCTCGGCAATGGCTGTTGCGCCGAGGGAATAGCCGGCCATGACATACCTCCCGCCGTCAGGGAATTTATGCCCGGCATAGTGAATTATGTCAGACGTGATATCCTCAACACTGAACCTGTGTTTACTGCTGATGCGGGCACTGGCCTTCTCTCTTGTCTCAATGTAAAGAACAGTATGACTGCGTGTCAGTTCAATGACAGTCTCCCTGAAATTTTCAATTATCGATCCCATCCCCGGAACAAAAATGACCGGCGGAGCTGACGGCGGCACTGCCGGGGTGAAGGTGACCGACCGCAGCTCCACTCCTGTGGGAAGTGACACGTATTCTTCGGTCCAGCTGGCTCCCCTGTCACAGAAAGCCGAGTAATCGCGTTTCATTATCGGTGGTCGTCAGGAAAAGTGTACAAGTATACTCATATTTTCAATTTTATCATGTGTGCCGGCTCAGGAGCATGCTATTCCGGCAAATGTGCGTAAATTGGTCATTATTTATTGCGCCTGAAGCGGCATATCATCATCCGGAAGAGATGAAAATAGGTATAATCACTGACATACACGAAAACGTCTCAATGCTTGAGGCTGTTCTGAGGGTGGCTGATGACCAGGGATGCAATGAGCTGGCCTGCCTGGGTGACATTGCCGGTTATGACAGCAGGTTCTACAACTACCATTTCCGCAGAAGCGCCAGGCAGTGCGTCTCACTTGTCAGATCAAACTGCCGCTGGGTGGTGGCCGGCAATCATGATCTCCATGCTGCCTCCAGGCTGCCTTCATGGTCTGACGGGCACTGCTACCCTGATCACTGGTTCAGGATGACCCCCTCTGAGAGAAGAGAGGCCTCGGCAGGCCTCGTCTGGTCATTTGAAGGCGAAGAACCCAATGATCTGGGTGATGAGGAGATCACCTGGCTCAAAACGATACCTGAATACGAGATTGTTTCGGAGAACGGGATGACTCTGCTGCTGTCACATTACGTATACCCTGACTTTACAGGGTCAACTACCAGGTATGTTGCACGACAGCACCATATAAGAGAGCTGTGGAAATTCATGCATCATCAGGGTGTCAGCTTCTCCCTGTCGGGCCATTCACACAAGCCGTTTGCATATTTCTCTCACCGTGGACCACTATCCTTTGTGAAGGCACTGCACCCTGTCCCCGGTGATAAAATCTTCCTCGGACACGAGATGACCATGATACTTCTTCCACCCCTGACGGGAGGCAACGGAAGAACCTCCTTCTCGGTGATAGATACGGAAACCCGGATGTTGTATATTGTGCATGAGAAAGTAACACAGGCAGCATCATGAGAGATAAGACCCCAAAAGGAAAAAGAAGGATCTTCCTGCTTAAGGTGGATCTCCCTGCCCTGCTGGCTTTCATTCTCTTTGCCGGAATGATCTTCCTCTACCTGATACCCGGGTTTGAAAAGGTGATGATGGACCGCAAGAGGAACCTTATTCATGAGATGACAGCATCGGTCTACAGCCTCCTGGAACACTATCATTCGCTTGAGAGTGCAGGCGCCGTTGACAGAACCGGGGCACAGGAACAGGCAAGAAAAGCCGTCGATAACATCAGGTACGGAGAGGACCTCAAGGATTATTTCTGGATCACAGACAGGCAACCCGTGATGATAACCCATCCGTACCGTCCCGACCTTAACGGACAGAACCTTAATGGATTCCGTGATTCAAAGGGAAAGACTATTTTCGTTGAATTCGTTGAGGCCGTGGCAGAAACAGGGGATAGCTATGTTGAGTACATGTGGCAATGGAATGATGATTCTACCCGTGTAGTACCGAAACTCTCCTATGTCAGACTGTTTGAGCCGTGGGAATGGGTCATCGGAACAGGAATATATATTGAGGATGTCAGGGATGAGATCCGCAGGATGGAGATCAGGGCAGTTGCAATATCCGGGATTTTCGGACTGGTGATCATGGCACTGCTCCTGGCTATTTCACGGCAAAGCCATAAGATAGAGCAGAAGAGAAGCAGGGCTGAAGATGAGCTGAGAAAATCAAGGGAACTGTACAGGACACTGGCCGAGGCAGCCTCCGAAGGAGTGATTATATGGTCCGAGCGGGGCCTGCAGGCAAACAAAACCCTTCTGTCATGGATCGGGCTAACCGAGGATGAGCTTCTAAACCGAAATTTGCCGGATATCCTGGAATCGGATGTTATCAGGGGTATCAATGATCCTCATAAGCTATGGGAAGAGCTTGCTGCACGGCAATATACAGTCTGTATGCTCAAGACAGAAAGCGGCAGTGTGATCAACTGCCATGCTGATTTTTCGAGGCTGACACTCGGCGACCGCAATGCGGTCCTCATTGTTATCCGCCCGGCAACGAGCCATGCTGAGGCCTCATCCATACAAATACCTGTCTCATTGCTTGACAGTGCCGGCACAGGTTTCTTCCGCATTACATATACAAGAAATCCAAGGTTCATTCACGCTACCGCTACCGCACTTGAAATGTTGGGTTATCATGATATCCGGGACCTGCAGAGAGAGAGTATCGACTCCCTCTTCGCCAATGCCGGGCAGATTGAGACCCTCAGGCAGATGCTTCAGCAAGAGAGACAATTCATTAACAGGGAGGTTATTCTCCGGAAAAAGGATGGCAGTGAATTCCGTGCCCTGGTGAGCGGCAAGGTTGTCACTGCCGGGACAGATGAAACGTGGTGTGACGGCACCGTCGAGATCCTCTCAGCCTCAGCCACGGGGCCGGGATTGCCCCTGGCAGGTCATGATGCCTTTGGCACCTCATATATTATGGGTGCTCCGGTGTCGGCAATCATGAAACCTCCGGTGACGTGCATTGAGAACACGCCTCTTGAGCGTGTCTGCTCCCTGTTAAAAGAGAATAACACCGGTGTGATAATTGTCCTGAACAGTAAAGGTGAACCGTTGGGCGTTGCTGATGCAGCCGCCATAGGATCATCAATTGCAGGGGGGGGGCACTCCGGCAGCGAGATCTTCAGGGTCATGCATGCACCCCCGCAATTCATACGCGAAGATGCCACTGTCGCTGCAGCACTGGACCGGATCCGCAGCAGCCCTGCCGGGTGCCTTCTCGTTACCGGTGCATCAGGCAGAGTGACGGGGATGGTTACAGAGCGCGATCTTGCTCATGCAGCAGCAATGAGCCCGGTGCTCATCGTCGATGAGATAACACGGGCAGCATCCGTGAACGGACTCCGAAAGGCATGGCAGGCAGGCAGAAGTGCCTCTATCGCTATGCTGCAGGGCCACGCGGATGCATATTCGATATCACTCACCATCTCTTCTGTTGCCGATGCCATCTGCCAGAGGGTAATGGAACTCGCCATCGGTGAGGCAGGCAGACCGCCGTGCCGATTCTCATTCATCCAGACCGGCAGCGCCGGACGCCGTGAACAGAGCTTCCTGACCGATCAGGATAACGCAATCATTTTTGAGAACCTCCGGGGAGAGAGGCTTGAGGAGGCGACAGATTACTTCCTTGCCCTTGGGAAGAGAGTCAATGAGATGCTTGACACGATCGGGTTCTCACTGTGCAAGGGCAATAATATGGCTGGCAATCCGAAATGGTGCCAGCCTCTTGACAGTTGGAAAGGGTACTTTGCTGACTGGATCAGAATGCCGGGGCCTTCAGAGATACTTGATATCTCCATTTTCTTCGACTTCCGGTTCTGTTTCGGAGATGAAGCACTTAGCAGCGAGCTGAGGGACTATGTAAACAGAACTCTTCAGGCCGGTGATATTTTCTTCTATCATATGTCCACAGCTCTGAGACAGTTCAATCCGTCACACTCTGTTCTTGCTGAAGAGACAACAGATATCAAGCGACTGCTTATGGCCCTTTCCGGAGCCATACGTCTCTATGCACTGAAATACGGCCTTGAAGGTCATTCAACCGTTGACAGGATTCTTGGACTTCATGACGGCAATCATATAAGTCATAAGCTACTCAGGAGGACACTGCGGGCATGGAAAGACCTTTCATTCATACGACTCTCGCACCAGGCCGCCTGCATAGGCAGTGGCCGGGAACCCGACAACAGGGTTGACTTCAGGGTCAGGCAGGCCGACAGTCAGTTCGCGGCTGCCATGGCAATAGACGATATTAACGAGCTGATGCTGAAGGCAGGTAACGACTTCCACTCTGTTACCATCTAAAAACGGTAAATGAAACTGAGAAGCAGGCGCGTGTTGGTGACACTGCCTGTTTCAGCCACGGTGCCGTCAGACTGTGTGGTGCCGTAGGCAGCCAGGGTGTTCTCAAGCTCCGCCGCAATGCTCAGCTTGCCCTCAGTGATCGTCACCCTCGGTGAGATCCTGAAGAGATGATCTATGTCGCTCCCCCTGCCGTATATATCTCCATAGACAGGGTCGCCGGCCCCGAGGTTCTTGCAGTAGCCTGAAAAGAGGCCGAAGTGGGTCTTGTTGACTGTGGTGCTGATGTCAGCCCAGAAAGAGGCGGTATTGAGGGTGGTCCACTCCCTGATCTGGTCAACGGGATCAGGAGTACCGGTAGCTGCATAACCCCCTATCATCACCATATCGCTTCCGTTCTCGGCATACACTCCCATTACCGACAGATTCACCGGTCCGGCTTTCACCTTCAGTGTGGCAAAGGCTGAGATGCTTCCCACGGTGGCATCGGTCTCAATGTTGGCAGCACTCTTGATCTCAGGCCTCAGAACCTTGTAGTCCACCCCGCCCCAGGCTGTCAGGTTGTCACCGACGGGCAGCCTGACCTGCAGGTGCATTCCCGGTCTGCCGCTGTTTCTTATGTACTTGCTGCTGTTGCCGTCCGGACCCGCCGATGTGAAGTCGCGCTGGGAATATGCCACAAGCGTCATGCTCAGGAAACTGCCGGGATTATATACAAACCTGACCTGTGGATTACGGCTGAAGGGAATGAAAGGCGCTCCTGTATTGAAGCTGACAGTTCCCGGGAAATTCTCCGCCGGAAACATGGGATGCCAGTACTGACCTGCAAGAAGTGCCACCTTCGGCCACTCCATCTTGACATAGGAGTGCCGTAACCTGAATCCGTTGACGTCACTCTCACCCGTTCCGAAGAACTCAGCCTCAATAGCTCCCGAGGTCTTCGCACCGAAGGCGTCAGGGCCCCTGATATCACCCCTGACCCTGGTCTGTATGTTCAGGATATGAAACGACGGGTTGGCGTTGAGGTCGTTCATCTCATCATCATAAAGTACATTGTCAGGATAGAGGTAAAAATGGCCCTCCCTCAGGCCGTTTGAGGCAGTAGACTGCCGCGTATCATAGAAGATGTCCGTCTTCACAAAACCTGAGAGCTTTATCCCCCACGCCGGCTCTTCATCCTGGGCTGCAGCCAGAGGTCCGAGACAGATGAGAGTTACAATTAACAGTGATAATTTTTGCATCATATTCTGTTTTGATTTCATTTCTTCTTCCTGTCCGGAGGAAACAGCGACTCGATGATTCCCGGCTTCACCGGCTCGCCCCCGAGTAGCACACTCAGGTTGCTCTCAGCCGTGCGGTTGTGCTTCCATATGGCAAGTGCCCTCTCATACCAGAGCAGCGCTGAATCCGGCATCATCATATGACGGTATGCAGTGCCCTTGTTGGTATAACTGACGGAGAGTCTCCGCGGGGTCTCAACGCGGGCCAGCATCATATCCTTTACCCGTTTTCTGAAGATAGATTTAAAGTTCAGTCCCGAAAATGCAGGATCGGTTTCACTCATTTCCGACATCAGCCGGCTGGCGATATCCTCTTCAGAGAGCTCCTCCCACCCGTCTAGCCAGTTACTGTATACCTTGATGGCGCTGTCAGCATAGGTGATGGAAAGCTCCAGAAAAGCTACTTTGCCCGACTCTGTTAACGAGCTGTCATACAGCGCCTTCATTAGAAAGCTGCTCCCCCTGTTGTTGTAGATTACGCCTCTCTCAAAAGATGATCCATACCCTGGCACACTCCTGTAGATCAGGTCTGCGGAATCAAGCAGATGGAACAGGACATAGCTTTCCGCCCCACCCGAGAGCCTGTCGTACTCAGCCATGAGGAGGCGGGCACCGGCTACCCGGGGATCTTCCGACCTGTTGACCTGCCTGTAATAGAAAAATGCAAATATCACTGCCGCCAATGCGACCGAAAGAGTGATTGCCAGTATTTTCCTGGTCCCCGGTGATATGACAGTCAGATCCTTTAGACTCATCAATTGTGAACCTGTTCAGCAAGGAATTTCTTAATCTCCAGGGGTGTTGGTTTTGTCAGTAAGGATACGATAATATTCACCACTATCGCCAGCGGCGCTCCAAACCATGCAAAGTACCACACATTAAGCCAGTATGAGATAAAGGCCTGCCCCGGAAGGGAGCCTCCGCTGAGGCCAACGATAAAGTATGTCAGGGCGATGAAGGTGACAAGACTGCCGGCGAGGAGGCCGGCCTTTGCCCCTGCCCTGTTGGCCCCGCTCCACCAGATGCCAAGGAGGAAAAGCGGGAAAATAGTGCATGCGGCCATGGAAAAAGCGACGGAGACAAGCTGCGCAATCAGGCCAAGTTTCATCAGTGCCACTACGGTCACCAGAACGGCCATGAGAACAGTGCCCCAACGTGCAATTTTCAGCTGTTGCTTCGGGGTTGAGGCAGGATTGATGACCTTGACATAAAGGTCATGCGAGAAGGCAGAGGCCCCCGCCACCAGTAATCCTGAGACAGTAGAGAATGCTGCCGACACGGCACCTGCGGCAAGCAGGCCAACGATCAGCGAGTTCACTCCTCCCAGCTGGGCAGTATAAACGACTATGGCATCCTTGGCAAGCACGCCCACCTCCGGATGCGATGAGAGTATCTTTCCGAATGTTGCATATGCAGGAGCAGTCCAGTAAACCAGGCTGATGAAGAAGAGCCCCCATACCACTGACCAGCGTGCATCGGTAATCTTAGGCACAACGTAAAACCTCTGGATAACGTGCGGCAGTCCTGCCGTGCCAACCATCAGTGAAAAACAGATGGCCATCCACTGAAAGAATGTGGTGCCTGTTGAGGGGTCCCACGGCATTGCAAATTCAGGACTGGGAACGATGGAGAAATTGTGACCGTAGGCATTGAGCAGGGCAGCACCGTCAGAAATGTTGGGCGCCGGCATCCCCTGAACAATGTCAGTAACAGCGGCACCGTAACCAATCTGAGGCAACAGCCAGAAATAGTCAAACTTGAATGCAAGTATGAATACAGGAAGCAGAAACGAGGTGACGATAATGACATACTGAATCTGCATGTTCTTTGTCGCCCCGATCATACCCGATATCAGCGTGTAGAGAAGGACCACGGAGGAGCCGATGATGACCGCCCAGGAGTAGTTGAGCCCCAGAATCCATTTGAACATCAGCCCGATACCTCCGAACTGTCCCACACAATAGGCAAATGATATCAGGATAGTGAATATGGCGCTGACGATCCTCAGATCACGTGAGTAGAACCGGTCGCCGATAAAGTCAGGTGCAGTATACTTCCCGTACTTTCTGATCTGGGCCGCCATAAGTATCAGCAGCAGAACATAACCTCCCGTCCAGCCCACAACATAAGCCAGCCCGTTGTATCCGAAACCGTACATCATACCCGCCATCCCCAGTACCGATGCGGCACTCATCCAGTTTGACGCTATGGCCATACCTGAACCAACCTTGGATATACTCCTTCCTGCAGCATAATAGTCTGTAGGATCCTTGGCGCGGAAGAAGATCCCTACCAGGACAAATGTCACCAGTATAGCAATCAGTATGATTGCCGGTCCTGTCTTGAAGCTACCCTCGAGCTGGGTGAGATTTTGTGCATTTAATGAAATTGCTCCTGTAAGGAGTAATATAAATGTGAAGTATAATTTTTTCATCTCTCTCTGCAAATTAACT
>CALMRD010000327.1 GCA_937871625.1 uncultured Bacteroidales bacterium | reverse complement strand
GCCCAGCCTGGGCGTCAGCACGTCCCTGAAGTTGTCCACCGGGAAGAAGGCCTGCACCATGGGCGGGTTCAGGCCGAGATCCACCAGAATGCGGACGTCCGACGTGCCCCCACGGAACCTGGACCACATCTCCCAGGCCAGGCCCGCCGCCAGGGTCAGCCGCGGGTGCGGATCCGCCGAGATCCCCACCTCCACCCTGTGGGGAGTGAAGTAGTTGATGGCGCGGATGCTGATGATGGCGTCGCCAGTGACGATGCCCGCCACGTCCACGTTGGCGAGGATGTCGAGCCGGACCCCGAGATCCACTTCGCCCCTGTAGGCCGCGCCGAACCGGAGCCAGGGCAGGGGCTTGATGAGCAGACCCGCGAGAGGCGCCACGCGCATGGGGAGCATGAGATCGATGGCGGTCTCGCCAACCTTGGTTCCCCCCTTGACGCCCACGTTGAAGGTGATGCCGTTGCCCGCCGCGTCCGCGAGGATCGTGCCTCCCAGGCCCAAGGACAGCCAGGGCGCGGGCTGTATAGACAGGGCCAGGTCAAGCACCAGCCTGTGGGGACGGTGGTCGAGGAGCACGAAGCGCGGCTCCGAGGCCGGGACGAGCTGCACCCGCGCCAGGAACTGGTCCGGCAGGTATCCGGTCATGGAGATGGCGACGCCCACCTTCCGCCTGATCCGGAAGGGCGCGTTGAAGCCCACCACCGTCCCCCTTGCGTCCATCACGTCGGAGCGCGCGCCGTTCAGGCTGAGCCTCATGTGGGTGAAGGAATAGCCGAGGCCCAGGTCGAGCCGCCTGGCCATGGCTCCCGCGCCAGGGTTGCAGGCCGCGGCGGACCAGTCCTCGCACAGGGTCAGGGTGGACATGCCCATGCCCCGAGCGCGGGCGTCGAGCCCAGTGAGGTCGCTGACGTCGGCCCGCGCCTGGCGCAGCGATCCGGCCAAGAGGAACAGGAGGGCGAGCCCGAGGGGCGGGAGCCCGAGGGGCGAGAGCCCGAGGAACGGGGGCCCCCGCAGGGTGGCGCGGCCGCTGTGCCTCACAGCTCCACCCCCAGCCCGAAGCCACCCGAAAGCACAAACCCGCTGGCGCGGAGCCTGGGGTAGCCGGGGTTGGAGATCTGAAGCCCGAGGGTCTCGTCGTTGGTCCGGTCGCAGGGCACCTCGTCGCCCAAGGCCTGGTCCAGGCCGAGGGGCGGCCGCGAAGCAGGGCACTCTTCGGCTGGCGTGGAGATCCGCTTCTCGAACATGCGCGGGACCAGGGCGTGGAGCCTGAGGTGAAGGTCCACCCACACCCTGCGACCAAGCAGCCGCCCGAAGTCCAGCCCCACCCCGGCGGAGAGCATGAGCTTGTGTCCGTCCAGCATGTTGGTGCGGCCAGGCTGCTCTGGCACGGGAGAGCTCTCGAAGCCGAGCCCCAGCCTGAGCGGGAGGACGAGCCCCTTGGGAAGCGGCGCCCTGTACTCCACGCCCGCCCTGACTCCCAAGGCGTCCCTGAAGTCGAGCCGTGGCACGTCCCCGGTCAGCTCTCCGACGAGCGGCAGGAGGCTCGAAACCCTGACGTAAGGCCCCCTGTAGGTCCGCCACAGGGCATAGCCGAAGTCCAGGCCCACCGTGAGACGCTCGGATGGCGTGGCCCCCAGACCGAGCACCAGGGTGTGGGGCGAGAAGAGCCCCTCGGCGTCCACGTTCAGGTTCAGGTCCGCCCCTGCCACGAAGTTGAAGGAGTCCGTGCGGAAGGGCATGGAGAACTGCTGCCGGTAGGTGAGCCCGAGGTGCAGCCAGCGCCAGTCGTATCGCAGGCCCGCGCTCAGGCGTATTAGCCCCCCAAGGGCCTGGGACACCCGCGCCTCCAGGGCGCGCGAGGCGCCCTCCTGTCCCAGGATGACCCCGGTGAGGCCGGCAAAGACGTTCAGCCCCACCCCCAGGGTGAGCCGCCCTGCCCTCGGGTGATCCAGGAGCCGGGCAGCGAGGTCGTTTCTGAGGGTGGAGGCTATAAGGGTCAGGTTCCATCTGAAGTCACCGGTGCGTACTACATCACCATTGACATTGAACTCCCATCCCCTGTTAAACAGAGCAGCAATGTTCCTGGGCTGACTCAACAGACCCATTGAAGAAGGCAGAGGCATATCGTACAGCAGGTCATCAGATTTTCTGTTGTACCACTCAATACTTGCATTGATCCTGTTGAAGACGGAGAAATCGATGGCCACATCAAAAGTCTTGTTTACCTCCCAGGTCAAAGCAGCGTTACCTACAGTCTCCCAGCGTATACCCGGTGAGGTGGCGTTGGGATAGGTGCCGTAAAGGGCCTGGTAACCGTAGGAACCGATATTGTCATTTCCTACCTCTCCGTATGATGCCCTGAGCTTCAGGTTATCCATCCACGGAATATTGGCCATAAACTGCTCCTCGCTTATTCTCCAGCTACCACCCACAGAGAAGAAGTCTCCCCATCTGACACTCTGGTCGAAGGCTGAGGAACCATCTCTACGGTAGGAACCTTCAATATAGTACCTGTTGTCGTAGTTATACTTCAGCCTTCCGAAGTACCCTTCAGTTCTCTTGTCAGTAGTATAACTTGTGTTTGTTGATGTGTTGACAAAGTTATTCAACTCATATATCCCCGTAACAATAAACTGGTTCTTGAAGCCTCTCTGGTAAGTGTACTCCCTGGAGTAGGATTCGTGACCCAACAGGGCTGCAAAGTTATGTACACCCATAAAGGATTTTTCATAATTAAGCAGCTGGTTGAAGTTGACCGAGGTCCTGATGTAACGTGTCTCATCCATCCTTGCGGTTGGGGCTCCGTCACCAATCTTTGGATTCTCATAGCCCTTGTAATGATAGTTTTGCAGATCGATGCTGGCATTTACTGTAGCAGTAAGACCCTCAAGGATCGTCAGCGTGGTATAGATCCTGTTACCAAGGTTATTCCTGCTGTATTCATCACTGTTCCAGTTCAGTTCAGCTATTGCATGCCTCCCCTGGTTGATGGGCCTTGAATAGAGCCCGCCGTCATCGTACTGTTTTTCCCCTGCACCGTCGAGTATATATTCACCCGTAGCCTGGTCAACCAGGTATATAGGATAAATAGGCGCCGTCATCCTGGCATTTCTGAAGGGGTTGGCATAGGTAGCAGACTCTTGAGTACCAACATCACTATCTTCCAGTGAAGCATACATGTTGGCCCCGATCTTCAGCCATTTCTTAACATCATAGTCCAGATTCAACCTGGTGCTTATGCGTTCGAAGTCAGATCTGATGGTATAACCTCTCTCGTCGAGATAACCCAGGGAGTAGAAATAGCTTACCTTTTTGCTCCCGCCGGCAAGGTTCAGGTCATAGTTCTGCCTGTAACCTGTCTGCATAGCGGGCTCATACCAGTCGAGATCAGGAAAGCCAATCTTCGCATTGGGGTTTATCTTTCCGTCAGAACCAACGATCTGGTTGTTAGGCGTACCCACGAAAGGATTGTACCTGAGCTGGGAGAAAATATTCTCATAAGCATATGTTCTTGCTTCTCCTATAGTTGGGTTGGTACCGGCCCAGAACCTGGTCTGTGCATAGGCTTCAGCCTGTAGCTCATAATAATCAAATGCATCAACAGACTCATAATGAGGAAGTGACTGGCTGACCAGTCCGGCCTGTGCCTTTATGCTGACAACCAGATTTTCGCTGCCTTTGGTCCCGCTTTTGGTCGTGATAATGATCACACCGTTAGCTGCACGCGAACCATAAAGAGCCGTTGATGAAGCATCCTTTAGAATCGTCATGGATTCAATATCGCCCGGGTTGATACTTGCCAGGCTTCCAGCGTACTCCGCTCCGTCGAGTATGATCAGAGGATCGGAAGAGGTGTTGAGGGTTCCCAATCCGCGAATCTGGATATCAGGGGAGCTGCCTGGCTGGCCTGAACCGGCTGTAGTCTGCACCCCGCTGGTGGAACCGATCAATATTTGTCCAACAGAGGATATTGAACGACCTTCCAGCTTTTTGGAATCGATCACAGCAGCAGATCCTGTCAGAGATTCTTTCCTGACAGTACCGTAGGCAACTACCATTACCTCTTCCAGGCCCAGAACGTCGGGTTCGAGCGTTGCATCCAAAACAGAACCGGAAATGGGAAGGGTAAGTGTTTTCATCCCGACAAAGGAGAAAACCAGCCTGGTAGCGTTAGCAGGAACATCCAGGGTGTACCGTCCGTCGAAATCTGACATTGTTCCCACAGTCAGGCCTTCTACAACGATCGATACTCCCGGTAGTGGCAGTCCATCCTCTGCAGAAGTAACCGTACCGGATACTTGCCGGGTTTGTGCATTCAGCGCCAAACCGCAGATCAATAGCAGTAGTGACAAAAGAATTGCTGTTCTTTTCATAGAAATAGATTTTAGGTTAGTTTACAATCACTTGAAATGATCAAGCCGTCAAAAATAGTATTATGTTATTATTTTTTAACAAAAAGCTGCTTTTTTTAACCTTTTTTTGCTAATCTGATCAGAGATTCACTGACAAATACTTAAAATCAGCCTCTGTAACTGCATATCAATGAACATAATCACACAAACTCCCTTACTTTTCTCAGCAGGTCATCCTCGGTTTCCGAGGCCATGACATCAATCTCCCGGCCCTCAGCAAGAAGCGATTCAGCATAAGCTCTGTCATGCAGTCCTTTAACATTGATCTGCACATTCAGGAAGGCACCTCTGATGCAGGCCCTGGTCGCCAGTACCCCTACCGCCGCATCAGTCACTGAATTTGGATTTCCCTTTTTGATCATCTCTGCCAGCATCTCAAAGTTTTTATAGGCCTCCTTCATTACCGTCAGCGGCACCATCGACGCCTTCTTTGTTGCTGCCTCCACGGCGGCGGCCCTGGCTTCCTTCTCCTCTTGATTGCTTTTCGGCATCCCGAAGGCATCAAGTATGGAGTTGTAGGCATCAGTGTCCTCGTCAACAAGCTCCAGAAGCCTCTTCTGCATCTTTACACCTCTCTCGGCCCACGAGGCAAACTCTTCCCAGCGGTCATCCCATCCCCGCTTGTGGCTTGAGAGATTGGCCACCATCGTACCCAGCGCCGCACCCATGGCGCCCATGGCAGCAGAGACAGATCCTCCGCCCGGAGCGGGCGACTCGGACGATGTCTCCCAGACGAACGATGCAAGGGAGAGGTCGGCAAGCCTGCTGCCGCTCTTTTCGCGGAGTATGTATTCTATTATCTTCTCATCGGGATTGAACGCCTTCAGCTCCGAAAGGCCCATGGACCTTACTGCTGTTTCTATCAGTTCAGAATCAGAGACGCCGGCAGAGCGCTGCTGCTTATGCATAAAGTATCTTCCGGCATCCAGCATGGCCTTCAGGGGAATCAGTCCCACCAGCTCCGAGCCTGTCACCCTCACTCCCCTGGCGTCAGCCTTACGACACACCTCGTCAAAAGCCACATGCACAGGCGTCACCGATATATTGGTGAGGTTCATGGATATCTGCGCAAACCGGTACTCGGGGATATACCATCCGATGGCCTTTACTGACTTAAGGGATCCCGGAATCATAACAGGTGTTCCCTTCTCATCTCTAACAACCTTTCCTGTGATAGGATTCCCATCACGCTTCTCTCTTCCCCTCTCCCTGACATCAAAGGCAATGGCGTTGGCGCGGCGTACGGAGGTGGTGTTGAGATTGACGTTGAAGGCCACGAGGAAATCGCGTGCCCCCACAATAACGGCACCGGTACCGGCATCAAAACGTGCCGGACCGAAATCGGGCTTCCAGGAAGGATCTTCAAGCTTCTTCTTAAGTCCTTCATATTCACCAGCTCTCACAGTGGCCAGATTTTTCCTCTTCGGTTCCAATGCTGCCTCTTCATAACAATAGACCGGAAGAGACAGCTCTTCCCCTATTTTTTTTGCAAGCGAGCGTGCATAAACCACCGTCTCCTCCATGGTGATGCCGGCAACAGGCACCAGGGGACAGACATCAGTGGCTCCCATGCGGGGATGGGCACCGGTATGCTTTGACATATCAATCACCTGTGCGGCCCTCCGTACAGCCCTGAAAGCTGCCTCACAGACAGCCTCCGGCTCACCGACAAACGTCACAACCGTACGGTTGGTGTCGCGACCGGGATCAACATCAAGGAGCCTTACTCCCTCAACGGATTCAATCTCATCAGTGATCTGCCTTATCTTTTCCATGTCGCGCCCCTCACTGAAATTGGGCACGCATTCTATAATCCGGTTCCAGTTCATATAATAATAAGGTATTTTCGATTTGCGATTTGTGATTTGCGATTTGACTGAAGAAGACTACTGCCTATTGCCTACTGCCTGCTACCTGTTACCACCCCATCCAGTATAACGGTCTCCACAAGGTTACTTCCATAAGCATAGGGCATATACTCATATGAAGGTATATTTTTGGTTATGAATAAGTTCGCTGTCTTGCCCACTGTGATTGAGCCGTGCGTCTCCGACAGGCCCATGGCATATGCGGAATTGACAGTCACGGCATTTATCGCCTCCTCCGGTAGCATTCGCATCCTGATACAACCCAGTGACATCACCAGCTTCATATTGCCCGAAGGCGACGAACCCGGGTTGTAATCGCTTGCCATGGCTACAGGCAGTCCGGCATCGATCATCTTCCGCGCAGGCGGATCGGACATGCCGAGAAAGAAGGCGGCGCCGGGCAGCAGTGTGGGCATGGTTCCGCTTCCTGCCAGTGCAGCGATCTCATCATCGCCGGTAAACTCAAGATGGTCCACCGAGAGAGCCCCATGCTTAACTCCAGCCTGTATTCCCCCGGAATAATCCAGTTCGTTGGCGTGTATCTTGGGAACCATGCCATGACGGGCACCGGCTACGAGGATGCGTTCTGTCTCCTCCACCGTGAAAAAGCCCCTGTCGCAGAAGACATCGATATAGTCAGCCAGCTTCTCCGCAGCTATTGCCGGTATCATTTCATCGACTATCAGGTCAACATACCCGCTCCTGTTATCGCGGTATTCAGCGGGAAATGCATGAGCCCCCAGGAATGTTGACCTCACCGTCAGAGGTGACTCCTCCTTTATCCGGCGTATCACCCTGAGCATCTTAAGCTCATCCTCCGTCGTCAGACCGTAGCCGCTCTTGATCTCTACCGCCCCGGTACCAAAAGAGATTATCTCCCTGACACGCTCCATCGACTGCCGGAAGAGCTCCTCCTCAGTTGTCTCATGCAACAGCTTGGCAGAGTTGAGAATACCTCCTCCGCGTTTTGCTATCTCCTCGTATGACAGCCCCCTGATCTTGTCGGTGTACTCCTTCTCCCTGCTTCCGGCATAGACAAGGTGGGTGTGCGGATCACAAAAAGCCGGGAAGAGATATCCTCCTCCGGCATCGATCTTCATGAGATCGCTGCCAAAAGAGGGCATACTTTCAGGGGGGCCGAAGCCGGCGATGATGCCGTTTTCAATCAGCAGCCATCCCTTCTCAATGACGGGCAGCTGTGACATATCTCTCCCTGCCACGAAGGCAACGGGCTCTTCTCTGGTCTGGACCAGCATCCCCGTATTGTGGATAAGAAGACTCATGGAACAGGTTTTTAGAGTGCACTAAGGTAGCAATATTAAAAATATTAGGTTATGAGCATCATTTTTCTTTATTTTTACATCCGCGAAAATGAACCCGATGGCACCCGCCTGTTGCAGTGACAGAGACAAACGTCAGCTCTCTTCCATAAGAGGCAGGTTTTACCGTGGGGCCGGACAAGCTATATTACCTTGAAAATCCAAATCATCTGAACATGAAAAAACTCCCAATCATTGTGATCACTCTCCTGCTCACGGCCTCCGCCGGTGCCCAGGATGTAAAGACCGGGTGGAACTTCGGCGCACTGCCGGCAGTCACCTTCAGCACTGACCAGGGCTTCCAGTACGGGGCGCTGGTGAACCTGTTCGACTACGGTGACGGGTCGATATACCCCGAATACTATCACAGGATCTATGTCGAAGCCTCAACCTTTACAAAGGGCAGCTCAATCCTCAGAATAGCATATGATTCAGACTACCTCATAAAAGGAATAAGGTATGCCGTAGACCTCAGCTACCTGCCTGACTTCGCCTATGATTTCTATGGCTTCAACGGCTACGGATCCATCTATACCAAAGAGTGGGTGGATGATGAGGCAGCCACGGACTACCGGAGCCGTCTCTTCTATGCCATGAAGCGTCACCTCTTCCGCTTCAAGAACGATTTCATCGGCAACATCGGAGAAAACAACTGGCACTGGAATGCCGGGCTGAGTATACAACAATTCAGGACTGACAATCTCGACGTGACAAAGTTCAATAAAGGAAGGGAGCCCGAAGATCCGAAATACCTCGATCCTGACCAGCCGACCCTCTTTGAATATTACAAGGGAGCGGGCATCATTACACCTGAAGAGGCTGACGGCGGCTGGATAACCGGACTCAAGGGAGGCATATCCTATGACTCGCGCGACCAGCGTGCCTGCCCGATGAAAGGTATCTGGGCCGAGACCGGGGTGGAAGTAGCGCCCGGTTTTCTTGGTGCAGAATCCAGCTTCGGCAAGCTCTACTTCACTTGGAGACAGTATTTCACTCTTAAGGAGAATGACCTGAGTTTCGCCTATCGACTGGGTTACCAGACCACCCTGTTCGGCGACGTCCCCTTCTATTACCAGGGACAGGTGATCGTGTCCGAACTGAGGGGATCATCCTCCGAAGGTCTCGGGGGCAGCAAGACGCTCCGTGGCCTCCTGAGAAACAGGGTTGTGGGTGACGGATTCCTCTATGGTAACGCCGAGCTGCGCTGGAAGATGGTCCGATTCCGCTTCATCAACCAGAACTTCTACCTGGGTACCAACTACTTCGTCGATGCCGGTATGGTAACCTCTCCCGTCGATGTGGACATAGCTTCATTTCAGGATTACCTCGATGATAACTTCGCAGGAGAACAGGCCGGTAACTACCTGCAGGATGTGAAAGACACACCCCACATAGCTGCAGGACTCGGCCTCAAGATTGCCATGAATGAGAACTTCATCATCTCCGCCGATATCGGCAAAGCCCTGAAGGCCCAGGACGGCGATATGGAGTTCTATATCGGGCTCAACTATCTCTTTTAGGTCTGAGGTCGGAAGGTCTGAGGTCGGAAGGTCTGAGGTCGGAAGGTCTGAGGTCGGAAGGTCAGCAATACAGTAAATTACACTTGTATACGACCTTCAGACTTGAGACTTCTAGACCTTCAGACTATAATTTCCCCAGCCACATACCGAAGGCAACGCCAATGTAGTTGCCCAATATCCATCCTATCATGCCTGTTGCCAGCCCGGTGAGGATCACATCCTTGTTCTTCAGGGCGGCGGCAACCATAGGTACGAAGGGAGGTGAGTAGACAAATCCCGTGGTCGTGATCAGGTAATCATCAACCGATATCCTGAATACCCACGATAGAAACAGATGGAGCAACAGAGATCCGAAGTAGGCATATGTGACGAAGAGAAGAAGATTCAGGTACTTTGCCTGGAAGATAACGCTCAGGTCGCACCTGGTGGCAATGACTATGGAAAATGCGATGATGAAGTACATGCCCAGCTGAAAGGTCTTCCTGATTTCCCTGATACGCCTTATGAATGAGGCGGCAACACCCAGGGTCGTTATCGCCAGTATCACCGAGATAGTCATAGGTACTTTGGGAAAAAGAAAACTAACCCCGAGCCCCAGCGCCAGCACTACTATTGAGAGTCCCGTGGCTCCAAGAAGAGGCAGCACCGTCTCCTTCCTGAAGATCCCGGTATAATCGTCAAAATCTTCAGCCATCTGCTCACTCACCGCCTTGAAATCAGCCTCTTTTGCGGTCATGGATGAAGGAGCCTTGAAGGGTGGAAGGAAGAGCCTGAAGAAGGCAGGTCCGGCTGATATAAAGAACAGAATGACCACGGCACCGACGATCATATCATAGGTGTTTGTCATGATGAAGGCATTCGGCTCTACCTTCAGCGCAAGGGCGATGGATGCCAGGTTTACCGAACCGCCGGTATAGAGACCTATCAGCATCCCTCCGATCTTATCTGATCCTTCGACCTTGTCCCTGAAAATGAGATATCCGGTGGCAACTATCACCATCACAGATATCAGTGCCAGCAGCATAGAGAGGAAGCCTTTGCCTGAGAACCGCAGCCACCTCCTTACATTGAGAGAAAAGAGTATAAGAGGGATGGCCAGCAATACCAGTGCCGTCTGCATGCTGTCCTGCACTGCAGCAATACCGTTGTATCGCAGATCACTCTGTGATAGAGTGCCCGCCGCCACCATCTCTACTGCTTCCGATTTGGGGATGTACGATCTGTCATGCCCGATTGTCGCTTCACGGAATGCTTCACTGCTGCGTGGTATGATTCCCACATTTGCAATTATGATGCCTACAGCATAGGCCAGTACTATTGCCCCGAGCTTCCTGAAGAAGGCATATTTTTTAGTGAGCCAGATCAGGAAAGCGGGAAAGAGAAGACAGAACAGGGCCAGGAGGGTAAGGGTAAGCATGGCGGTCAGTTTTAGCACGACTAAAATAAATAAAGCCCCCTGCACAAAAGACAGGGGGCTTGCAAAAGAGGTATTTATACCTACTGAGCGTGGGTATTATTACTTATCAGGGCACTCCTCAAAGCTCTTCCGGTACTGCTCAATAGCCCTCTGACTCATACCCATGCTCGAGAAACCTCCGTCATTGAATATATTCTGCATGGTGATCTTCCTGGTCAGATCGGAGAAGAGCGTGAGGCATACGTCAGCACAGTCTGAGGCATCGGCGTTACCAAGCGGTGACATCCTTTCGGAGAAATCGACCAGCGAGTCAAAACCCGAAATACCGGCCCCGGCGGTGGTAGCCGTAGGCGATTGCGATATGGTATTGACCCTCACATGCTTCTCCTTTCCATAGATATAGCCGAAGCTTCTTGCTATGGACTCCAGCAGTGCCTTGGCGTCACCCATATCGTTGTAGCCTGCCAGGGTACGCTGGGCAGCCACGTAGGTAAGTGCCACGACGGAGCCCCATTCGCTGATGGCATCAAGTCTGTACGCTGTCTGCAATATTCGGTGAAAGCTGAGTGCTGAGATATCCAGCGTCTTCAGCATGTTTTCATAGTTGATCTCAGCATAGGGTATCCCCTTTCGAACGTTGGGCGACATACCTATCGAATGGAGTACGAAATCAATCTTTCCCCCGAAGTATTCCATCGACCTGCCGAACAGCTCATTGAGATCCTTCATGCTGGTGGCATCGGCTGATATCACCTCGCTGCCGGTCTTCTCGGCCAGCTCCCCGATGGTGCCCATTCGTATAGCCACAGGGGCATTGGTAAGCACCAGGCGTGCGCCCTGGGCATGTGCTTTCTCCGCTACATGCCACGCGATGGATTTGTCATTCAGGGCCCCGAAGATTATACCTCGCTTGCCCTCGAGCAGATTGGTGATCATGATCTCTTTTCTTAATTTATTTCTACAAAGCGTTAATTGCTTCCGAGAAGCTCCCGGGCATTGCGTCTGGCGGCTTCGGTGACCGTGCTCCCGCTGAGCAGCCTGGCAATCTCCTGTACCCTCTCCCCGCTATTCAACAACCTGACACGGGTATTTGTTGAGTGGTCACTCTCTTCCTTGTAGACATGATAGTGGAGAGTGCCCCTCGATGCCACCTGAGGCAGATGGGTTATGTTGATGACCTGCATGCTCCTTCCCATCTCTTCCAGTATGTCTCCGACCATGGAAGCCACCTCGCCGGAGACACCTGAATCTATCTCATCAAAGATTATTGCTGGCAGTCCTGAGCTGCTTGCCAGCACCGACTTCAGGCAGAGCATCACCCTCGACAGCTCCCCGCCGGAGGCGCAACGTGACAGCTCTTCCGGTTCCACCTGCCTGTTTGCGCTGAACATGAACTCAGCCTTCTCCAGCCCTGACGCTCCGGGCAGCTCCGACGGAATGAGGTCCGTTTCAAAGCGGGCATGTGGCATCCCCAGCTTCTTCAGCATGGAGGTGATCTCACGGGTAAACGGGCCGGTCGCTTCACGCCTGGATGCCGAGAGCCGGCCGGCAAGCTCCGCTATGGCAGCATACGCATCATCGGCACTCTTCTTCAGGTCAGTGATCCGTTCATCAACACCTGCAGATAATGATACTTTCTCTGCGATCTGCTCCTGCCTGGACAACAGCTCACTGAGGTCCCTGCACCTGTGCTTCTGCATGAGAGACCAGATAGTATCCAGCCGCGAGGTCACCTGCTCAAGCCTGCCCGGGTCATCTGCAATGTTGCTGTTGAGTTTCTCAGCCTCGTAGGCGATATCATTGAGATCAATAAGCTGGGCATCTATCCGCTTCTCCAGGACGGCAGCCTCAGGCATCCATCCTGAAATCCTGGCCAGGCTGTTGCGTACACTCCTTAAAAGCGGGAGGGCCGAGGGCCCTTCGCCCGACAGTGACGTGGTGACAGTCGTCAGAGCCTCTTTTATCTCTCCGGCATTGGTGAGCCTCTCCTGCTCCTGCTCCAGTGCCTCCTGCTCACCTTCCGTGAGCCTGGCGGCCAGCAGCTCTTCAAGCTGATGGGAGTAGTAGTCGTAATCAGCCCTCTCCCTATCCGCATCACCGGCAGCATCATCATAAGCGCGCCTGGCCCTGAGATACTGCACCCAGGCGTTGCGGTACTCACCCGCAAGCGCCGTGGAACCAGCATAGGCATCAATGACGCGCAACTGAAACATACTGTTCCCGAGGAGCAGCGTCTGGTGCTGTGAATGAACGTCAATGAGCCTGGTTCCAAGCTCTTTCATCACATTAAGAGTAACAGGAGTATCGTTGATGAATGCCCTCGACTTGCCGGCAGGACTTATCTCGCGTCGTAGTATCGCCTCGTCCTCGTAATCAACCCCGCTCTCTTCGAAGAGCATCTCAAGATCATATCCCCTGATATTGAAGTCGGCCTCAACAATGCACTTTTCATCCTTGCTCAGCAGCACCGATGTGTCCGCCCTCTCCCCCAGCGCCAGCCCCAGTGCTCCCAGGAGAATCGACTTACCCGCACCGGTCTCACCGGTAATGACTGTAAAACCCTCACCGAAGCCCATGTCAAGCTCCCGGATGATGGCATAGTTTTTAACTGTCAGTCTGCGAAGCATGATCTGTCCGTTAACCCGATGCGGTAAGTATCTTCTGATATTTTGCGTCGTTGGCAGGATCTATCTCGGTGAGTATCTGCACAACCCTGTTCTTCTCCTCGGGGAAGGCCTGGGAGAAGATATTTACAATCTCATCGGCCTTGGCATCCAGGATAATGGTCATATAATACATGAAGGGGTCGGGACGGCGCCGGTAGACCTCCTGCAATTGCCTCAGACTCTCATATATCTCTGTGCGTGCCCTGGTGATATCAGACTCCATCCGGTCCATCCCCCTCATATGATACAGGTAAACAAACTGACGGACACCTGAATACTCACTGTCAAGTATATTCTTTACCAGCCAGTAGCGGTTCCTGTTCCTTGACCCGTCATAGGGCTTCCACCCTGCCTCCGGCGCATTCTGAGCATTGGTGACGATCTTTTCTGCGACCTGGAAATAGGGTGTGCCTCCGTTTGGAGCGAAGGTGTCGAAATCCATCCCTATAATGAGATAGGCATAGTAGGCAAGGACCGAGACAAGGTTGCTGGTATGGCTGTTGGGATTGAACTCGAGTGGCTGAAACTCAACATACCTGAACTGGAAGTTGTTGTCGACGAAGTTCAACACAGTCGATTCGTATGTGGTGTTGAAGACCGGCCGGCGAAGCTGTACCTGAAGGGTGCCCCTGAATTCATCGGCAGAGAGCTGCTCATCAAGGTTTATAAGAATGTTGCACTCAATCCTCTCCGAAAAGCTGAAGAGATTGTCAGTCCAGACCATGCTGTTCATGAATTCATAGATGTCGCGCTGCATGCTCTGGAAGACCTCCCTGTTTGAGCCCTGAATCTTCTGTGCCGAGACCTGCACATTGCAATAAAGCTCCTGCGAAATCACACTGGAAACGGTGAACAGCATGGCAGCAGCCATTAATAGAATCCTTCTTCTGATGATCCTGGACATCTCGTATCAGCCTGTCAAAGAGATGATCCTGCGGAGTATATCCGAGGCAACTTCACCCTTTGATTTCAACTCAAATTTATCAATATTATTGTTACTGTCAATGATGGTGATCCTGTTGGTTTCATAACCGAACCCTGCCCCCTCATCCCTGAGTGAATTCAGGATGATCATGTCAAGATTCTTACGTTGCATCTTATCCATGGCGTTGGCTGTCTCATTGTCAGTTTCCAGGGCAAAGCCTGCGAGGAACTGGCCACTCCTCTTCTTACTCCCCAGATAAGCTGCGATATCCTCCGTGGGTTTAAGCCTTATGACCATGTCGCCCTTTCCTCTTTTGATCTTTGTTGCGGAGGTTGTTTCAGGAGTGAAATCAGCCACAGCTGCGGCAAGAATGGCAATGTCACAGTCACGGAAGGCAGTGACAGATGCTGCCATCATCTCTGCAGCTGTTTTCACGGCAACGATCCTTACATCAGGGTTTGCCGGCGAGAGGCTCACCGGACCGAGCACCAGCGTCACCTCTGCACCCAGTGCTGCAGCCTCATCAGCGAGGGCGATGCCCATGCGGCCCGATGAGTGGTTGCTGATAAAACGAACGGGGTCAATTGGTTCTGCCGTGGGACCGGCATTGATGAATACCTTTTTACCCCTGAGAGGCAGTTCAGTTATTTTTTTTTTTGAGAGGAACTTGACGATCTCCTTAACAATAATCTCCGGCTCACTCATGCGCCCCTTTCCTTCGAGGCCGCTGGCAAGCTCCCCGGTGTCGGGACCGATAAAATGATGCCCGAAAGATCTCAGAATCTCAAGGTTCCTCACCGTAGCCGGATGATTTAGCATATCGAGATCCATGGCCGGGGCCAGGAAAACAGGACAGCGTGCCGAGAGGAGAGTTGTGAGCAGCAGGTTGTCAGCTATGCCGGCAGCCATCTTGCCCATGGTGTTGGCTGTAGCGGGAGCAACGAGAAAGAGGTCGGCCCACAGGCCGAGATCGATGTGACTGTTCCAGCGCCCGTCCTCCGGGTCGAAAAAATCAACCAGTACAGGATTTCTTGAGAGGGTCGCCAGCGTCAGGGGTGTTATGAACTCCCTGGCAAGAGGAGTCATGATCACCTTCACCTCTGCCCCTTCCTTAACGAGCAACCGGATGACGGATGCAGCCTTGTAGGCGGCAATGCCTCCGGTGACACCAAGGAGTATCTTTCTGCCTTTCAGCATGATGCGAGTTACTTGTTCTGCTTCTGATCCTTGTCAGGATTGCGGAAATAGATCTTGTCGTCCTCGAACTCTGCCAATGCAATAAGGGTGGGTTTGGGCAGCCTTTCGTAGAATTTGGATATCTCTATCTGCTCCCTGTTCTCAAAAACCTCTTCAAGGTTGTCATTGAATGAGGCAAACTCCTCCAATTTGGAGTTCAGCTCCTGCTTCATCTCCACGCTGATCTGGTTTGCCCGGCGCGTAGCGATGATAACACTCTCGTAAATGTTTCCCGTTTTGCTGTCAAACGTGTCCACATCCCTTGTTATGGTAGTGTACGATGCCGATGTCTTTTTATAATCCATAGTTATGTTACTGTTGTCAGTTGCTTTCTGTCTGCGGGGCTGAAGTGTCAACCTTCAGGAATCTCGCCGTGGTGTTAAAGATCCTTGCCACATCCCTGGAATACCTGCTCTCCGGAAACTCTTCAATAAATGAATAATATTCGTCGAGTGCTGTCTGATAACGCTCTACCTGCTTCTCCGGAACACTCCTCTCCGCATACAGGAAAAGCGCATCCAGCTTCAGGAACATCAGCTCCTCGCGGTATTTTGTGTCAGGATACTCCTTGAGGCTGTTTGCCAGTGAGACCGTGGCAGCACGATACTGCTTAAGGTCATAATAGAGCCTGGCACTAAGGTATGACTTCTCCACCAGCTTCTCCTGAAGCTCCAGTACCCTTGCCTTGCAGTCGTCTGCCCGGGTGCTGGTCGGATACCTCTGCATGAAGATGGTAAAACTCTCTATCGCCTTCCTGGTATTGGACTGGTCCAGCTCAGGCCTGGGACTCATATAGTAATCACACAACGCTGAGAGGTAGGCAGCCTCCTCAGCATTATTGCTGCCCGGATAGGTGTCGGCGAAGTTCTGATAATAGGTGCCGGCCATCATGTAGTCACGTATCCTGAAGTGAGCCTGGGCATTGATCCAGTTCAGCTGCTCTGCCTCTTCAGTGGCCCGGAACCTCGGCAGTATCTGCGTGAGCAGCTCGATCGACCTGGTATACTTGCCGTCGTCAAAATAGTCATAGACCTTCTGCTTCTTAAGCTCAAAATCGCTGCTCTTGAGAAGTTTCTCATACTCACCGCACGATGTGACGGCAAACGCCAGTATTATTATTGTTAAGGGCCTGATCCTCATATCCGGAAATGTTGCGCAAAATTACTCTTTTTTTTCATTCATCGTCCTATTACGATGCAAAAGTGCTCATTTAAAAGGCGCAAAATGGTTAAAGGAGTGTTAATTTCCCGATATAAATAGGTATAAATAGGTACTGCCGCTGATTAATGTTTTATAATTTTGCGGACATTAATCAAAAAAAAACAGACGTGGACATTTTCGACAAGATCAGAAGGAACCGTGGCGAACTCGGACAATACCAGGAACAGGCTGACGGATATTTCATGTTCCCAAAGCTGGAAGGTGAGATAGGCCCCAGGATGAAATTCATGGGCAGGGAGGTACTGAACTGGAGCCTGAACAATTATCTCGGGCTTGCCAATCACCCTGAGATCAGGAAGGTTGATGCCGAAGCGACTGCACAGTACGGCCTGGCTTATCCGATGGGTGCACGCATGATGTCCGGACAGACAACCATGCATGAGAAATTTGAAAGCATGGCCGCGGATTTCGTTGGCAAGGAGGCTGCCTACCTGCTTAACTACGGATACCAGGGTATGGTGTCAATCATCGACGCACTGGTTGGAAGAAAAGATGTGATAGTGTATGACTCCGAGTCCCATGCCTGTATCATGGACGGCCTCAGGATGGTGCTCGCCAAGCGGTTCGTATTTCCCCATAATGACATGGAGGGCTTCGGGAAACAGCTTGAACACGCTCAAAAGATAGTGAAAGAGACCGGAGGAGGCATACTGGTCATCACCGAGGGTGTATTCGGCATGGCCGGTGACCTCGGTGCCCTCGATAAAATTGTATCCTTTAAGAAGAAGTACAACTTCCGCCTGCTGGTTGATGACGCCCACGGCATAGGGACCATGGGAAAGACAGGTGCCGGCACCGGTGAACACTTCGGCGTTCAGGACCAGATCGACGTCTACTTTGGAACATTCGCGAAGAGCTTCGCAGGTATTGGCGGGTTTGTCGCCGGAGACAAAGATGTAATAAGCTATCTCAGGTTCAACCTCCGCTCACAGATATATGCCAAGTCACTGCCTATGGCAATGACTATCGGTGCCATAAAACGGCTGGAGATGATAAGAGATCATCCCGAGCTGCGTGAAAAACTTTGGACAATAGCAAGGGCTCTGCAGAAGGGATTCAGGGAGGCAGGCTTCGACCTTGGCAGGACAGAATCTCCGGTAACACCCGTGTTCCTTAAGGGAGGTATACCACAGACAACGCAGATAATCAAGGATCTGAGGCAGAACTACGGCATTTTCTGCTCGGTAGTGATCTACCCGGTGGTCCCGAGGGGTGTAATCATGCTTCGTATCATCCCCACAGCCGTTCATACGATGGATGATGTGAACTATACCGTGAATGCCTTCAAGGAGGTAAAGAAGAAACTGGAGACCAACGCCTACCCCGACGAGGTAGCCGATTTCAGGAGCTGACAGCAGTTTACTGCCTCTCTTCAAAATCATCTATTGACAGGAAGGAGTACTGGTACTCCATAGGAAGGATCTTTGCATACTCCTCAACCGGGCACCCCTCAAGGCATGCCTTTATTATCTTTCGCCCGAGTGGCAGCAGGTCAGGGCTGAGGAAGCCCTGAAGCTCTTTCCTGAAGAAATCCTGCAGTATGACTGCTCCGGCATCATAGCCCTCTTCTCCCACCTCTGCCTGCCGGTAAACCTTCAGGAACCGGGTGGGAATGGGAGACCCCTCAATCGTAAGATAGTTGAGTTCATAGCCCAGCAGCGGGCAGCGTGCAGGCCTCAGCTGGTCAGACCTCAGCTTTGCATTGCCACGCCGGGTAAGGTACTCACGCATCAGCAACTGCGGCCTGAATCCAACCTTCCAGGCCCCTATATGCTGATTGGGGGTAAGGGTATAACGGACCCGCGGGGTATTCACTATCTGCTCCAGAAGGAGGTTGGCATGTCTCACCCTCTTTCCTGTGGCAAACGGCCAGTATGATCCTACTCCTTCGCTCTCGAGATCGCCCCCGCTGGTAATACTGGGATTGGCATACCCCCGCGGACTGACAAGGCGCCACAGCCATGCCAGCGCCGGAGGCAGAATATGAAACAGTCCGGCAATGCCATAGGAGGGTAACTCAGCTGTGCAGGCCGGCATTCTTACCCCGAAATTACGTACGTCAACGGTCACCGGCCTGTTGATGATGCCGGGAACGATACTGCGCGGCAGAACTACCCTCGGGTTGGGACAACGTATTCCGGGAGCATCCTCTGAGTGATTCCAGATCAGAGCGGTACCGTCAGGCCTGGTATCCAGGTTTATAAAGAGCAACGATTCACCCGGATCTATTGTTATCTTCTCAAGAAACGGATCATCACCGTATCCCTTAACTCCGTCAACACGTATGAACCAGGCGTTCTCCGCATCAGCCACGGTGAGCTTACCATTGCTGGTCTGGTATGTAGGGTGGCACAGGGCCATATCATCAGTGGCAGGATTGAATGAGCAGAAGAGAGGTATGGAGATAACCCTCCTTTCACCAGTGATAATGTTCTCCCCTACGACTATCTGTCCGTTGGGCTCACGCACGAGATTCTGTATCATCTCACTCTTGCCTCCCCCGCTGGCACCTTCATGCATGAAGGTGGTGATGTTGTCATAGGGACTGACCGCCTGCACCGTCGAGCAGTGTGTTGTCAGCCAGCCCTCCTCCTCCCCCTTGTCAAGAAGGACACTGTAAAAACCTTTCTTGGCACTCGGTCCTGGATAAAGGTTATAGGCAAACATCTCGTGCAGACCATCACGCCTGTTATGAACCACAACCTGCCTGCCACCAAAATGGGTGTGCCTGAAGGGCGGTGCCACATATACCACGGATTCAACTGTAAATCCTTCCGGAAGCTCATCAACAGACATTATCTTCTGCAGCAGGGAGAGACCGAAGGCAAAGAACGAGGCGTTGAGAGGCGTCACCACCACACCTCCGGCACCTATGGGATAATTGCCTGCGAAGCAAAGGAATATCCCCAACTCACGACCTCCAAGCCAATTCAGTGTCTCATCCCTCAGCGCGCTGAACTCGTATCCGTAAATATCAGAAAATCTCTTTTTGTCGGTTGGCCGCTGGTCACCAATAAGCATTGTATCCGGATCGCGCCTTCGCATGTACGGCTCGGTGTAGTTCGCTGACAACCCGTTGGTGACCCGGTGAAGTACCACCTCTGTAACCTCACCCCTTCCGGGGATGTCGTACTTCACCTCATAGTAAAGATCATCCGTTCCGCCTGTGGATTCGGACAGTATCTCTGCCGGGTTATTGAAAAAGACAGCTCTCGGGGAGCTGGCAGCCAGCACCACAACCTCCGGGGGAAGCCTGATACCTCTCTTCTCTACAAGGGTAATAGTCTCCAGTGCATTCATCCGGATCATATTTAAATCAGTAAATCAACCTGTTATCCAATAACCTGGGGAAATTAAATAGCTGAATCATCCTTTTCAAAAATAATGGATAGAAACTGCGACCTCGTCACCTGTAGCGGATAAATATCAACATCTTTTAAGAAAAGTCCGGTTTTCCTGTAATGTTTTCAATCCCTTTTCGTCATAGGAGTAAACAGTATTCATAAATATCAAAAAACGGACAGTCATGAAAAGAATGGTTTTTACACTTGTTATCGCCGCCCTGGCGGCTTCGTTGTACGGACAGAGAGACCCGCTTGATGATTTCTTCAGTAACTACTCCGACAGGGAGGGATACTCATCGGTCATCATCAACGGAAACATTTTCGGGTTACTGCAGGCCTTTGACGATGATCCGGACCTGGAAAGACTTGACAGAAAGATAACTTCCGTCAGGATCGTCACCAGAAAGGGATCGATCAGTGCGGGCGAAGAGGCCTTGCTTTCCGAAATCGGAAAAGTAATCCGGAAGGGAAGATATGAAGAGCTGATGACCGTTAAGGATCATGACTCTGACCTCCGGTTCATGGTCAGGAGCAAAGGCGACGTGATTACCGAACTGCTGGTTGTTTCCGCTGGTGAAAATGAGGCCGTGATACAGGTATGCGGAAAGCTTACTCGCGAAGATGTGGAACGTATGTCTGAAGGTAACGGCGATGGCCTGGCCCGTCTTGAAATGCTTGAGAACCCGGGGAAATGATAACTTTGGGGAAGAGATCAGAGAAGAATGACGCCCGGAGAGTTCAGGGAAAAGATTTTGCCGCAGGGAAGGAGGCTCTATGCCCTCGCCTGGCGCTTCCTGAACAGCAGGGAGGAGGCCGAGGATGCGGTGCAGGAGGTGATGATGAAACTGTGGGAAGAGAGAGCGGCGCTTGAGAGGCGTGATAACCTTGCAGCATGGTGTACAACCGTCACACGAAACTGCTGCATCGATATTCTCAGGAGAAAAAAGAGGGTCATGTTCGAGGAGATGGATACAATCATGGGCGCACCGGAGAGCACTACTGACCCAGTCGCTGCATCGGACAACACCGAAGCAGCACAGATGATCTCGGTGATTGTAAGCAGGATGAAGGAGCCTTACAGAAGCGCATTGATCCTCAGAGATATGGAGGGATATTCCTACGAGGAAACGGCAGAGGCAATGAACACAAGTGTCAGCGCCCTACGTACGGCACTCTCCAGGGCCCGCAAGGCTGTGAGAGAGGAGATGAAGAAAATATATGACCATGGAATATGATAGGGTAAGGGAACTGCTGTGCAGGTACTACGAGGGCCTGACCACAGAGGAGGAGGAGGCACAGCTCAGCGAGCTTCTCTCTGATCCTTCCATCCTGTCACTCTTCCCGGAAGAGCGGCACCTTGCCTCTATGAACGCTGCGGTGCCTGAACCCCCGGAAGGTTTTTATGACAGGCTGACGGATGTAACGCACAGGGAGTTACAAATGAGACCTGGCCACAGGTTGCTGAGGCATGCTGCGACTGTGGCGGCGGCAGCGGTGATACTGGCAGCCTCATGGATGCTGCTTAACCAGTATGGACCGCAGGCTGTGAAAGACACCTACACCGACCCGCAGATTGCCATGGCAGAGGTGAAGAGCATACTCAACGACGTGTCACGGAAGATGAACACGGGAATGGAGGAGCTGGAGCCAATGAGGAGGATCACGGAAGCACCTGAGGCTGTGGGCGAAATGAGTCGCATAAACAGTATCGTGGAGGATAACCTCGCGAAGCTCCGCTACCTCAACAGGCTTGACAACAGTACCGGGAACAACTGAAACTTCCATGACCGTAAGGTCACAGAAGAATTTGAAATAGTAATCAGGATGCATGTTACACTGTAACAATGAAACAATAACGAAGGAGATTCGCCATGAAGAGAACAATGATTCTTATAATAATCGCCGCCTGGTCGCTCACAGCACTCGGCCAGAAGAGCCCGGTTGAAGAGCTGTTTGACAGGTATAACGGCAGGGATGGCTTTACCTCCGTATATATCTCTTCGAAGATGTTCAGCCTGCTGTCGAGGATCGACAGCGATGACGAGGAGTTCCGTAACCTGGTGACCCGGATAAAGAGCATCAGGATCCTGTCGGTAGACAGTGCTTCAAATGCCGGCAGGGTCAACTTTGCCGGCGAACTGGTGCCAAAACTCAACCGCTCAGGTTTTGAGGAGCTGATGACCGTCAGGGAACAGCATGACGAGGTACGGTTCATGATACGTGAGGCAGGCGACAGGATAGCCGAGCTGGTGATGGTCACCGGAGGAGCCGGCAGCTCGGTGGTATGGATCACAGGCGACCTTGACCTCAGGACAATAGCCAGCCTGTCGGGCACCATGGGCATTGAGGAGCTGGAGGAGCTGGAAAAGGTTAAGAAATAAACACCTCCAATCATATTGCACCTGCATAGCCTGCACTATCATAACAGCTCCGGCAGCCCAATGGAAACAGCAAGATCAGTTGCCGGAAGCGGGTCATTGATTCCGGAAAAAGAACCACATTTACTTTCCCCTGCACAGAATGCTCTCTTGTGTACGTGAACAAACTCCCCGGGATTCATGTTACTCGGATAAATGCATCCCGGAATATTGAAACCCAGCCATCACAGCAGCATCAACTCACCTGAGGAACTCCTCCAGGCATATACTGCCCTCTTCATCTTCCTCGGTGGATCTGTTTCAATGAGTCCGGAAGAGAGTGGACTGCCGCACATGTGTGACAGCGGGATGCTGAGAAACCTTCCGGTTGAGAGTCACAACACAAATTACGGTAAGGCAAGCCACCTCCTCAGGTCACCCTGCCCTTTCAAGCAACAGTGCCATCATACAGTCTCAGGGAATTACGACTCACTGCTTACCGGCGAGAGGAGTGCATATGCCTACCCTGCTGCCTCACGATGGAATGGCTCCGACAAGGTATCTGAAACAACGGCCAGAGGGCATCATGCCATGGTCGGCAGGATCTACTCACAATATGGCTACAGCACTGCTCAGGATTGCAGCCTCGAACCTGATCATCTCGGTGTCGAGCTGTTGTTTGTCAACCTGCTTCTTGAGAAGTACCTGACAGAGGATGATACCAGGGTGAAAAAAAATATACAGAAAGACCTGCTTGACTTCATCGACGGCGAGATGCTGTCGTGGCTGCCACGCTGGGCGGAAGAGGTCTCCGAAAAATCTGTCACAAAATGCTATACCGGCATCTCAGGACTGATCATCGGAGCCCTGGAGGATGTAAGGGATATTCTCAGTGATCAGAAATTGGGATTGTAGAACCTTTTTATCGCTCCCATATAATACTCATTCCAGCCATCGGCTATATTGGTATAGTCCTCCACCGGAATGTTGGTGTGTTCAACCGTCACTGCGGTATTGCCACCGTTGGGAACAATGGTAATGGTCACCATTGAATCCAGCTCTCTGTCTCCAAAATACCACTCCTGCACTACCTTGCGGTCCGGCACCAGATCAACGATCCTGCCGCAGATGTCACCGTCCCACATATTGAACTCCTCTCCTGGAGCAGATGGCATCACGGCCGGGTAGCCCGACCACAGTTCAATGGTATACGGGTTTGTCAGTGCAGCATAAATATCTGAAGGTTCGGCATTGATATGAAAAGTCTTTCTGAAATTTCGCATGGTCAGCGTATGTTTTCCCCTTTATGAGTGTTGTTTTATAATCCCTGTTCTGCAAGATATCTCTCGGCATCGATGGCCGCCCGGCATCCGCTGCCGGCAGCTGTTACTGCCTGTCTGTAAACATGATCCATCACGTCGCCGGCTGCAAATACTCCAGGCACTTTCGTCCTGGTAGATCCCGGTTCGGTGATTATGTATCCTGTCTCATCAGTATCAATCCACTCCCTGAAGACCTCTGAATTGGGAGTATGCCCGATGGCCAGGAAGAACCCGTCGATCATGATATTGAATTTCTCCTCCTCCGGTGTACCCCGGTGACGCACCACCACAGCCCCCTCAACGCCCTGTGTGCCGAAGAGGTCCTCCACCTGGCACTTCCACAGTATCTCTATGTTGGGTGTATTCATCACCCTGTGCTGCATCGCCTTGCTGGCGCGAAGCACATCACGCCTGACAATCATGTATACCTTTTTGCACAACCCTGCCAGATAGGTAGCCTCCTCACAGGCTGTGTCGCCACCGCCAACGACAGCCACATCCCTGCCCTTGTAGAAAAATCCGTCACAGGTGGCACAGGCAGAGACACCCATGCCCGCATATTTCGTCTCGGCAGGTATGCCCAGGTATTTCGCCGTAGCACCGGTGGCAATGATGACCGTGTCAGCAATTATCTCCACACTTCCGTCAAAAGTAACCTTCAGCGGCTTGGCTGAAAAATCGGCAGAGGTGGCAATACCTATCCGCACGTCAGTGCCGAACCTCTTCGCCTGCCTGAGGAAGTCCTCCATCATCTCCGGCCCGGTCACGCCATCAGGGTATCCCGGGAAATTCTCCACTTCAGTTGTGGTGGTGAGCTGCCCGCCCTGCTGCAGACCCGTATAGAGAACAGGCTTAAGGTTGGCCCTGGCAGCATAGATCGCTGCAGTGTAACCGGCGGGTCCCGAACCGACAATAAGACATCTTACTTTCTCTGATGAGACAGGAGCCTTCTTTTCTTCTTCACTGGCTGTCTCAAGCGGTTTAAACAGTTGCATCTGGTTTCAGGTCTAAGAGATGACAAAAATAGAAATTATATTATAAGGAATGCTAAAAGGTGATAATTATTTGATTGGGTGAGATTACCGAAACTATTGAATCACTGCTTATTGCATAATGGCCGGCAGGAGACGTCATTCTCCTGGACCTGAGGAACTCAGTGGCTGCACCGGGACTCTCAAAACGAAGCGATGCCCTTGTACGGCCGTTACTCTGTATCATCAGCGCGCTGTAGCCTGTTGCATCGCCGAAGGTCTCCGACAGCTCCGGTATACCATTGTAGAGCCCCAGCGGGCCTCTTACCAGTACCGCGCCTCTGATGGTCTCATCATCGATACGCTCGTCAAAAAACAGGGTGGGATCAAAAGAGGCTTCGGCGATATGATCAAGAATACCGGTGGCAATCGCATCCGCTGTCTCCTGATCTTCCTTTGTGCCGGTGTCATTGATAATGCTCACGTAGAATGATCCCTTGCAGAACTGCAACTGGTAGGCCGACCTGCACAGATGTTCCGTCAGGCCAGGTCCACCATTGCACCGGAAGCGCGATACCGAAAAAATGCCAAAGGCAGCTTCCGGGTCTTTCATACGGTAGATCTCGATCTTGATATCCCTTCCATTGTGCACCAGCTCTGTAACGATCAGGGTGTCAAAGCCATACTCCAGGTAGAGCTCTGCCCCGCCGTTGATGTAACCATAGAGTGATGTTTCGGTGAAGGTTCGGCTCCGGATCTCCCCGATACCCTGAATGCCGGTCAGAGCCTGACGTGATTCTGTTGTCTGAGCCAGGCATGAAAGTGAAAAGGTTAAGAGAAGCAGGAGAGCCGGTGTCTGTCTGAAAAGCATCTGAAAAAGCCTGTTTTGAATTTCACATAAATGTTTATATCGAGATCTCCCGGAGATCAATCTTCGTTCTGTCGGCCACACCCAGTCCGAGCTCCTCGGCCTGGAGCATAAAGGCAAGTGCTCTCTCCGTTCCCTCCTTCTGCAACCCTTCAGCGATTCTCTTTGCCAGCACAATGTCATATCCTATCCGGTCCACCGCCACCGCGTCGCTGCCGGTGATTATGGTATGATAGTCGCAGAAGAACTGCGGGTTGGCCCCGGGACCCCCGTTGAAACATCCCTTGATGCCGTCGACAATATTCAGCACCACCTTGTCGCGCAGCGGGGCAAAGGCACACACCTGTGCACAGGTTTCATTCCAGAGCTTTGCATGCAGTCTTCCTGTATTTGATACTGATCCGTACGCCAGGTTTTTGAGCGCCAGTGTCACTGTAGCCCCGGCATTCTTCAGAATGGGAATATTGATGATCTTGTCAAGCTCCCGGGTGACAATCTTTGTGAAATAGGAATATTTGCCGCCGTTGACCATGTAGGGCATGGTATACTCATCATACTCACCCTCCACGTCTGCCCAGTAGTACCAGTCGCGGTCTATCATATGCTCTCCGTAGAGCTTGCCATCCTTGCCATAGTAGAGTCCCTCCCTGTCCATCTGTTCCGTACCGACGATCCGTATGCCGGGGTAATTCTCCGTTGTGAAGCCTGCATCTGTCAGCTCAAACTCACGCCGGTCCCATATTGTCAGTTGTGATCTCTCTATACCACTCTCCTCGAGTTGGGCTATCACCGATCTCACCACCTCATGACTTGTGCTGAGGCTTTTACCGGCAACAGGATTGACTTTCAGGCCTATTCTCTCGCCCGGAGAGACAAATTTGCGCCATGCTTTCTTCAGCTTCTTCTCGCCGGTCAGCTCAAGCATGGAGCGGGCGATCATCTCATATACCTCCTGTTCGATGATGGCATTCTCCTTTACCGACCTGGTGTTCTTTACCAGTGCCACTCTTCCGGGGTAGAGTCCCGGCATGGAACTGTCATTGCGCGGCACCTTCAATGCGTCGGCGATGTTGGTGTCAGGTTTGTCCTGAACTGTAGTCTTGAAAGCTGATGCCGGGCTCATGGCCTGTGCCATCGGGGCAGCGGCAGCGGCAGCGGCTCCTGCGCCGGCAAGGCGGAGGAAGTTACGACGGTTGACCTGGTTCATTTGATGCGGGTTTTTGATGTTTTGTTTCCTGTTGAACGCAAATATAAGGAAATTGCGATGCTGCCCTTCACCTGTGAAATATGTTCCGCAGCTGCCTGCTCTATTTTTTTGCATAATCGGAATAGTTAACTAATTTTGCACCGCTTTACATCACGGGATGTAGCTCAGCCCGGTTAGAGTACTTGTCTGGGGGGCAAGGGGCCCCGGGTTCAAATCCCGGCATCCCGACATAGCAAAAAAGCCCACCCGCCATTTTGGCGGGTGGTTTTTTGTTTTTAAGATGTGACGAAAAAGCTCGCTTTTGAGGAACATCGGAAAAACAAAAAGACGCAGTGAGCGAAGCGAAATGCGGGCTTTTTTGCTATAGTCTCCACCAGACCCGGGATCACGCGAACGAAGTGAGCGTAATCCCG
>CALMRD010000326.1 GCA_937871625.1 uncultured Bacteroidales bacterium | reverse complement strand
CTGATATCAGAATTCGCGTTGCCGCAGGGAGCTGCCCTGCTGCTGATCCCTGACAAGGTCGCAGTCGAGCTCTACATTGAAATTGGAGGGAGCCTCAAAAACAGACTGCCCATAGGGAGCAAAACCTTCATCGGCCAGGAGCCGCTGAAGGAATAGTGCCACCACTGGCAGTGCCATATTGGCGCCCTGCCCCAGTGAGAGATCCTCGAAGTGAATAGCCTGGTCCTCCCATCCGGTCCAGGCACCCGCCACAAGGTCAGGCATGACCCCCATGTACCATCCGTTGGAGTGGTTCTGCGTTGTTCCCGTCTTGCCGCCCATCTGGTTGAGCAACTTATAGGTAAGCCGCAGCCTGACTGCCGTTCCCGAATTTACCACCCCCTGCAGGAGAGAAGTCATCAGATAGGCGTCATCCTCGCTTATCACCTCATCTATGAAGGGAGAAAATGAGGAGATCACATTGCCGTTCCTGTCTTCAATGCGTGTCACATATAGCGGACGGGTGTAAACCCCCTTGTTGGCAAAGGTACCGTATGCCCCCACCATCTCCTCGAGTGACAGGTCAGAGGTGCCGAGGAAGATTGAGAAGACGGGGTCGATGAAACTCCTGATTCCCATCCGGTGCATCAGGTCAACAACAGCCTGGGGCGAGAACTGCTTCATCAGCCAGGCTGAAATATAGTTTTCTGACTGCGCCAGCCCCCATTTGAGAGTAACCATCCTGCCATGATATTCAACAGGGCCTGAGCTGCGGGGGATCCATACGGAGTCGTTGACATCGAACGAGCGGGCGATGTTCTCAACCTCAAAGCAGGGGGAGTATCCATCCTGCATCGCCAGGGTATAGAGGAACGGCTTGATGGTTGAGCCTACCTGCTTCTTCTGCTGCGTGACAGCATCATACTTGAAATACCGGAAGTCAGGTCCCCCGACATAGGCCTTCACATGACCGGTGTGAGGATCCATGGCCATGAATGACGACCTGACGAAGAACTTGTAATACCAGATGGAATCCAGCGGTGTCATCACGGTATCCCTCTCACCGTCCCACGAGAAGAGCTTCATGGGAATGGGAGTATTGAATGACAGCGTTATGGAGTCTTCCGGTATGCCGGCACGCCTCATATTCTGGTACCTGTCACTCTGCCTGACCGATCTGCTGATCAGATCTTTTACCTGTGATGAGTTGAGGTCATTGGAATAGGGAGGGTTCCTGAAGCCCTTCGCCCGCTGGTTGAATACAGGCTGAAGATTCTGCGAGAGATGCTCCCTGAGCGCCTCCTCGGCATAACCCTGCATCTTCGAGTTGAGGGTCGTATATATCCTCAGCCCGTCACGGTAGAGGTTGTAATTTGTACCGTCAGGCTTCTTGTTTTTCCTGCACCATCCGTACAGTGGGTCATTCTCCCAGCGCCACAGTGCATCCTCATACTGATCGTCGGAGTAGAACATGTTGCGCTCAGGCTCGTACCTGATCATGGTGGTGCGCAGATACTCCCTGAAGTATGTTGCCAGCCCGGTGTTGTGGCTGTCTTCGCGAAGATCAAGCCCCAGGGGTAACGTCCTGACAGAGTCAGCCACATCAGGAGTGATGTATCCGTAACGCTCCATCTGGCTGATGACCACATTGCGCCTGCTGAGCGCGCTCTCCTCATTGCGCCGCGGGTTGTAGACGACGGAGTTTTTGAGCATCCCCACCAGCATGGCCGATTGCTCTATGTTCAGAGAGTCGGGGGTGGTGTTGAAGTAGATGCGTGACGCTGAGTTGATTCCCACTGCATTGTACAGGAAGTCAAAAACATTCAGATACATTGTGATAATCTCCTCCTTGGTGTAGCTCCTCTCGAGCCTCACCGCCGTCTGCCACTCCTTGAACTTGGAAACGGCAAGCCTGGCACTCCTGACTATGGCCGGGTCATTTGAGAGATCCCTGGGAAGAAACAGGTTCTTGGCGAGCTGCTGGGTGATGGTGCTCCCCCCTCCTGTGTTCTGACCTAAAATTATTGTCTTGACAAGAACCCTGGCCAGCCCCCTGAAATCAATACCGGAGTGCCTGTAAAACCTGATGTCTTCTGTTGCTATCAGCGCATCCACAACATAGGGTGAAATATCCTCGTAATCCGTCCAGGTACGGTTCTGAATGTAAAACTTGCCCAGCAGTACGTTGTCTTCAGCATAGACCTCCGCTGCAAGGCTGTTGTCAGGGTTCTCCAGCTCCTCGAAGGAGGGCAGCGGACCCAGCTTGCCCGCTCCTATAAGTAAAAAGAGTGTCAGCAGCAAAACTGCCGGTACGGATACTGCCACCCAAAACCAAATAATGCCCTTCCGAAATTTCTTATCCCTCATTGTACCTTGATGATATGGGCGCTAATTTAATGATTAATACAGAATCTTATCCAATAATTTTGAAGTTAGTACCCATAATCATTTACTTTGCCCTGTTTTTAAAAAATCTCTGATGACAGAAAATCTGGTAATAGTTGAATCCCCTGCCAAAGCTAAAACAATAGAAAAATTCCTCGGAAAGGACTTTACAGTAGTCTCAAGTTTCGGGCACATTCGTGATCTCTCAAAGAACAACCTGGGAGTAGAGGTTGATAAGGGGTTCAACCCTGTATATGAGGTTCCCGACGATAAGAAGAAGGTTGTCAGTGAGCTTCGCAAGCTGGCAGGTCAGGCCGGGAAGGTATGGATAGCCTCTGACGAGGACCGTGAGGGGGAGGCCATAGCCTGGCATCTCATCTCGGTTCTGGGCCTTGATCCCTCTTCTACCCGCCGCATAGTGTTTCATGAAATAACCAAAGATGCCATCACCCGGGCGGTGGAGTCGCCCCGCCAGGTAGACATGAACCTCGTCAATGCCCAGCAGGCGCGCCGCATACTCGACAGGCTGGTCGGTTTTGAGATCTCGCCCGTACTGTGGAAGAAGGTTCAGCCCTCCCTCTCGGCAGGACGGGTGCAGTCAGTGGCAGTCAGGCTGCTGGTTGACCGTGAGCGTGAGATCATCAGCTTCGTTGCGGACTCGGCTTTCAGGGTGACAGGCGCCTTTGAAGGGACAAACAGAGAAGGTGCTGAGGTAAAACTAAAGGCCGAGTGTCCAAAAAAATTCGGCACCGAAGCTGAAGCTGAAAGCTTCCTGCAGCAGTGCAGCAACGCCTCCTTCGCCGTTGAAAATATAGTTGTAAAGCCCGGCACCCGCTCACCGGCACCTCCCTTCACCACCTCCACCCTGCAGCAGGAGGCCTGGCGCAAGCTCGGCTTCTCGGTGGCACAGACAATGTCGGTGGCACAGAAGCTGTACGAGGCAGGTAAGATAACCTACATGAGGACCGACTCAACCAACCTCTCATCTCTGGCTCTCAACACAGCCAGGGAGGTTATCACCGGCGAATTCGGGGCAAAGTACTCCCGTACACGGCAGTTCAAGACCCACTCAAGGGGTGCCCAGGAGGCACACGAAGCCATCAGGCCAACATATTTCGACAAGAGGGAGGCTTCGGGCAGCAACAACGAGAAAAAACTCTACGAACTCATCTGGCGGAGGGCCATAGCATCACAGATGGCTGATGCCGAGATAGAAAAGACCACGGTGACCATCGGCATGTCATCATCACCGGTGAACTTCACCGCTACCGGAGAGGTGATACTCTTTGACGGCTTCCTCAGGGTCTATACCGAATCATATGACAGCAACGCTGCCGAGGATGAGAAAACAATCCTCCCGCGTGTTGACAGGGGTATGGCCCTTGTCCCTTCCACCATTACGGCTCTGCAGCGTTTCACCACACCCCCTCCGCGATATACCGAGGCCAGCCTTGTAAAGAAGCTCGAGGAGCTTGGCATAGGAAGACCCTCAACCTATGCTCCCATTATCTCAACTATACAGACGCGCGGGTACGTTGCACGCGAAGACCGGCCCGGAGAAAAGCGGACGGTGACCCAGTTTACGCTGTCCAGGGGCAAGATCACCAGGAGCGAGAAGAGCGAGATGGCAGGCAAGGAGAAGTCAAAGCTCTTTCCCAGGGATATAGGCATGATCGTCAACGACTTCCTGATGGCCAACTTCCCGGACATCATTGATTACAACTTTACCGCAGGTGTGGAGAAGGAGTTTGATGAGATAGCCTCCGGCGAGCTGGAATGGGATAATATGATATCCCGTTTTTACAGCCCCTTTCACAAGTCGGTTGATGAGTCACTCTCCACCAGGGCACGAAGTACTGGAGCCCGCGAGCTGGGCACCGACCCGGAGAGTGGCCTGCCGGTCCTGGTTAAGATGAGCAGGTATGGCCCGGTAGTGCAGCTGGGAGAGGCCTCTCCCGACAGCAAGCCGCGCTTTGCCAACCTGCGGCGCGACCAGCTTCTGGAGACCATCACCCTTGAGGAGGCCCTGGCGCTCTTTGCCCTGCCACGCGTCATCGGCACCTTCGAGGATGAAGATATGACGGTGGGCATAGGCAAGTTCGGGCCCTACGTGAAGCATGCGGGTAAATTCTACTCCCTGAAGAAGGATGTCGATGACCCATATACCATCACAGGTGAGAGGGGCATGGAACTCATTAAGGAGAAGAGGGAGGGTGACGCACAGAAGATCATCAGCGAATTTGGTGACATCAGGGTGCTCAACGGCAGATACGGCCCCTACCTGGTGTATGACGGCGACAACTACCGCATCCCCAAGGGCACCGACCCTCACAAGCTCACCAGGGAGGAGTGCCTGGCCATCATAGAGAAGGGTGGCAGGACAAAGAGCGCCAGAAAGGGCAGGAAGAAGTGACCTTATATATATTATGATCGACCTGAACCACTATTTCGATCCTGTATGTCTTGACAGGCCTGAGGCAGAGCCCCTGAAGGGAGCGGCCGCCTTTTCGCACGGCGTAGCTGTCAACACCGGCAACGCTCCCATCGGTGACCTTGATGGTTTTGCAGTAGCCATTGTGGGTGTGCCTGATGACCGCTCCTCGGCAAATACAGGTGCTGCCCACGCCCCCGATGCTATCAGGAAATGCCTCTACTCCTTCTCCCGCCTGCCGGGAAAGATGAAAGTCACAGACCTGGGTAACCTGCGTCCCGGCAGCTCTTTTGACGATACTCTTGCCGGACTGCGTGATGTGCTGATACAGCTGCTTGATGCCAATGTGGTGCCGGTAGTCCTGGGAGGCACCAGCGCCCTCATGCCAGCCATTGACCGCTGTCTCTCGTCGATGAAGAAGAGCTGGTCACTGGTATCCGTTGACTCCAGGCTCGACTTCACGGCTGAAAAGCGGCCGCCCGATTCTCTCAACTGGATGAATGACCTCATCTACCGCAGCAGCAGCTACCTCTCACACCTCTCAGCCCTGGGCTACCAGACCTATCTCACCGACCAGCAGGTGGTGAACCGGTTTAACCGCAGGCATTTTGACATGATGCGCATAGGTGAGGTGCGGGCTGCCATAAATGAGACAGAACCGCTATTCCGTGATGCCACGGCGGCACTCTTTGACCTGGGTGCCGTACGGCAGTCTGACGCCCCCGGCACATGGCTCCCCTCAGCCAACGGCTTCTATGGCGAGGAGATCTGCCTGCAGGCCCGCTACGCAGGCCTCTCGGACAACCTGAAGATATTGACAATTGCGGAGGTAAACCCCACCCTTGACAACCGGGCACAGACATCCCACCTCGCCGCCCAGATGATATGGTTCTTCCTGGAAGGCTTCTCACAGAAGCAGTATGAGATATCATACCTCGGCGACCAGATGAACAGCCGTTTCACACGGTACCATGTGGCCCTCAGTGACCTCGACAGCGAGGCGATCTTCATCAAGAGCAACATCACCGAACGGTGGTGGATAGAGATACGCGACAGTGAGGGTGACCCCCACTTCCTTGCATGCTCCTATGAAGATTACCTGATGGCCAACAGGGACCAGGTGCCCGGCCGGTGGACAAGAGCCATGCTCAGGTTCAGCCAGTAAATAATAACCTGATTTGGCTGCTTGCATATTTTTTATTTATTTTACTCGTTACTATTGAGGATGCAGAGGAGCTCCTTGAAGATGAAGAAAGTCAGGACAGCCATTTCAGCCTTATTTATTACGGTAAGCATGGTCTTTGGGCAACAGGATCCTGTGCTGAGCCATTACATGTTCAACACACAGACCTACAACCCTGGCTACTCAGGCATGAGCGGCATGGTCACCGCCACCGCACTGACACGCCAGCAGTGGGTTGGCTTTACCGGCGCCCCCTCCACCATGATCTTCAACGTTAACACCCCCTTCAGCCTCTTCGGGCTGCGCAGCGGGGCAGGACTGTTAGTTGAGGCCGACCAGTACGGTTTCAGCAATGACATCAACCTGAACCTCTCTTACTCATACCTCTTCCCTATTGGTACCAGCACACTGGGAGCAGGCTTCAGCCTCGGGATGCTCAACAAAACCCTCGCCCCGGAATGGTTCATCCCCTCGGGAACAACACATACACCGCCGTCGGGAGACCCTCTCATTCCGGAAAATGATGAGAGTTTTATTGCACTCGATCTCTCGGCAGGAGTCTATTACCAGGGACTAAATTATTATGCCGGTATTTCAGTTACACATATTAACCAGCCTAAAATAAAATACTCCGAAACAGCCACTTATGTTAGCCGGCAGTATTACCTGACCGCAGGATACTACTTCCAGCTCCCCAACCCCGCCTTCGAGCTCATTCCGTCAGTTTTCATCGTCAATGATGGCGCAACCACACAATATGTTGCAACAAATATGTTCAGATACAATAAAAAGATATGGGGTGGCGTTTCATACAGGATAAGTGACGCAGTCACAGGTTTTGCAGGTATAGAATTGTACAACGGCCTTAAAATTGGATATGGTTATGACTTCCCGATATCGGAGATCAGAAAAGGCACCAGCGGATCGCATGAATTCGTTGTTTCGTACAGTTTTGACATCGGCCTGGGCAAAAGTGTCACCAAATATAAAAGCATAAGATTTTTGTAACTGACAGAATAGATTCAATTCATTTTCGTTTTAAAATTAAAAAGTATATGAGACCCTCATGTTATAGAGACATAAAAAGAAATGAAGCTGGTAAACCGGACATGAGAGTTCCATGTGACCTTAAAAAAATAAACTCTTCACACATGAAAAAGGTAACCCTTTTAGCTCTGGCATCAATATTTGTTGTTACCGGGTGTTCCTCCTACGAGTCGGGTGAGCTGACAGGCGTCCCGGGAAGGAAGAAATTCTACGAGCCGGAACCGTTTGAGATGGCCTTCATCCCTGCCGGTTCGTTCACACAGGGCCCGAGTGATCAGGATCCTCTTCGCGCAATGAACAGTCTCTCCAAGACCGTCACCGTTGAGGCCTTCTGGATGGACCAGACAGAGATCACCAACAACAAGTACCGGCAGTTTACCTACTGGGTGCGTGACTCCATCCTGAGAACCAGGCTGGGCGAGGAAGGCATCGAGGGCTACGAGTTCTTCCGCACCGATGATGAGGGTAATATCCTCGAACCCTATGTCCTTAACTGGGAAGAGGAGATAGACTACGATGATGAGAATGTCCTTGCGGTACTCGAGACCATGTACTATCCTCCTGAAGAACGCTTCAACGCCAACAAGCAGATAGACACACGCTTGCTGAACTACTCATACTTCTGGGTCGACTACAAGCAGGCAGCCAAGGCCAGGTATAACTACAAGGAGCAGAAATACGAAGGTCAGGTCACCGACCTCGAGGGCAATACCACCGATGTGGTTAACCGCTCGTCGTTCATCATGCACCATAATGTAAATATCTACCCTGACACGCTGGCATGGATACGCGATTTCACCTATTCATTCAATGAGCCGTGGGCCACACTTTACTTCTGGCATCCCGGTTATGACGATTACCCCGTTGTGGGCATTTCATGGGTTCAGGCACGCGCATTCAGTGTCTGGCGTACCAACTTCATGAATGATCACCTGCGCCAGCAGGGCATTGCCGACGTTCACAACTACCGTCTCCCGCTTGAGACAGAATGGGAATACGCAGCACGTGGTGGTCTTGACCTCTCGATGTACCCGTGGGGCGGACCCTATACCCGCAACTATGAGGGCTGCTTCCTGGCCAACTTCAAGCCACTGCGCGGTAACTATATTGACGACGGTGCCGTATATACAATAAAGGTGGCCTCCTTTGAACCAAATGAATATGGACTGTTTGACATGTCGGGCAACGTGGCCGAGTGGACCTCGTGCGCATACCACCCCTCGTCATACGTCTTCACCCATGACCTCAATCCTGACTATGAATACAATGCACGCCCCGAGGATCCCCCGGTGCTGAAACGCAAAGTTATCAGGGGCGGCTCATGGAAGGATATCGCATATTTCATGCAGACATCTTCAAGGGATTATGAATACCAGGACTCAACCAAGTCATTTGTCGGGTTCCGTAACGTAAGAACATATATTGGAGTCAACAATTAATACTGTTTAACCTTAATTACTACTATAATGGGCCTTTCGGAATTTGTTCACACAAGTAAGTGGAAAGCATTCATGTCCAAGCTTTACGGCTGGGGAGCCTCAGTCGTGATAATCGGCGCTCTCTTCAAAATACAGCACTATCCTATGGCAGGATTACTCCTCTCCGTAGGTCTGATAACAGAGGCAGTCATCTTCTTCTTCTCGGCCTTTGAGCCTCTCAAGGAGGAGCCGGACTGGAAGCTGGTATATCCCCAGCTTGATCCGAACTACTCAGGCGAAGAGGTCGGTTTTGCTGCTGTTGGCAGCGGTGGCGGCGGCTACGGCGGCGGAGCCGGACTGTCACAGTTTGACAAGATGCTTGCCAATGCCGGTATCACCCCCGAGGTATTTGACAGACTGAGCCAGGGACTCAAAAAACTCACCGAGACAACCAACAACCTCAACTCCATGGGTGACCTGGCTGTTACCACCAATGAGTACGCCGGCACCATCAGGAAAGCAAACGAGTCGCTGATGAACCTCTCTGACTCAGTAATACATACTGCCAGGTCAATGGCTGAAACAGGCAATGTTTACCAGGCTATAGGTGAATCATCCAAAACCATAGAGAGCGGAGGCAAAGCCTATAATGAAAAACTGGAGTCCCTGAACAAGAACCTCTCAGCACTCAACGCAGCCTATGAACTGCAGCTGCGTGGTGCCAATGACCACGTTAAAAGCTCAGAGGTGATCTATAAGGGTATTGAAGGCCTGATGCAGGACCTCTCCGGATCAGCCGATGACACAAAGAAATACCGTGATCAGGTTGCCAAACTCAATGAAAACCTCAGCTCACTCAACAATGTCTACGGCAACATGCTTGCAGCCATGAATGTGAAGTAGCAATGACGGTCTCATCAATATTTCAGATAACATCTAAATTATTTACCAATGTCTAAGGGAAAAGAGACACCGCGGCAAAAGATGATAGGTATGATGTACCTTATCCTTACTGCCATGCTTGCTCTTAACGTTTCAAAAGAGGCCGTTGAAGCTTTCAAGAAGGTTGACCTGAGTCTTACGAAAACCACAGCCAACTATATCAAGAAGAATGACATCACCTATGCCACTTTTGATGCTGCCGCGGCTGAGAACCCGGAGAAGGCAGGCCCCTGGAAAACAAAGGCCTATGACGTAAAGGGACGTGCCGATGAACTCTTTGATTATATCCAGGACCTGAAGATAGAGATCATCACCAAGGCTGAAGGTCCTGAGGCAGAGGCTCTTCTCCCTGACAACCGCATCGACATAACCAAGGTTAAAAGGATCGATGAGAACAACATCCCTTCTGAGGTTCTGGTAGGAGCAAACCAGGATGGCAAGGGCAATGACCTCAAGGCTCTTATTGAAGACTACAGGCAGTTCCTCGTTGAGACCCTGGAAGGCAAGGATCTGGGAGCAGAACAGTCCATCCTTGATATCCTCAATACCGAGGACCCCGTCAACCTTGAGGGTACCGGCACCGAAGACTGGGTGACAGCTCAGTTTCAGACATTGCCGCTGGTGGCCGTCATAACCATCCTCTCGAAAATGCAGGTCGACGTGAGGAATGCCGAGACCGATGTCCTTAACTTTCTCTACACACAGATCGACGCAGGCTCTTTCAAGTTCAACTACATCATTCCGACAGTCACCACCAATACCTCTTACGTGATGCAGGGTAATGAATACGAGGCAAAAGTATTCGTTGCTGCCACCGATACCACCCAGGATCTCGAGATATTCGTTGGTCCCTATACCACAACAACCAATGCTGACGGATCTCTGGCATATGAGCCCTCAGGCCAGTCCACCAAGCTGCCCATTGATGAATCAGGCAGGGGTATCTACAGGGTGAGGGCAGGCTCCGTGGGAGAGAAGTCGTGGGGCGGTGTTATCAGGATGAAGGCTCCTGACGGCAGCACCCGCACATACAAATTCGATCAGAAATACTCCGTGGGCATGCCCAACGTGGTTGTCTCCCCCACTGCCATGAATGTGCTCTACCAGGGCATTCAGAACCCGCTTGACATATCTGTCCCGGGTGTGGGATCAGACAAGCTGACCGTACGCATGACCAACGGCGATATCAAGAGGGGCAAATACAAGGACTACCGCGGTGAATATGTGGCACAGCCGCGTACCGTGGGACAAAACGCACAGATCATCGTGTCAGCCAATATTGACGGCAAGGTGCAGTCGTTCCCCCCTGTCGAATTCAGGGTGAGAAGACTTCCCGACCCCGAGGCAAGGTTCGCCAACATGAAGGAGGGCAATGTCCTCCGGAGTGTCGCTGCAGCCCAGCAGGTGGTCACTGCCGTACTTGAGAACTTTGAATTCGACCTTACCTATACGGTCACCGGATTTACAGTATCCGTGAATGACAAGGGCTTTGAAATCACGGCTGAGTCAAACAGCAACAGGCTCACCAACAAGCAGAAGGAACTTATAGGCAACCTTCGCGCCGGCCAGAAGCTTATCATAGAGAAGATAAAGGCTGTCGGACCCGACGGAAGAAACAGGGATCTAAACCCGATAATTCTTAAGATTAACTAAAAGATGAAGATACAAACCATGAAAAGGAGCATTCTGGCAGGCCTTGCAGGCCTCCTGATCTGCACGGCCTCAATGGCACAGTCGTTCGGCGACATCTATGAGAAACAGATTCCCCAGAACGAGAAGATCAGCTATACCTACCTCGGCGAGTCCGACGTGATATGGTCTAAAAGACTCTACCGTATAGTTGACCTGAGGGAGAAGATGAACCTGAATCTCTACTATCCGTCACTCAGGTATGACGCTGATAATAACCGTTTCACCTCTGAGATGTCTGACGGAAGGATGAACTTGTCAGGTATCCTCCTCAATGAGATCCTCTCGGGCAGAGTGCAGGCAACCGACGGTGACGCCATGACCATACCCACCACCTATAACGATATCGCAGCCAAGATGAACCGCGATACCATGACCATCGCTATCGTTGATGCCTTCGGCAATGAGCGTGACTCCACCGTTACCAACATGGAGAATCCGGCCGACATCAAACAGCTGATGCTGCTTGAGGAGTGGTTCTTCGACAAAAAGCATTCGCGTCTTGATGTGCGCATAATAGGCATATGCCCGATATATATGGGATATGACCAGATCACATCACGGCTGGTGAAGAGACGCCTTTTCTGGATCAGGTATGAGGATGTCAGGCAGGCACTGGCAACCCACGAAGCCTTCAACAGCTTCAACGATGCACAGAGGATATCATTCGAGGACCTGCTGCTGCAGCGGAGGTTCAACGGTTATATCGTTGCCGAATCAAACGTCTACGACGACAGGTATATCAACCAGTATAAGATGGGTCCTGCCCAGATCTTCGAAGCCGAACGTATAAAGAATGAGATCTTTAACTTTGAACAGGATCTCTGGGAATATTAGGAGCTAAGCGAGAATAAACGAACAGGGTGTCTCAAACCATATGATGAGACACCCTTTTTCTATTTCATGCCATGACTGCCGACTGAAGACTGAAGACTGTGGACTAGAGAAACTCCTCTCCCGCCGTCCGCCCGACATCCTCAAGATAACGCCTGAGGTTCTGCTCCTGCTCCCGTGATACGATCAGCAGCACATCGCCGCTGTCAATGATGATGTAGTCGTCAAGCCCCTGCACCACAGCTATCTTTCCCTGAGGCAGACTGATGATGTTACCCTCGGAGTTGTATGTCAAAGCTTTGGAGTTCAGAATGGCATTGTCGTTCCTGTCGTGCTCCGTATGCAGGTAGAGTGAACCCCAGGTGCCCAGGTCGCTCCAGCCGAGGTCAGTGCAGATGACGTAGACATTGTCAGCCTTCTCCATGATGCCGTAGTCCACGGATATGCTGCTGCACTGCGCATAGGCCCTCTTGATGAACTTCTTCTCCGAGGAGGTGTTGAAGAGCTCCCTCCCCTCGTAAAAACTGTGATAGATATCCGGAAGATGCCTGTCAAAGGCCTCCAGTATGGCACTGGCCTTCCAGATGAAGATACCGCTGTTCCAGTAAAAGTCGCCGCTCTCAAGGAAAAGCTTTGCCATCGCCAGCTCCGGCTTTTCGGTGAACGCCTTCACCTTGTGAAGAGAGGCGTAACCCTCGACAGGCTGATCGAGGTTGGCCTGTATGTACCCGTAACCTGTCTCCGGCCTGTCAGGCCTTATGCCCAGCGTAAGCAGGACATCATCGCCCGCGGCAAACCTGAAAGCTTCATCCATCACCTTCCGGAATTCATCCTCCTTCTGTATCAGGTGGTCCGCCGGCGTGACGGCAATCACAGCATCAGGGTCCTCCGCCATTATTCTGAAGATTCCGTAAGCAATACAGGGAGCCGTGTTACGCCTCAAAGGCTCGGCAAGTACATGGTCAACCGATATGCCAAGCTGGCTAACGACTGTCTCACTGCTCTCCTCATTGGTCACAACATAGATGTTCTCAGCAGGACATATTTTGCTGAACCTGCGGTAGGTCATCTGTATCAGGGTCTCTCCGGTGCCGAGGATGTCAAGGAACTGTTTTGCCTTGTCCTTCCTGCTCAGTGGCCAGAACCGGCTTCCGACACCACCGGCCATGATCAGCAAATAGCGGTTTTTATTCTTCTTCATGAGCAATTGGGTATTATTACAAATATATGAATTCCTGCTGTCAGAAACCTGCCGGGTTTCAACTGCGGTGAATTATTGCTAAATTTGACAAAATATTTTCTATGACATTCAGATTTTTATCAGGTTTCGGTGCCTACTGGATGCTGCTCGGAAAAGTCTTTTCCAGGCCTGAGAAACCGGTCATCTATTACAGGCAGACAATGAAAGAGCTTGTCAGCCTCGGACTGAGGTCCATAGGTATAGTGACCATCATATCATTCTTCATGGGAGCAGTTATCACCCTGCAGACGGCCTACAACACCGAGAACCCGATCTATCCCACATACCTGATAGGACTCGGGGCCAGGGACTCTATCATACTGGAGTTCTCATCCACCATCGTGGCGCTGATCCTTGCTGGCAAGGTGGGATCCAACATAGCCTCCGAAATAGGCACCATGAGGGTCACCGAACAGATAGATGCACTTGAGCTCATGGGCGTCAACTCCGCATCCTACATCATACTCCCAAAGGTTGTTGCCACCCTGATATTCAATCCTTTTCTCACCCTGATCAGCATCATAACCGGCATCGTGGGAGGATGGTTAGTGGGTACAACGGCAGGCGTGATAACCTCACCGGAATATATCTACGGCATTCAGTATGCCTTTATCCCGTATTACATCACATACTCCCTTATCAAGACTCTCTTCTTTGCATTCATCATTACCACCGTATCATCATACCAGGGATATATTGTCGAGGGCGGCTCACTGGAGGTCGGACGCGCCAGCACCAAAGCGGTAGTCTACAGCAGCGTCTTCATCCTCCTCGTCAATGTGATACTAACACAACTGCTGCTCTCATGATCAGGGTCGAAAACATTGGCAAGTCGCTGGGCGGACGGGAGGTACTGAAAGATGTCTCTGCCGTGTTCGAGCCCGGCAAGACCAACCTGATAATCGGCAAGAGCGGCTCCGGCAAGACAGTGTTCCTCAAGTGTATAGTCGGACTCTTCGAAATAGACAGCGGAGCTATATGGTACGGCGACGTGCTCTTTAATGAACTCAACTTTCACGCCCGGAAGGAGATAAGGAAGGAGATGGGAATGCTCTTCCAGGGAAGTGCACTATTTGACTCCATGACCGTGGAGGAGAATGTGAGGTTCCCGCTTGACATGTTCACCACCATGAACTACGAGGAGAAACTTGAGAGAGTGAACTTCTGCCTTAAACGGGTGAACATTACCGACTCAAACCGGCTGCTGCCGTCAGAGCTGTCAGGAGGAATGAAGAAACGCGTGGCGATAGCCAGGGCGATAGCCCTCAAACCACGCTATCTCTTCTGCGATGAACCCAACTCGGGCCTTGACCCCAAAACCTCCATAGTGATCGACGAGCTGATACGGGAGATTACCGCTGAGCTGAACATGACCACCATAGTCAATACTCATGATATGAACTCCGTGATGGAGAACGGTGAAAAGATAATATTCATCGAGGAGGGCGAGAAGTGCTGGGAGGGCAACAAGAACCAGATACTGCAGTCAGACTGCAAACTGCTCAATGAGTTCGTCTTTGCAAATGCCCTGGCCAAACAGCTGAAGGAGTCCGCCCGCTAATGGTCACATGGCCCCGCGTCCGCCGGCTGAATAACCCTGCCCGGTGAGCCTCAGGGACATTACTGCTGGTAAGATGGGGGTTTCAGCCGGTTGACCGTCACATGGGAGGAAGAATTTTCTCCTCAACCTTGTTGCCGAAGACAAAATTCAGCCCTATCCTGCCATGAACGGTATTCCAGTTCTCCGGCAGCCTGTAGCTCTCGGTACCATCCACCACCTCATTCCAGCGCAGAGGTATGTTGTCAACCAGAGCATAAAACTGCACGAATCCTCCCCTCACCGCCAGTCCGAATCCCAGGTTGTCAAACCGCCTGTTGGCCATGGTGTAAGCCACGGTGGTAGAGAAGATGTTGCCAAAGTTGAGATTCCCCGAGAGGGTAAGAGCCTCGTGTACCTGCTTTCCCTTGAACCTTGTCTGTGAGAGCAGCCCGGCAGTAAAGAAACTGACGGGGGTGAAGCTGAACCCTGTTGTTACCGTAAGCGGCAGTAATGTGCTGTAAGGTTCGGGGGCCGGCGACAGCTCTATTGAATTCTGTATCGAATCGATAGCCCAGTTGAGCAATTCATCGAAATCGAGGCTCTCATCATAGACATCCTGCATCGTCAGACCGTTGAACTGGAAGGTGGTGTTGCAGGATACCTCTGACCTGTCCCTCTTCCACCTGATGAACCCCATATCGGTGAGCGCGGCGGAGACGGCGAACATATCATTGAACCTGTATTCCGCACCCAGCTCCAGACCCAGCCCGGGGTTGGCAGCCAGACCCAGACCATAGGATATATAGTCATTCCCCTCCTGAAAACGCTCCTCATAAAATGCGAGCTTGTCAATGATGCCCTCGCTGTCTTTCAGGAATTCATAGGGAGCACTCAGATTGAGGGACAGATCTGCATCAACCGTATGGGTGTAATCGTCATTGACGGTGAGGGTCATTCCGTTGTTCTTCAGGCTGCCGGAGACCACTCCTGCGAGATACATGACCCTGGCACCTACCCTGAGTTTTTCCGTGATATTTTTTGATGCCCCGAGCCCTATCTCGTGGTAATACCTGACGTCAGCCCTGAGCGACGAGAGATCAATGTTCCTGCCCATAAAAGCCTGGTTTCCCGAGATGCCGAGCCTGATGAGATCACCGGGAAGGACTATGTTCCCGTCCATCCTCTCCGTGAAGTCAAATGTTATCCTCAGATCCTCGCCGACGGTGAATGCCAGGCCGAAGAGCTGCACCGAGGCCTGCGGCTCCAGGGAGTTTTTGTCGCCCAGTCCTGCCAGGAACCTGTCAAGATCCTCGCCAGGCTCAAGGATGGTAACAGTTGAGTCGGATATCACCCCGCCAGAAAACAGGTCTGAGAAACTCAGGAAATTATTGTCGAGCCTGAACGATATGTCCGATATCCCAGGCAAACCGACATAAGTCCTTCCAGATGGCTGGAAGGCAGGATTGAGAGTGGTTCTCTGCGGGAGGTTCATATAGTACAGAACATTGCTTGTCTGTGCCCCGACGTTGGTGACGGCTGCTGCAGCCAGCAACAGCAATGCCATTAATACTTTTCTTTTCATTCGGTTATTTTATTTGTTTTTTATTGGTCGAATGGAACCTGCATGAATTAAATTATCAAATCCTTTATTGAGCTCCCGCTCCTGCAAGTTTCAGACGTATAAAACAATTAATTTCATTGGCTGCAAGGAACATTCATTACATCTTATATTCAATTCCTTATACGAGCTCATGCTCCTGCAGGTTTCATGAGAATGCTGTATCGTATTATCCTGCTCCTGTGCCGAGCTCGTAATTGTAAAGATACGAGTCACTGTCTGTAGTCAGAAGACTCCAGGTGCTTTTACTCACCACCCTCCCGATATTGTAATATTCTCCCGCCTTCAGGGGGAAACCGCTGACGATGCTTCCGTTCCTGCCAAAGAGATGGATCATTCCTTCGGCGGCATCATATACCCCGATCCTCCTGTCATTGCTGCCGGTGATGAAAATGGCTGGCCCCAGGAACCTCCCGGATCCGAGATCATGGGAGCTGACCTCACTGCCGTCACTGCCGGTTATCATTAGTCTGCTGCCATCAAGAATTATTATGTCAGACTTACCGTCGCCGCTTAGGTCTGTAAAATCGGCTCTGTGCGACGATGAGAGGGTGCCGGCACCCTGCCGGTTGATCGTGCCGTCGAACGAGAGTCGTACAACAGTGCCGTCCGTCGCAGTAAAGATCAGGGCATTGTCCTCGCCACCATCAAGCCTTATGGCTGACCCTCCGGCCTTCCTGACCGGCTCCTGGTGGGCAACCCGGATGTTGCCGGTACGGTCAAGCACATAGACATCCTGATCGTCGGCAGCAACCAGGTAATCCTTGCCCCTGACCCTGAAAAACCTCACAGGATCGGTAACCCTGCCAGGAGTGGTGAACATGTTCCATCCCCTGACCGGTGATCCTGCACGGTCATAGACATAGATCTTTCTGTCCTCACCGGCTATGCAGAGACGGTAATCCTTGTTGCTTTCATAATCAAAAACAGCAAGGGTATTGGAGGCCGGGGAACGCATCTTCACCGGGTATTTGTCCACATAATTGCCGTTGCGGTCAATAAGATGCAGGTAATCCTTGCCAGAGAAGAGAAGCTGGTTCTTGCCGTTACGGTAATAGTCAATCATGAAAATTTCACCGGTGATCCTCTCCCTGACGGGTGCTTTCCACAGTATCTTGCCCGATGCACTTATAAGATAGATATTGTTCCTTTCATCCTGGATAAATACCTCCGTTGCCCCTGTGTTGTGATTGGTGAAGAGGAAGGGTTTTACTGCTGCCGGTGCATCAAGTTTCACCCTCCAGAGCAGTTTCTGGCCTGATGCGGCTTCACTGCCAGCCGCTTCTGCGACTGTCTCCCCCCTGCCCATGGCTGGCTGCCTGTGCTGTTCACGGCTGTCACGGTACCTGACGGAGAGTGCTGCATAGATCATCTCGTTGCTGGGTGTGAGACTGAGCCCAACACCTGCAATGCCTGCCAGTGAGTTTTCACCTATCGCAGCCGCGGCCTCAGGTGTCACGTAACTGCTGACCATCTCCCTGAGTTCCTCGCCTGTAGAATAGAAGATCCACGAGCTCTTTGTAGGCATTGTTCTCTCCATCTGTCTGAACTCAGGGTTATTGACCATGGTATTCTCTCTGCCCGATTCCCTGAGGATGCCTGCCAGTGCTTCGGGGGAGGCTGAGAAGAGCATGTATGACCTGTCAAAAGTCACCCAGATGTCATCGCCTCCCCTGTCGTTCTCTCCTGACAGTATCGAGGCCACACCCGGGAAGGGCATCTTGTACAGGACCCTCTCATCACCGTCGGCATCACCTGCCGAAGAGAGGAAATGACTCTCCCTCAATCCCATTGCACGGTACTTCTCGGTGAGCCTCTTTCGCAGCACCTGTTCCGCCGACTGCCTGTCGGTCATCCTGAATATCCTCACCCTCTCGCTCTTTCTTCCGGCGGGCACCGTGGCAGCGGTGACCTCGGAACCGGTAAACGGACTCAGTATCAGTGCCAGATCACTGGCATTCACCGATGCAGCGTCGGAGGCCGTCTCACCCTTGAGTGAAGCCCGTTTCATGACCGTGGTATAGCTGTTTGTTCCTGCAGGCAGCAGCTCATGCACCCCGCTGCCGGCGGGAGGCACCTCCCTGACCATGTCTGCCCCTGTGCCTGTGGTGGCGGCAGTGAGAAAACCGCTTATGAAGAGACCCTCCTCTGTGGTGCTGATATCACCCCCGGCGGCAATGGCTGCCGTGGTCACCCTGGTGATATTGTCGGGAGGTATCAAGGGACGGAGGAAGGGGGGCAGGTTCCTGAACAGAATAAATATATTGTCGGCATCCTTGCCTGAGGCCCTGACCACCGGAGAGACCCCCTGCTGTTGTCTTATATCGGTGCCGGCACCCTTGTTGTCAAGAGCTGCTGAGAGCAGCGCGGGGGAAGGCGTTGCGATCAATATGCCTGAGGTGAGGGCAAGATGTATCTCCTTCACGCTGCTGCCCCTGCCGTAGGTGACACTGTACCTTCTTGTGCCCCCCAGATCCCTTGCATCGGTAACAGAGGCACCCGAGGCGCTGAGCAGGCTGCTGAGACGTCGCGGTGTGACAGTTGTGCCGGTGCCCGCCACCGCCAGGGGTGTGATAGTGCCCCTCTCACCGGTGTGAAACGAGATGATCACTCTCCTGTTGCTGAGCATCTCACGCACCTCGCGCCCGCCGGTGATACTGTCAATAGCCGAAGCGGCATCCAGGAGTGAAGCCGCCCAGGAGAGGCCCGAAAGCCTGGTAATCATCCCCGCCGGATCGGTGACCCTGGTAAGGAGTTCCGGGAAGTCAGGCGTCTCAAACACCATGAATGCGTCAGAGGGTACTGCCACCCAGGGATCAACAACAACCACCTGCTTGTCACGCCGTATGAGGTAAGCCGCCACAGCCAGCACGACGGCAAAAAGAGCTACCAGTATTATCCCCGTTCTCCTGCGCATTATTTTTCAGGTAATTATCTGAACTCAAAAATATAAAATATTACTTTGCTATTGCATATATGACCGGGGCGATGTGGCAGGGGTTATCCTGCACCTGGTTGCGGAGAGGCAGCACGGTGCCGCATGCCGGGGGCAGCGCAAGGGAGCATAGGATTAAGCTGCACCACCTCCCCCCGGATGGTATGCTGAGAAACATAGCCTCAACGATATTTTATGGAATACTTTTTGTACATCACTTTTCGCTTTTATTAATTCTCCGTAATGAAGAAATATCTGTTTCTCCTTATTCTTCTTTTGCCCTTTGTGACGGTTGACGCCCAGACGGTGACGGTGCTCGACGCTGATGACGGTAAGCCGGTAGCTGATGTCGCAGTCTATAACGAATCAAAATCACAGTTCGGCTATACCAATCATGCGGGAAAAGTAAGCCTGAAAGGATTCCCGGCTGGTAAACCGGTCTTCTTCCAGCATTTCTCCTATGAAAGGGTCTCCTTCACCCCGGAAGAGATCGGACAGGCAGACTGGATAATCCGTCTTGAGGTAAAGACCTTTGAGGTCGAAGAGTTTATCGTCTCCGCCAACAGGTGGGAACAGAGATCCGATGAAGTGCCGAACCATATAAGCACGATACCCTTACCCTCCGTCAGGATCCACAACCCCCAGACCACTGCGGACCTGCTCACCCTCAGCGGCGATGTCTTCGTCCAGAAGAGCCAGCTCGGCGGCGGCAGCCCAATGCTGAGAGGCTTTGCCACCAACAGGGTGTTGATAAACATCGACGGTGTGAGGATGAACAACGCCATCTACAGGGAGGGCAACATCCAGAATGTTATCTCGCTGGATCCCAACGTCATAGAACGCACCGAGGTGATATTCGGCCCGGGGGCAACCATGTACGGCAGTGACGCCCTGGGAGGAGTGATGGACTTTCACACCAAGAGGGCACTCTTCTCCACCGGCGACTCCGTCTTTCACAGGGCGGAAGCCATGGCTCGTTACTCCACTGCCGCCCGTGAACAGACATACCATGCCGACCTTAACCTGGGAGGACGGAGGGTGGCCTTCTTCACCTCAGCCTCATGGTCAGACTTCGGCGACCTGATGATGGGATCACGGAAACATCCCGAGTACCTGCGTAATATGTACCAGGAACGCACGGCCACAGGTGATACCGTGATTGTGAACGACGAACCCCGCCGGCAGATTGCGTCAGGGTACTCCCAGCTCAATACCACCAACAAACTGCGCTTCAAGGCCGGAAAGAACTTCGATGTGATCCTCGCGAATCACTATTCCCGCATCTCCGACGTGCCTCGCTACGACAGGCTTATACAGGTCAGGGACAATACCCTCAGGTATGGCGACTGGTACTACGGTCCGCAGATATGGATGATGACCAGCTCGACGGTCAGCTATAAAAAGCAATCGGCACTCTTTGACGAGGCCAAGGTCACAGTGGCACGACAGGATTACCGGGAGAGCCGCCACGACCGGAAGATCAACAGCACAAGTCTCAACGAGCAGTTTGAGAAGGTCGGCATCTGGACTGCTAACATCGATTTTGACAAGCTCAACAAGGAGAATAATAACGTGCTCTATTACGGTGCCGAATATGTCAGGAACAATATTAAGAGCACGGCTGATGTAAGAGATATAATCACCGGCGTGACAGAGCCTGCCGGATCGCGATATCCCAATGGCAGCAATATCTATAACAGTTTCTCACTCTACCTGGGCTACAAGTTCAGCCTGAGCAGCAAGTTCACCGTCAGCACCGGTGCCAGGTACAATTTTGTTTCTCTCAATTCGGAGATCGCCGACAACTCATTCTATAATTTTCCCTTCACCTCCATCGAGACTGCCAACAACGCGGTCACCGGAGCTGCCGGCGCTGTATACAGGCCTGACAGCCGCACGGAGCTGACAGCAAACCTCTCCACCGGTTTCAGGGCTCCGAACCTTGATGACCTTGGCAAGGTCTTCGAATCAGCCCCCGGAGTACTGGTGGTGCCTAACCCTGACCTCATGCCTGAATACCTTTATAATATTGACCTCGGCGCCTCCAGGGAGATTGGGAAAATGCTCAGGGCTGATGCTTCCTTTTTCCTGTCATGGCTCGATAATGCCATGGTAAGGCGTGACTTCCTCTTCAACGGTCAGCCAACCGTCGAATATATGGGCGAGGAGAGCCGGGTACAGGCCATGGTCAATGCTGGCTACGCCATTGTCTACGGCACACAGCTGAAGGCAGAACTGAAACCTGCAAGCTTCCTCAGGATAAAGACAGCACTGACCCTCACCGGCGGCCATGATAATGAGAATGAACCCCTGCGCCATGTGCCACCCATATTCGGCACAACCCATATTATATTGGAGAGATCTCAATTCAAGGCAGACTTCTACGCTGCCTGGAACGGCAGCGTGACGTACGACAGGCTGGCACCCAGCGAGAGGGACAAGGCATATCTCTATGCCACCGACGCAAACGGCAACCCCTGGTCGCCCGGATGGTTCACCCTGAACCTCAAGAGTTCATACAACATCAGTAACAGGGTTGACCTGACTGCCGGGGTGGAGAACCTTCTCGACCTGAGGTACCGGCCCTATTCATCGGGCATTGCCGCCGCAGGAAGAAATTTCATCTTCTCAGTCAGGGTGAAGTTGTAAAGATAAAGCCGGGAAACAGCCCGGAATTTGCTTTTACAAAATGATTGACTAAATTTCTGCCCTGTTCGAGATTCACGGGGTAATGGTTAGCTCATTCCAGCTTGTCGAAGTAAAAAGCAAAAGGGATATCAGGGAATTCCATGATCTGGCTGCCCGCATCAACAGTGGCGACATCAACTGGATCAGGCCGCTGGTGAAAGACATAGAACAGCTTTTCAACCCCTCCACAAACAAACTCTTCCGGCACGGTGACGCCATCAGGTGGCTGTTGAAGGATGAGGCGGGAAAATCTGTCGGCAGGGTGGCAGCCTTCTACAGCAAAAAGATAGGCCAGACGGATAGTAAACCTGTTGGAGGCATGGGCTTCTTTGAATGCATCAATGACAGGGATGCTGCCCACACTCTTTTCGATGCCTGCCGCGACTGGCTGGCAGGAAACGGCATGACAGCCATGGAGGGACCCGAGAACTTTGGTGAGCGCGACCGCTGGTGGGGACTGCTGGTAGACGGTTTTCTGCCGCCAAACTACTGCATGCCCTACAATCCGCCTTACTACAGGGAGCTATTTGAGTCATACGGCTTCAGAAATTACTTTGAGCAGTATACCTATCACATGCCTGTTGACGACAGCCGTCTCAGCAACGTCATCAGGGAAAAGGCCGAAAGGATCTTCAGCAATCCTGACTACACCTTCAGGTATATGACCCGCAGGGAGATGCGTGATATAGCGCGCAACTTCATGATCGTCCACAACAAGGGATGGGCCCGTTTTCCCGGTGTCAAGACTATAAGTGAAGGCCATGCCAGGCTGATCCTTAAGAGCATTAAACCGGTGCTCGATGAAAAGCTGCTCTGGTTCGGGTTCTACAGGGACGAGCCTGTCTGCTTCTTCCTCATGCTTCCCGAGATAAACCAGATAGTCAGGCACCTTAACGGCAAGATTAACCATATTGGCAAGCTGAAATTCCTGTGGTACCGTTACATCAGAAAGGAGCTTGACAAAGCCTTCGGACTGATCTTCGGCATCGTCCCTGAGCATCAGCGCAAGGGCGTTGAGGGCGCTCTCATAGTGTCGTTTGCCAGACTGGCAATGTCCAAAAACTTTCCGTATAAGGAACTGGAGTTAAACTGGATCGGTGACTTCAACCCTTCTATGATGCACCTCGTTGACCAGATCGGGGCCACGGTGATAAAGACACACATCACCTACCGGTATCTTTTTGACAGGAATGCTCCCTTTGAAAGAGCCCCGGTGGTGAACGCATGACCACCGGCAGCATTCAGAAGAACCGGCAACCAATGATAAGCCCATGAACTGCATCTCTCAAGAAGGCATGCAGTCAGTGATCAGAGCCTGCCTGATGTGATTGTCAGAAGGGCCTGTAGCCTATTATCTCCCTCACCTCACTGACGGTAGCGCGTGCGCTGGCCCTGGCCTTTTCTGCTCCCGCAGCCACCACTTTCCTGAGATAGTCCGGGTCACCTAGTATCTCATTGATGCGTGCCCTGATGGGCTCGGTGACCCTGATCACATCCTCGGCAAGCTGCTTCTTCATGTCACCGTATCTTATCTCACATGAGGCATGCTTCTGGCGGAAATAATCCACCGTTGAGGGGTCGGATACCACCTCCATGAGGGTGAACAGGTTCCTGACCGGCTCCGTTGGCTCCGACCCCGGTCTCTCCGGTCCGGTATCAGTCACTGCCCTCATCACCTTCTTCCGTATCTCCGCCGGGGTGTCGGCAAGGAAGATGGCATTTCCTTCGCTCTTGCTCATCTTGCCCGTACCGTCGAGTCCCGGTATCTTGATCAGCTGCCTGCCAAAATTGTACGCGTCGGGCTCGGGGAAATATTCAACACCGTACATCGTGTTGAACCTTCGTGCAAAACGGCGGGTCATCTCCAGATGCTGCTCCTGGTCCTTACCTACAGGCACCTTGTGAGCCCTGTGGATGATTATGTCTGCAGCCATAAGCACGGGATAGGTCAGCAGCCCGGCGTTGATGTTGTCAGGATGCTGCCGTATCTTTTCCTTGAACGAGGTTGTACGCTCCAGCTCGCCCACATAGGCATTCATGTTCAGCAAAAGATAGAGCTCGGCCACCTCCGGCACATCGCTCTGAACATATACCGTAGCCTTCTCCGGATCAATGCCGACAGCAAGGTATTCAGCCAGCACCTGCCTGATGTTACCATGGATATCATCAGGATGAGGGTGTGTGGTGAGCGAATGATAATCTGCCACGAAGAAAAAACAGTTATTCTCATCCTGCATCCTGAGAAAATTCTTCAGTGCCCCGAAATAGTTCCCAAGGTGCAGGTTACCCGTCGACCTGATGCCGCTTACTACCGTATCCATCAAAAATTCATTTTTTGCGTCACAAAAATAGGGATAAATAACGAATTTGCCCCCTGCTCAGGCTACAAAGAGGCTGCCGCCTCCCCGCATACATGCCGCACCCCGCCACCCACAGCAGCCATGGTCCTGGCATCTCGACTCAAGTATCTGAGAGCACCGCCCTGATTTCCGCCGGCTCTCTTCGCCGGCCCGGAGCGATCAGATCCTGTTTTCCCCGCCGCTGCAACTATTTTTGTATTTTTGCGGGGTAAATCAACTGAGATGGAATCAACAAGGCAGAAAAAGGTTGCACGACTGATACAGAAGGAGCTGGCGGAGATCATCCTGCATCATGCCGCCGAGCTGGCTCCCGGAAAGATGATCTCCGTTACCACCGTACGCGTCAGTCCTGACCTCGCCCTGGCAAAAACCTGGGTCAGCATCTTCCCCTCCGGGAAGGCTGAGGAGACCATGGCAGTGCTGCACGCCGGCGTCCCTAAGATCAGGTATGAGCTCGGCCGCAAGGTTCGCAACCAGCTGCGCATCGTACCGGAGATAGCATTCTTCCTTGATGACAGCAACGACTACATCGACAACATTACCAACCTCCTCAAGGAATAAGGCTGATGGACTATGACCCCGTGAAAGAGCCCCTCGGACGGCTGTTCAACCGCCACAGGCTGCTGCGCAGGCTCTTTTACCTGCTTCTCAATATTCTTCTCCTTCGCTCATGGCATGTGCGGAAGGCCCTGAGACAACTGGCTCCGCAGCTACCCTCACCGGCATCACTCCTTGACGCAGGCATGGGCTTCGGCCAGTACTCCTGGTGGATGGCAAGGAAATTTCCGGGATGGAAGATCACCGCCGCCGACATCAAGAGTGAACAGGTAGCTGACTGTAACCGCTTTTTCGCTGCCGCAGGAGTCGCAGAGAGAGTGCATGCCCTTGAAGCAGACCTTGTCACCTGGCAGAGCGGCGAGAGCTATGACCTCATCCTCTGCGTCGATGTGATGGAACATATCGAAGAGGACCGCACAGTCTTTTCATCGTTCTTTAAAATGATGAATCCCGGGGGATACCTTGTCATCTCTACACCCTCCGACAGGGGCGGTTCTGACGTTCACTCGGCAGACGACAGCTCATTCATCGGCGAACATGTGCGCGACGGGTACGGCCGTGAAGAGATAACGGAAAAACTCACCGGCGCAGGCTTTGACACTGTAGCCGTCAGCTATACCTATGGCACCCCGGGCAGCCTGGCATGGCGACTGTCGATGAAGTACCCTGTAATGATGCTCTCGGCATCAAAACTCTTCTATATTCTCCTCCCTTTCTACTATCTTGCCGTGATGCCGTTTGTACTGCTGCTCAACACAGCCGACCTCTGCATGAGGCATGAAGAGGGCACGGGATTACTGGTTGTTGCACAGAAAAGCCGATGAAGCTGTCACTCTACATAGCAAAAAGATACCTCTTCGCAAAGAAATCGCGAAACGCCATAAACGTGATCTCCGCAATATCCGTCGCCGGTGTGGCTGTGGGAACAATGGCGCTGATAACCATACTCTCGGTATTCAACGGGCTGGAGGAGATGGTGAAGGGCATATTCAGCACCTCCGACCCGGAGATACGTATCACCCCGGTCCGCGGCAAAGTCTTTACTCCAGACACCCTTATGCTGACAAAACTCTCCTCCATTGACGGCGTTGAGGTCTTCGCCGAGACAGTGGAGGAGAATGCCCTGCTGCGCTATGACGAACAACAGTATATAGCCACCATCAAAGGGGTCTCACTGAACTACCCCGAGGTCACTGATCTCGACACAGCCATGTGGGACGGCGATTTCACCCTCATGGCCGAAAACGGAAGACCCTACGCCGTGGCAGGGCTGGGCGTGGCCAATTACCTGGGAATGAGGCTTAACTTCGTCTCCCCGCTGGCCATCTACATCCCGGACCGGAAGGCACGCCTGAGTGCCAGCCCTGAAAATGAGTTTACCAGAAGATATATCTTCCTCTCAGGCATATTTGCCGTGGAACAGGAATTTGACTCAAAGTATCTCTTCCTGCCTATCGGCTTCGCCCGTGAACTGCTCGATTATAGTGCCGAAGTAAGCTCCATCGAGGTGAGGATGAAGTCCGGGGCTGATCAGAAAAAAACACAGGAGGCCATCAGGGAACTCATGGGTGATGATTTCCTGGTGCAGAACAGGTATGAACAGCAGGAGATGTTCTACAAGGTGATGAAGGCCGAGAGGCTGGCTATCTTCGTCATCCTCACCTTCATCCTGATAATTGCATCATTCAATATCATAGGGTCACTGACGATGCTTATCATTGAGAAAGAGAGGGACATAAGCATTCTGAAGAGCCTCGGTGCAGACAACAGGCTCATAAAGCGTATATTCATCTACGAGGGCTGGATGATATCCCTTATCGGAACGGTCATCGGCTTGCTGGTAGGGTTCATGCTCTGTGCAGCCCAGCAAAACTTCGGGATAGTGAAGCTTGCCGGCGACTCGCTTCTTATCGATGCCTACCCGGTGAAGATGCAGCTGGCTGACTTTTTCACCGTGGCAGCCACAGTACTGGCCATTGGTTATGCCGCCGCCTGGTACCCGGTACACTATCTTTCGCGCAGATATCTCAGAGAGACAAACAAGGATAAAAAATGAGCTCACGGAATGTAATCGCATTTGCTGCCTCCCTGCTGTTGCTGACAGCATGTGCCGACAGTAGCAGAAACAAGCCGCCGGCAAGGATGCTTATTTCGGAGAGTGATATGGTGGAGATACTTACCGACACATACCTCACCGCCGGCATGCTGGATATCACCATAATGAGAGAAACATGGGCACAGAGAGACTCCATCCTCAATTATATTGACATCATCAAAAGCCACGGTCACACGCTGGAACAGTTTGACGCGACACTCAAATACTATTTCACCGAAAAGCCGAAGAGACTGTCAAGGCTCTATGACAGGGTTACCGCCAACCTCCTGAGACTTGAGACTGACGTGATAACAATGGAGGTAGTGCATTAATGGTAAAAAAACTTATGACAGGCAATGAA
>CALMRD010000325.1 GCA_937871625.1 uncultured Bacteroidales bacterium | reverse complement strand
GTCAGCGTGGTCGCAGGCAACAGGGCACCGGCCAACAGCCAGCCCCTTGGTACACCATTGCAGTTCCAGTATACCAATGAGAGTGATACAATACAGTCGGTCTTCTTCCATATTACTCCGAAGGTCACCGGGCTGGTATGTCCTTACGGCAACCAGGTAGTTTCAGAGGTCAAGGTACATGCCCGTCCTCTTCAGTCGCTTGAGATAAGAGACTCCATCACCTGTCATGGCGGCCAGAACGGCACCCTGGAAGTGATCCCGGCCAAGGGCGTTGATCCGCTCTGGGTTGAGTGGACAGGCCCTGACTACTGGGAGGATGAGGGGTACAACATGTTCATCGTCGATGAGCGACGCCAGGGATTCTATACGGCCACAGTCACCGATAGTCTCGGCTGTTACAATGTAGGAACGCTCAACCTCCTTGAGCCCTATACCGAGGTGGCATTCTATTTTAACCGCTATATTTCCTGCCCGGGAGCCAATGATGCACAGATAACCCTGGCCCTGACCGAGGGAGAAGCACCACCATATAATTACTACATAATGCGTGACCTGACAGATACTGTCTACCAGGGTCCCCTTCCTCCGCAGAATTTCCCGCCTGATCCGGTACACATTGACAGTGTCGCTCCCGGAGAATATCTCCTGATCGTCGAGGATGCCAACGGATGCAAACTTCCGGAGATAAGGACTCTCTTTGATGCTCCTGTCACAGAAGTAAAATTTGGCAAGTCTGATTACTCGGGCTACAACATCTCATGCGAAGCATATAATGACGGATCCATCTGGGTGAGCAGCATACGAAGCTATTATATGGACGGCACTGACACGATATTTGTCACTAACGTGGCCCCGTACTCCTATCAGTGGACTGCTTCTGACGGGGGTGTGATAACGGGCAGTTCAACCGACAACATTCTCGTCGGTGTTCCGGCCGGGACATATCACCTGACCGTTACTACCAGTAAAGGTTGTACATTCCAGTTTACAGAGGTGCTAACCGAGCCTGACGGCATAGACCTGCTGGCTGAGGATGTCTCGTTGAGTCCTGACGGTAACTATCAGATATCATGTTATGGCAGTAATGACGGATATATCGACCTTCAGTTCGACGGCGGGACAGGTGCCTACACCTATTCATGGACAGGTCCGGAAGCGTTCACAGCCGCCACGGCATCAATTACCGGACTGTACCAGGGCACTTATGACCTCACTGTCACAGATGCGAACGGATGTCACAGATATTACCAGTATGTGCTTAACGAACCTGATTCAGTGGGAATATCAGTTCTGAAATCGCTTACCGGCGATGGCCTTTACAACATCAGTTGTAACGGCGAGGATGGCCAGATTGACATAACCGTCACCGGAGGCAGCGGGCCGGGTACCTATGCTTATGACTGGAAAGACAGCAGTAATCCCGAATGGACCAGCAACCTCGAGGACCTGAGTATCAAGGCCGGCTCTTACAGGGTGTATGTCACCGACGCCAACGGATGTACAACGGACAGGGGAGTAGAGCTTACCCAGCCTCTGCCACTGGATGTCTCGGTTGCAATATCCGATATCACCTGCCTGACAGCTCCGGTTTACAATGACGGAGCCATCGACCTTACTATCGAAGGAGGCAAGGCCCCGTACAGTTACCTGTGGACAGGCCCCTCAGGTTACACATCCACTGAACAGGATATTTCCGGGTTAACTGCTGGCGACTACAATGTCAGGGTCACCGATGATTACGGCTGTATCATTGATGCAAATGCACAGTTGTCATTACCCGAGCCTCTGACCGTTGACAGAATCCTGTCTGATTATAACGGGTTCAGTGTCAGCTGCCTGGGCAGAGCTGACGGCTGGCTGAAGGTTATCCCGGTGACCGGCACTGCACCTTACCAGTACTCATGGAGCGGTCCTGACGGATTTACTGCCACGGATACCGATTCGATCTATGGTCTAAGGGAGGGTCCATATACCGTTACAGTGACAGATAATAATCTGTGCAACACCATTCTAGAGACAACACTGGTCTCTCCCGGTCAGTTAAGTCTGTCGATCATTAAACAGACCTCCGAGGGAGGCAGCTTCAACATTAACTGCAACGGTGAAGCCACAGGCAGGGTTGACCTGGCTGCCGTAAACGCAGCAGGCACACCGTCATATCTGTGGTCTGACGGTGTCACAGGGGCAAATCGTGAAGATCTCAGGGCTTCCGGGTATGAGATTATTGTTACTGACGGTAACGGTTGTTCGGCCGACACAACGCTTACGCTTACCGAGCCGGATCCGATAAGCATATCGTTCAGTATGGTTTCACCCTACTGTCCTGAGAGTACTGACGGAAGCATCTTTGCCGGAGTGACGGGAGGCGAAGGAGCCTACAGCTTCCTGTGGAACAGCGGACAGACAACACAGGAGATCACCGGCATTACCGCAGGACTCTATATAGTTGATGTCAGCGATTACAACGGGTGCTCTGCCTCAGATTCATTGACCCTGGCTCCGCTGAACGCTATGTGCGTAGGCATTCCGAACGCCTTCTCACCTGACGGAGACGGAATAAATGAGTACTGGGTCATCAGCAGGATAGCTCTCTATTCGGAGGCAGAGGTGGTCATTCTCAACAGATGGGGCGAGATGGTATGGAAATCCGAAAAGGGATATCCAGACCCATGGGACGGCCGTGCTTCAAACGGCAGGGCGCTGCCGATGGATTCCTATCATTATGCGATTGACCTTCACAATGGTGAGAAGCCTATTGTCGGACACGTGACCATAATCAGGTAAGCTATGAATGAAATGAGAGCAGCGTGTAAGATGAGCAAATGGTTGTTGTTACTGGCATCGGTGATGATGGCGGCAGGGCTTGAAGCCCAGCAGTTGCCTGTCTACAGCCAGTATCTTTTCAACAAGTATCTCATCAATCCTGCCGTGGCAGGGAGCGACGGCTATACGAGCATTAACCTGACCACAAGGCAGCAGTGGGCGGGATACCAGGGAGCACCACAGACCTATTCCCTCAGTGCCCAGGGGCGTCTTCTCAAGCAGAAATACCTTATCAGGGACAACATATTCGACAAGAAGATATTCAAGCCGCATACGGAAGGAAAAGTGGGAATCGGAGCAACTGTTTTCAGTGATATCAATGGCCTGGTAAGGCGCACAGGGTTCTCCACATCATACGCCTATCACATCTGGCTTCAGGGCGGAACCCAGCTTTCGTTCGGACTGGCATTCACCGGTTACCATTACAAGATCGACCAGCGACAGATACAGTTCGAGGATCCTGATGAGCCCTGGATGAATACTGACTTCAGGAAGGGCATCTTTGTGCCTGACTTCAATTTCGGGGCCTACCTGCTTAACAGGAAGTTTGCTGTCGGCCTCTCGGTACAGGATATGATGGAGGGATTTATCAAGGCAGGGAGCCAGGCCTACAGGGATCTGAAGATACAGAGGACATATTACATCTTTGGCAATTACGACTTTGAACCTGACAACAAGAGCCTCATACAGCCTTCGCTGCTGGTCAAAATGTCGGAGCAGTTCCGCCCGCAGGCAGATATAGGCCTGACATATTCGTATGACAACAAGATCTGGGTGGGGGCCACCTTCAGGACAGGCAGCGCGATCATTACCAATGTCGGTGTCAGAAGAGACAGGCTGTTTTTCGGTTATTCGTTCGACTTCACACTGCAGTCGATACAGATGTCGACATACGGCTCACATGAGTTTATAATGGCAGTCCGTTTCGGGGATACACCGAGGAAGTACCGGTGGCTGGACAGGTACTAGGATAATTGTTCTGACATCACGAGATCGCAGGTCTTCCACTGGTCAGGCAGGTACCAGGACAATTGTTCTGACATCACGAGATCCCAGGTCTGCCACAGGAATGGCAGATATCAGGGCTTCTGTTTTGCCATCACATAAATAAGAGAGCTGGCCTTGTTCCGCCGGAAGAGGTTTACAATGGATAGAAAGAGTCCGGTAGCCACGCCCCTGAGAAGTGCCACACGCCGCCCCCGGTTCCTGTAGCTGAGAGCAGATATATAAAAGAGATCCAGTGGCAAGGGACGAACTGCTTCGCACACAAATCCGTGCTCTTCTGCAAGACGCATGATAGTGTCGGGCGAGAAATGCCAGAGGTGTCTGGGCACATCCAGTGCAGCCCAATGTTCCCCGAACCACTGTGCATCCGAAGATTCAATATTAGGCAGGGCGATGATGCAACGTCCCTCAACGGTCAGTATCCTGTGAACTTCCCCCATCCATTTGCCAGGGTCATAAAGATGTTCCAGGACATGCCATAGTGTAACGCAGTCAGCGGAAGCATCATCCAGATCATTGATCGCGGAAGGAGCGAGGGTACTGATGCCAAATTTGGCTGATGAAAACTCACGGGCCCGGTCATTGATTTCGACCCCGGTGACATTCCAGCCCCTCTGTTGCATGAAGGAGGCAAAATAGCCGGTGCCGCTCCCGATATCTATGATTGTACCGGTCTTTTTTCCGGTCGCCCTGCTGACCAGCCTCCGTTTTCTGCCGAGCATATACTTCCTGGCTAGATGATAAAACTGTTCGGTAAGACCATCATTTTTGTCGGAATGGGAAATGTATTCATCTGACTGGTAATATCTGCCTATGTCCTCTTCATCCGGAGGATAGGCAGTGGCGAACAGACCGCAGCCGCAGCATTGTGCAATACGGAAGCTATCGCCGGTGACCAGGTGATCCCGTGCTGCAAAGAGATCTGAAAAATCAGCTCCTCCGCATACCGGGCATGATCTCACCTCAGCCATTCCTGCGTATTTGACTGAGCCGCGTTGCACCGGCAAACAGTATCAGGGCCAACAGCACCAATGAGCCTGCCAGTGACACCCTGTTGCCTGTTCTGTACGACCGGGGTTCGAACCTGAATGTTACCGTATGGCTTCCCGCAGGAAGATACATCCCCCTGAGAACATAGTCTGCACGGAAATGATCTGCAGGGGCATCGTCGATATAGGCCTGCCATCCGTATTTATAGTAGATCTCCGAGAAGACAGCCAGCCTGTCCGAAGAGAGCTCGGCTCTGTAGGTAAGATGGTTTGGCAGGTATGATTCAAGATAGATGGTATCAGAAGGTGACCCGGGGCCAACCGGTAGAGGTATCATTTCGGCAAATTGTCTGTCTACCAGTGCTTCTGCTTCCGGGTTGAGAGTCTTGACGGCACTCAGCTCAGCGTCGGCATTCTCAACGATTGTAGCCCTGTCAACCAGCCAGGCATTTCCAAGGGCATGTCTGTTTTTCAGCGGAGGAGAGTTGGGGTCAAGAATTATATACTTGGTATTCAGCATATTCAATCCATTGAGGTTTTGCAGTACCCCCTCTGCATCTTCCCATGACGAGACAGTTCTGAGGCTGGTTACGAGGGAGTTTATCTCATCCATGATGCTTGCCTCGATCAGCTCCTGGTATCTCTTCATTTTCACCCCGCTGTATCCTCCAACAGACATGTGATGGTATGATGTAGAGGCATCATTAAAGACAGAGACTGTCAGGTTCAGCACGCGGTGTTCACCCTGATCGCCGAGGATCTCTCTGTCTGCCAGAGTGGGTTCAAAGGTATTGGCGGCGGATCTCTTCGTTTCAAAGTCTGAGGCTCCCAGGTATCTTGCATCCACAGGCACCTGGTCGATGAGAAAGAGTGCGGAGAGGCCTATGAGTGTGTGGCTGAGCTTTATCTTCTCTTTCAGCAAGAACCAGAGGAGTGCCGCTCCGGCAGCTATAAGCAGTGAAGCTCTCAGTGCATCGGTGCGCAGCATCATCTTCCTGTCGGCGATCATAGCTTCCTTGAGCCACGTCAGGGAGTCGGGCAGAGTACTCTCATCGGGCCTGAGAAATGATCCTGCCAGTCCTGGCAGAAGGAAAAGGACAATGGCAAGACCACCTGTAACCAGCGCTGCTGTCAGCAGAGATTTCAGGGCTTTCTCCCTGGTGACTGATCCTTCGGTGACGGCCTTCAGGGCCAGAACGGCCAGCAGCGGCACCAGCACTCCTGCCATTACCAGTGTCATTGATACCGCACGGAATCTGTCATATCCCGGGAACCAGTCTATGAACAGGGATGTCACCGGCATGAGGTTTTTACCCCATGAAAGTACCAGAGAGAGAAGCACGCCGGTCAATATCCACCATTTTTCCCTTCCTTTGACAATAAGGAGTCCCAGTACAAACAGGAAGAGAATCACAGCCCCGAAATATACCGGCCCGCTGGTTGAAGGCTGGTTGCCCCAGTACCTGAAGAGTTGCCCCTGGGCCTGTCCAAGGTTATTTTTGCGCAATGCCTTGACCGTTTCGGAATCGGACGGGAAGGGTGCGGTAGCGCCACCTCTGAAGTTGGGTACCAGGAATGTCAGCGACTCAGCTATCCCGTAGCTCCACTGTGTAATATACTCTTTGTCAAGTCCTTTTTGATCACTGCCTTCAGCTGCAGTAAGGTCGCTCTGACCTCTTGTTGATTCCCTGCTGTATTCCAGTGTTGAATAGAGTGGGGCAAAGTTAACGGTGAAGGCGATCAGAGCCGCGACAACCAGTATGCCAACAGTCTTCATGAATGCCGGGAGGGTCTTGTTTTTAAGGGCATCAGCTAGTTCAAAGATGCCGAAGACAAGCACTATCATCCCGGTGTAGTATGTTATCTGGAAGTGGTTGGACATGATCTCGAGGGAGAGAAACAGGGCAAAGAGTATTCCTCCTGCCAGGGCATTTTTCCTGAAGGACCAGACCACGCTGCCAACGACGGGAGCCATATAGGCCATGGCATAGGCCTTGGTGTTGTGCCCTGCCGACAGGCTTACAAAGAGGTATGAGCTGAAGCCGTAGGCTATGGCACCGGCCATGGCAAGCCAGGGGTTGACCCTGAAGAAGAGCAGCATGATGTAGAATCCGAGCATTGACAGAAACAGTGCTGCGACAGGGGTATTGTATATCTTAAGGAAGTTGTCGAGGTGTTTGAAAAGGTTTCCCGGGTATTTGGCAGATATCATATAGGCAGGCATGCCTCCGAACATCGAGTTGGTCCATAGCGGTTCGCCTCCGTGTTGCTCCCGGTAGTCGCTGATCTCCTTTGAGGATCCGAGATAGACCTTGGTGTCATGCGCATCAAGCTTCCTGCCTTCAAGCACAGGATGGAAATATGCGAAGGAGACGACCGTGAACAGAACCACGGCAATGATATGCGGCAGGGATGATTTGATTGCACTTGATTTCATGGAGAGATCATTTTGGGAAAGTCCGGGATTAAATATCACCCGACAAAAATACACCAACTGAGGTTTAAATCAAATGAGTATATTATTATACATTTGCCGGAGCAAGAGAGTAAGATGGGAATTGTTCGGAATCAGACGCTCCGCGGCACTGCATGGTCATATCTTGGAGCCCTCCTCGGGTTTGTGAATATTATACTGCTCTCCCCCAAAGTCTTTAGCACAGGGGAGATTGGGGTTGTACAGCTGCTGATGTCACTGGCCACCATGCTGGCACAGTTTTCCAGTCTTGGCTTTACCAATGTCATCAACAGGCTTTTTCCCTGGTTCAGGGATATTCGTGAGAAGCACAACGGATTCCTCGGGTTGGCGATGATCATAACCCTTGCCGGGTTTATCCTCGCACTGGTATTTCTTAAATTTTATTCACCATGGTTCGAGAGAATAAACATGGAGCGATCGCCACTGATAGCCGAATACTCATTCTATCTGCCGGCTCTGCTGCTGATCACACTTCTCTTTAATCTGCTGGATAATTACAACAAGGTATTGTATGATGCCGTACTGGGGACCTTTCTGAAGGAGTTCATGTTCAGGGTGCTGAACTTTGGACTTATCTGTCTCTTCTGGTTCGGTGTCATCGACTTCTCAGGCTATCTCTTCGGGTATGTAATCTCCCAGGGGGTGCCACTCATAATAATTTTCATCACTCTGCTGGTGAGGGGAGAGATATCACTCAAATTCAGACCCGGATTTATCAGCCACGGTTTAAGAAGGGAGATTTTCCTGCTCTCGCTCTTTGGTATACTTACGGGTTTCAGTTCCATAATCCTAACCACGCTGGACAAGGTGTTCATCAACAGGTACCTGGGGGAAAATGAGGTTGGTATCTACGCCATTGCAACCTATTTTGCAGTGATGATTGCCCTGCCCGGCAGATCGGTGGCGAAGATCTCAATTCCTTTTCTTGCCGAGTCCTGGAAGAAAGATGATCTGAACACCATTGACGACCTCTACAGGAGGAGCAGCATCAATCAGTACGCCATCGGGTTGCTGATATTTACGGGGCTGGTTGTCAATCTCGACAACATCTTCCGGCTGCTGCCCGAGGCGTATGGCAATAGCGGAGGGGTGATAATTATGGTTGGGCTGGGGTATCTCATAAGCATAATTGCAGGCATCAACGGCATCATTCTGAGCACCTCAACCTTATACCGGTATCAGACCTGGCTGATGTTCATCCTTGTGGCTCTGTTTGTTGGCACCAGCATGATTTTCATACCTTTATACGGCATCAACGGCGCTGCCCTGGCAACGATGATCTCCAACATTGTCTACAATATGCTCGGTGTTGTTGTTGCAGGCAGGAAATTCGGTATATGGCCCTTCAGCACAGGTCATCTGAAGATGACACTCGTGGCCGGGGCCGCTGCCATTTCAGGGTTTGTCATACCGCAGATGTCGCTCGTCGCTGACATTTTGCTGAGGAGTCTCCTGGTGACGATTGTATATACTTCCGGTCTTTATTTCTGGCGGCTCTCTGATGACGTGAACAACCTCATTGACCTGTTGGCAGGGAGGTTCAGGAAAGGATCATAGAATGTCACCCAGCATTTCACCAAGCTTTGAAGAGAGTGCTCTCCTTGAGTATTCAAGGTGATGTCCGCTGCGTCTGACAGGCCTGCCTTCGGCCACTTTCAGGATAAAACTCTTAATGCCCTCAGTATCATCATAAGCAAATATGCCCTGGTAGCCGCATTTGTCGAGCAGCTGAGCCGCATCGCCATCCTTTGGCCCGAGCAGCAGTATCGGCTTTTCGGTAGCCAGGTACTCAAATATCTTTCCGGTAAGGATTGACCTGTTTGAAGGATGGTCAGGTATTATCAGCAGCAGCAGGCTTGATTCCATCATATGCCTGATGGCTGCAGGGTGTTCGCAATAAGGAATGAATTCAATACTCTCTTCCCCTTCAGGGAGGAGTGCCCGTACCGGTTCAGACACAGTGCCGACAAACCTGATGTTCACCGGCTGGCCGACAGCCTGCAGTTCCCGTATGGCCTGCAGAAACCCCTTCACCGGGTATGAGGGTGAAAGAGTACCGACATAGGTTACGGTAAAGATGTCAGGGAGAGTTGGTATGATACCCTCAAAATCCTCCTCATCAAACCCGTTTGGGAGCACGTGTGTCTTCCCCGCGATATTTTCTCCCTTTTCTGCGAACAGTGATGCCAGGGTGTGGCCTACCGTAATGATGCTGTCGGCTTTTGAGAGCACATTCTTCTCCATGCGGCTGTCAACCATCCTTGCCGGCATGGATTGTTTGAACAGGTCATAATAATAAATATCCGTCCAGGGGTCCCTCATATCAGCCACCCATTTGATCTTCGGAAACCTGCTTTTCAACCGGAGGCCGATAAGCTGTGTTGAATGTGGAGGGCTCGTCGTAATCACATGGGTAATATTCTGGCTGCGGATCAGTTCGCAGGCTTTCCGGAATGCGAACCTGTTCCATCCCCTTCGGGGGTCGGGAATGAAGAAATTACCGCGGATAAAGCGGCTGAGTCTGCTCCTGAAGTCCTTGCCGGTGCCGGAGGCAAAACCTGCGTGTGGGATTTTCGTCTGGTCCTTGCTGTATAGAGCGAAGTAATTGACTGCCTTTGTTCTGTATACATCAACGTCAATGGGGATTTCGCCGTAGAGTGACTCATCCCTGTAGGGATAGGCGGCATAGTCAGGGTCGACGGTCAGAACGGCAGGCATCCAGCCGGAGGAAGGAAGGTATTTGGCAAACTTGAGCCATCGCTGTACCCCTGCACCTCCGCTGGGAGGCCAGTAATAGGTTATAATCAGAACCTTTCCCGGCCGCGACCTCATACTACAGTTTCTTAAGTTGTTCCTGAAGGCTGACCTTGTCGGCAATAATGTTTTTCAAATCAGCAATGGCTACCCGTTCCTGCAGCATGGTATCACGGTATCTGATGGTGACGGTTTCGTCATCCACAGTCTGATAGTCGATGGTAATGCAGTAGGGGGTGCCGATGGCATCCTGTCTGCGGTAGCGCTTGCCTATCGAATCCTTCTCATCATACTGGCAGTTGAAGTCGAACTTCAGGTCATCAACTATCCTGCGTGAGATGTCGGGCAGACCGTCCTTCCGGACAAGGGGAAGGACAGCCAGTTTGACCGGTGCAAGTACTGAGGGCAGTCTGAGAACGACCCTGCTGTCGGGCACACCGTCCTCCCCGGTAAGATCCTCTTCGTAATATGATGCGGCCACCACCTGGAGGAACATGCGGTCTACGCCTATGGAGGTCTCGATCACATAAGGAATGTACGATTCATTGATCTCGGGATCAAAATACTGCATCTTCCTGCCGCTGTACTGCTGGTGCTGTTTCAGATCGAAGTCCGTTCTGGAGTGGATTCCTTCCACCTCCCTGAATCCAAACGGGAATTTGTATTCTATGTCAGCTGCCGCATTGGCATAATGGGCAAGCTTGTCATGATCATGGAAACGATAGTTTTCGTCTCCGAAGCCCAGGGCACGGTGCCATTTCATTCGTGCCTCCTTCCAGTGGCTGAACCACTGCAGCTCTGTGCCCGGTTTTACGAAGAACTGCATCTCCATCTGTTCGAACTCGCGCATGCGGAAAATGAACTGCCGTGCGACGATCTCATTTCTGAACGCCTTTCCTATCTGTGCTATTCCGAAGGGGAGCTTCATGCGCCCTGTTTTCTGGACATTAAGGAAGTTGACGAAGATACCCTGGGCAGTCTCGGGGCGGAGATAGATCTTCATGGCACCGTCGGAGGTGGAGCCTATCTCTGTAGAGAACATGAGGTTGAAATGCCTTACGTCGGTCCAGTTTTTTGTGCCTGAGACAGGACAAACTATCTCACTGTCAACTATTATCTGCCTCAGTTCAGCAAGATCAGGTCCGGCCAGGGCATCAACAAACCTCCTGTGAAGCTGCTCGTATTTTTCACTTATCTCCAGTATGCGAGGGTTGGTTGTCCTGAATAATGCCTCATCGAATTTCTCCCCGAACCGGCTCCTGGCCTTCTCTACCTCCTTCCCGATCTTTTCCGAGAGCTTTTCAAGATGCTCTTCGATAAGTACATCGGCGCGGTATCTCTTCTTGCTGTCCCGGTTGTCTATCAGGGGGTCATTGAAGGCATCGACGTGGCCTGAGGCTTTCCATGCGGTCGGGTGCATGAATATTGCTGAATCAAGGCCGACGATATTTTCATGTAGCAGGACCATGCTGTCCCACCAGTATTTTTTAATGTTGTTCTTCAGTTCAACGCCGTACTGGCCATAGTCATAGACGGCAGCCAGGCCGTCATAGATTTCACTTGAAGGGAAAATATAACCGTACTCCTTGCAGTGCGCTACGAGTTTCTTAAATAGGTCTTCCTGGGCCATAATCTGATTTTGGTTCTGCCTGTTAACCGGGCAAAAGTATATTAAAATCCGCGGTTTTACAATTGACCGAAATGGTGTAAAATCAATTTGTATCTTTGCTAATCGTCATAGAAAATGTCTGTATGAAAGTTCGGTGTGATTTTCTGGTAATAGGATCCGGTATCGCCGGTCTCTCCTTTGCCCTCAAGGCAGCGGATCACGGGACGGTGTGCGTGATAACCAAGGCGGGGATGGAGGACTGCAGTACACAGTATGCCCAGGGGGGCATTGCGGCGGTGATGTACGAGCCTGACAATATCGAAAAGCATATCCGGGATACCATGGTTGCAGGTGCAGGTTACTGCAATGAGGAGGTGGTGAGGATGGTAGTCAGTGAAGCCCCGGCCAGGATCAGGGATCTGATAGAATGGGGTGTGGATTTTGACAGGAAGCCTGACGGCAGGCTCGACATGGCCATGGAAGGCGGTCATACAGAGCACAGGATACTTCATCAGAAGGATTCCACTGGGGCGGCGATAGAGGAGGTTCTGATAAAGAGGGTCAGGGAACACAAAAACATTACTGTTTTCGAGAATCATTTTGCCATCGATCTTCTTACCCAGCATAACCTCGGGGAGTATGTTACCAGGGAGTGGAAGGACATTCAGTGCTACGGAGCCTATGTGGCAGACCTGGAGAGCAGCAAGGTAAAGACATTCCTTGCAAAGGTTACCGTCCTGGCTACCGGGGGATGCGGCAACATATATCTTACCACCACCAACCCCGTTGTTGCAACGGGTGACGGCATGGCCATGGTACACCGGGCGAACGGGATCCTGGAGAATATGGAGTTCATCCAGTTTCATCCCACATCACTGTATAATCCCAATGTCAGGCCATCCTTTCTGATCACAGAGGCCCTGAGGGGTTTCGGTGCGGAGTTGCGCAACAGTGACGGGGAGAAGTTCATGCCCAGGTATCATGCCAGGGGGTCACTGGCCCCGCGTGATGTTGTGGCCAGGGCCATTGACAACGAGATGAAGCTCAGGGGCGATGACTATGTATGGCTTGACTGTACACATCTTGATGCCGGAGAGCTAAGGTCACATTTCCCTCACATCTATGAAAAGTGCATGGAGGAGGGCATTGATATTACCCGGCAGATGATACCTGTGGTTCCTGCGGCTCACTACTCATGCGGCGGGGTGAAGGTTGACATGAACGGCCGAAGCTCCATAGACCGTCTGTATGCGATAGGGGAGGTCTCTTCCACGGGGCTTCACGGGGCTAACAGGCTGGCATCGAACTCGCTCATCGAGGCTGCAGTGTATTCACACAGGGCCGCCGGCGATGCCACAGGCAGGATAGCAGGACTGGGTTTTGAGGAGAAGATCCCGCTGTGGAACTACCACGGCACCACAAACCTCGAGGAGATGATCCTTGTGACCCAGAATTACAAGGAGATGCAGATGATCATGAGCAACTACGTAGGTATTGTGAGGTCAGACCTCAGGCTTGCCAGAGCAAAGACGAGGCTCGAGATCATCTACCAGGAGACGGAAGACCTCTACCGCCGGTCGACGATCTCAAGACAGCTGATAGAGCTTCGCAACCTTATCGCTGCCGGATACCTGGTAATAAAGATGGCAAAGAACAGGAAAGAGAGTCTCGGACTGCACTATTCAATAGATTATCCGGCAAGGCCGGGCTCGGAATTTTAAAAATGTGATATCAATGGAAGGTAACGAAATCCATGAGTCACCCGTGCAGGGTGACACCCCCTTCATAACCGCACCTTTCAAAGGGAAAAATGCCTTCTGGAGGTATTTCCTGGGAGGGGTGGTTCCATTTCTTGTCTCCAATATCATCGGAGCCATACCATTGGGAATAGTGATTATCACTTACGCCCTTGATGGTTCTGAAGTCCCCCAGAAGGGCGGGATGCCCGATTTTGAGATGATGGGCATTGATCCCAACCTCGGCCTGGTTCTGCTGCTGTTCCCGTTTATTCTCTCCTTCTTTACTATAGCCTTACTGATAAGGCCGTTGCATAACCGCACCTTTAGTTCGGTAATCAACGGTGGCAGAAAGGTGCGATGGGGAAGGATGCTCTTCTCGGCGCTGGTATGGATATTCATCTCAGCCATGTGGCTGATGTGGTCCGTCAGGTCAGACCCGGGCAACTTTAACCTTAACAACACCTCCAGCAGCCTGATAATCCTTGCTGCAATCTCTCTGCTGATGATACCCTTTCAGGCGGCCTTTGAAGAGATTCTTTTCAGAGGCTACCTGATGCAGGGTCTTACAGTTCTGTCTCGCAACAGGTGGCTTCCCATAGTTATTACATCGATACTTTTCGGGTTGATGCATGTCCTGAATCCCGAGGTGAAGGAATACGGTTTCCTGACGATGATACCGCAGTACATTTTTTTCGGGCTCGTCTTTGCCATCCTGACCATGCTTGATGACGGTATTGAGTTAGCCATAGGGGCCCATGCAGCCAACAATGCCTTTCTCTCTGTCTTTGTCACCCACAAGGACTCCGCTCTTCAGACCCCGGCCCTCTATGAACAGCTCGAGATATATCCGTGGCAGGATTTTGCGGGGCTCGCTGCCATGTCAGTTGTGTTTATTGTTATTATGGCTGTGGTATATCGCTGGAAGGATCTTCGCAGGCTCTATGCCGGGGTTGTTGCGTCACACGCCGTAGACACCGGTCAGGCTATCACCTCTGAATGATCCCCAGTTCTCCCTGATCTCCCCGATAATACCTCTGATCTCTTCTATGTCAAGTGATGTAAGGAGCCGGAGTCTTGTATCCCTGAAGTTGGGCAGTCCCTTAAAATAGTTTGACAGATGTCTTCGCATCTCAAGGATGGCACTCTTTCCCTCCTTGTGCTCCAGTGACTTTTCCAGGTGCAGCAGTGCCAGGTCTGTTTTCTCGCTGACATCAGGATCAGGCAGCATCTCTCCGGTGTCGAGATAGTGGCGTATCTCCCTGAATATCCAGGGCCGGCCGAAGGTGGCCCTGCCTATCATTATCGCGTCAACACCGTAGCGGTCGAACATCAGCTTTGCCTTCTCCGGTCCGTTGATGTCGCCGTTGCCTATTATCGGGATCTTCATCCGTGGGTTGTTCTTCACCTCACCGATGAGTGTCCAGTCAGCTTCCCCGCGATACATCTGCGAACGTGTGCGGCCGTGTATCGTAAGCCCGGCTATCCCCGTATCCTGCAATTGTTCGGCCACATCCACAATTACCTTGTTGTTTTCATCCCATCCCAGCCGGGTCTTTACCGTCACCGGGATCTTCACGGCCCTGACTATTGCCGATGTCATTTCGATCATCAGCGGGATATTCTGAAGCATACCTGCTCCGGCACCGCGGGCAGCGATTTTCCTCACCGGGCAACCGAAATTCAGGTCAATCAGGTCGGGATCGGCCTCACTGGCCCTCAGTGCGGCCTCGACCATTGAGTCGATGATGTGACCGTAGAGCTGGATACCTATAGGCCGCTCATAGTCGAACAGGTCTAGCTTCTTCACGCTCTTTCTGCCATCCCTGATAAGGCCGTCGGAAGAGATGAATTCAGTGTACATGAAATCGGCTCCGAACATCTTACAGACATACCTGAAGGAGGGGTCTGTTATATCCTCCATGGGAGCCAGGAAGAGAGGCTGATCCCTTAATATCGTTCTGCCGAGTTGCAATGGAGGGCTATTGGTTTTCCTGTTTCTCCTCGAACAGGGTCGGAGAGAGGTCGCGGGCGGCAGTCTCATTTTTACGAAAGACATAGGCCACTCCGTACTTCTCGGCACTGACCCTTTTTTCATCCTCGGGCAAAGAGGAGAACTTGCCCTCGATCTCATTCCAGAGGAGAGTGATAAGTTCGTCAGCTTCACGGCGCATGTCAGCAGTGCGATTGACGCAGTCCGAGGCTCGCCTGTTAATGGTCTTGTAATGATTTCGTGTCTCCAGGAATTTCTCATACCTCACCTTTACCACGGCGATAGAAGGGTTGGTGACCGGGGTATTTCCCTTGCGGATCCGGTACTCTTCTCCGTCAATGATCCGCTTGCCCCAGGCCACAAGCTCATTCTCCGTTGTCAGTGCAGGGATGGACCCATCGTCCGGGGCGATGCCGTAGAAGGATCTTGTCTCCGGCGGTATCTCACCTCTGGCAACAGCCATGTTCATCACTTTCAGGAAGTGGGTAATATAGATCCTTGCTTTTCTGGCTGTCTCCTGGTTGCTCCTGCTCTTTTCTGACTGGTTGGCAAGGGTCTGGCGCTGATGACTGATGGCATTCTCAAAAACAGGAAGGAAGGCCTGCAATTTGACGAGGGTCTTCATGGAGAATGCAAGCCTGAACGGAGGGATATTCTTGCTCATCTCAATGGCTCTCTTCATGGCACGCAGACGGGCCGTATCAGTATTGGGCAGACGGCGATAGGGCATAATGAACTGATATTATCAGGATTAAAGTACTGCGAATATACACACTTGTAAAATGATGACAATGCCCTTCGCAATTTAAATTTTATTTTGTCCTGAAAAAAGTCGACAGCTCTTGCTACATTAGCAATCTGGAACCAAAAAATACAGATATGTTCGCCAAAGAAGTTTACATCAATCGCCGCAAAAGGCTGAGGTCGTTCCTCAGTGACGGCATAGCCCTCCTTGTGGGTAATGTGGAGGCTCCCATGAATTATCCTGACAATACATACCACTGGCGGCAGGACAGTGATTTCCTCTATTTTTTCGGCATTGATCTTCCCGGTATTGCGGGGGTTATAGATTTCAATTCCGGCGAGGAGATAATATTTGGCAATGATTTCGATGTGGATGACATTGTATGGATGGGTCCTCAGCCCCTGATGGCGGACCTGGCTCACCGTGCCGGTGTTTCAGTTATCAGGCCTTTCGCGAAGCTTGAGGATTATATTCATGATGCTCTGAACAGGGGCAGGGTTATCCATTTCCTTCCCCCGTACAGGTCTGAGACCAAGATGACGCTTGGGGCACTGCTTCGGGAGAATCCGTGTCAGATGCGCACAAAGGCATCTGAGAGTCTGATCAAGGCTGTGGTTTCGCTGCGATCGATCAAGGAAGATGTTGAGATCGCGGAGATCGAAAAGGCAGCAGACGTAGCATGTGAGATGCAGACGACGGCAATGCGTATGTGCAAGCCCGGAGTGACTGAGAAGGAGATATTCGGAACCATTGAAGGGATTGCATGGGCCAGAGGCAGTGGGCCCTCGTTTCCGATTATTCTGAGCATAAACGGTCAGACACTTCACAATCATTATCACGGTAACATTCTGAAGGAGGGCAGGATGATGGTCACCGACTGCGGTGCTGAGTCAGATATGCACTATGCTGCCGACCTGACCCGCACCACTCCTGTCGGAGGCCGTTTCAACCAGCGCCAGAGAGAGATATATGAGATTGTACTCAGGGCCAACTCTGAAGCAATAAAGAGAGCCGGTCCCGGCATCTCCAACCGCGATCTGCATCTCGGCGCCTGTGCTGTCATAGCTTCGGGGCTCAAGGATCTGGGTCTCATGAAGGGTGATGTTGACGAGGCTGTCGCTGCCGGTGCTCACGCCCTCTTCATGCCTCATGGCCTGGGGCATATGATGGGTCTTGATGTACATGATATGGAAGGTCTCGGCGAGAACTATGTGGGTTACAATGACGAGGTGAAACGCAGCACACAGTTTGGTCTCAGATCGCTTCGCTTCGCTCTGCCCTATAAGCCGGGTCATGTATTCACGGTGGAGCCGGGCATCTATTTTATCCCCGAGCTCTTTGCCAAGTGGAAGGCCGAAGGCCTGCATGCCGGCTTCATCAACTACGACAGGGTGGAGAAGTACCTCGACTTTGGCGGGATAAGGATTGAAGACGATGTTGTGATAACTGCTGACGGTGCAAGGATGCTGGGCAAGACAGCACCGAAGACAGTGGCAGAGATTGAAGATACCTGCCGGTAGGCTGCAATGTCATAGTAACCCCCGGCCGGCGTTACCGGAGCAATGCTATGGTGCCACTGCGGTCACATGGTTGCCGTGTGAGGCTTTTTCAGAATGCCTTGTAGTATTCCCTGTTCAGCCTGGCAATATTGAACAGTTTGATCTGTTTGGGGCACTGTGCCTCGCAGGCGCCTGTGTTTGAACAGCTTCCAAATGACTGCTTATCCATCTCGGCAATCATGGCTCTGACACGTTCTTTGGCTTCGGGCTTGCCCTGCGGGAGCAGTGCGTACTGGGATATCTTGGCTGAGACGAACAGCATTGCCGATGCGTTCTTGCAGGCTGCCACGCAGGCGCCGCAACCGATGCAGGCAGCAGAGTCAAAGGCCAGGTCGCTTTTCTTCTTGCTGACCAGTACCGCATTGGCGTCAGCAGCGGCTCCGGTGGTCACGGAGATAAAACCACCGGCCACCTGTATCTTGTCCAGAGCACTGCGGTCGACTATCAGGTCTTTTACCACGGGGAAGGGTTTGGCTCTCCACGGCTCGATGACGATTGTTTCCCCGTCCTTGAAGTGCCTCATTGACAGCAGGCAGGTGGTCAGTCCCTTTACCGGGCCATGAGGATAACCGTTGATGTACATTCCGCAACTGCCGCAGATACCCTCATGACAGTCGTGGTCAAAGGCAACAGGCTCCCTGCCCTGTTGTACAAGTGTCTGGTTGAGCAGTGCGAGCATCTCCACAAAGGACATCTCAGGAGCCACTCCGTCGAGATCATATGTTTCAAAGGCGCCACCGGATCTGGCGTTCTTCTGTTTCCATATTTTGAGTTTGAGCTTCATATCTTTCCGTGCTATTTTTTTTACTTGTAACTTCTCTGTTTCAGTTCCACGAATTCAAACTTCAGCTGCTCCCTGTGCAACACCGGAGGCTGATCATTATTGTACTCCCACACTGCCACGTAGGCATACTCATCATCGTTACGCAGAGCCTCATGATCCGGCGTCTGGCTCTCCTCCCTGAAGTGTGCTCCGCACGATTCTCTCCTGTTGAGTGCGTCAGTGACCATCAGTTCCCCCAGTTCCAGGAAGTCAGCGACTCTGCCTGCCTTCTCCAGTTCCTGGTTCAGCTCGTCGGCGCTGCCCGGAACAGCAAGATCCTTCCAGAACTCTTCCCTCAGCTCCCTGATGAGCCTCAGCGCCTCGGTCAGCCCCGCCTCGGTCCTGGTCATACCGCAATGATCCCACATTATTTTTCCGAGCTTCTTGTGGAAATCGGTGGCCGTCTGTTTTCCCTTTACTGACAGAAGTCTGTTGATTCTCTCCACGGCCCTCTCTTCGGCTTCCTGGAACTCGGGCGTGTCAGTTTTGATTCTTGGAACCTTTATCTCCGGGGCCAGGTAGTTGCTGATGGTGTATGGCAGTATGAAATAACCGTCTCCCGCGCCCTGCATCAGCGAACTGGCACCCAGGCGGTTGGCACCATGATCGGAGAAGTTGGCCTCGCCGATGGCAAAGAGCCCCGTGATTGTAGTCATCAGTTCATAGTCAACCCAGAGGCCTCCCATGGTATAGTGGCCTGCCGGGTATATTCGCATGGGCTCTTCATATGAGTCTATTCCGGTGATGTCCCTGTACATCTCGAAGAGGTTGCCGTATTTCTCTTCTATCGCCTTCTTGCCCTGCTTTTTGATGGCATCCCGGAAGTCGAGGTTCACCGCCAGTCCTGTCGGGCCAACACCGTACCCGGCGTCGCATCTCTCCTTGGCAGCCCTCGATGCCACATCGCGCGGCACGAGGTTTCCGAAGGCCGGATACCTGCGTTCAAGGTAGTAATCCCGTTCCTCTTCAGGTATCTCATTTGCGGGCCGCCTGTCACCCTTTGCCTTTGGCACCCACACCCTGCCGTCGTTGCGAAGTGACTCTGACATCAGGGTTAGCTTGCTCTGGAACTCATTCATCTGTGGCACACTGGAGGGATGTATCTGGACAAAACTTGGGTTGGCAAATGCCGCACCTCTCCTGTAGGCTTTCCAAGCTGCCGAGGCATTTGAGTTGACTGCCAGGGTAGAGAGATAATAGATGGTGCCGTAACCGCCTGTTGCCAGCACAACGGCATGGGCTGAGTGTCTTTCAATCTCTCCTGTGATAAGGTTCCTGACAATAATACCGCGGGCCTTGCCGTCGATAATGACGAGGTCAAGCATCTCACGCCTGGGGAACATGGTGACGGTTCCTGCCTTAATCTGCCGGTTAAGTGATGAGTAGGCTCCGAGCAGCACCTGTTGACCGGTCTGGCCGCTGGAATAGAATGTGCGGGAGACCTGGACGCCACCGAAGGAGCGTGTGGTGAGTGTGCCACCGTACTCCCTGGCAAAGGGTACACCTATTGCGGTGAAGTGGTCTATGATCTGGTTGCTCACCTCGGCGATACGATAGACGTTTGCTTCGCGTGCCCTGAAATCGCCTCCCTTGATGACATCATAGAAGAGACGGTAGACACTGTCGCCGTCATTCTTGTAGTTTTTGGCAGCATTAATGCCACCCTGGGCTGCCACTGAGTGTGCCCTGCGCGGGGTATCCTGATAGCAGAAGACCTTGACATTGTATCCCATCTCCCCGAGTGAAGAGGCAGCAGGAGCTCCGGAGATACCGGTGCCAACAACAATGATGTCAAGTTTTTTCTTATTGGCCGGGTTGACCAGTTTGGCCTCTTTCTTGTATTTCGTCCACTTTTCTTCAAGCGGACCGTCAGGAATCTTCGAGTTCAGAGTTATCATGTTGTCTTGTTTCTTCAGGTTATTTAAAAAGCCAGATCACAAGCGGGATAATGGCAAATCCGACCGGCACTGCAATTGCGTAGATAAGGGAGATGGCCCTGATGACCGGCTTCCAGAATTCGTTAGAGAGGCCCAGAGTCTGAAAAGCCGACTGCAGGGCGTGGTAAAGATGAAAACCCAGTAGCAGGAAGCAGATCCAGTATAGGATAACATAACCGGGAATTGAGAAGAGCTGCCAGGCGACCGAATAGAAGTTCTCGGGGTCACCCTCCACCAGTCCCAGTTTGATGAAGTAGAAGTTGAAGAAGTGGATCACCAGAAAAGTCAGCACTGATAATCCGGTCCAGATCATGAACCTGGAAAAGGCAGTCGTCTCCGATTTGTTTCTGACTTTGTATCCGACGGGTCTTGAGAGCCAGTTCAGTATTTGCAGTATGATCCCGTAGGTTACATGTATAAGTATCGTCAGGAAGAGGAGCACCTCAACAACCTTTATGAGCGGAAAGGTTGCCATAAAGTGTGCTGCACTGTTGAAAGGCTCCGGGTCGTTTTTAAGCAACATGAGGTTGATGCCCAGATGAACAGGGAGGAACAGCAGCAGGAAAAGACCGGCCAGTGCCATCACAAATTTCTTCGAGACGGCTGAGAAGAGAATTTTATTCATCAGTGTGGTACTTTGGGTTTCGGATTATTTGAAGGATCGGTGGAATCTCTTTTCTTCCTCGTAAATTTATAAAGTTTTTATTCTATATCAAATGACCAATGAACAGGAGTATAATATTTCAAGGCATCCCGGTCTCGTACTCTGACAACGGTGAAGGAAAACCTATAGTTCTTTTACACGGTTACCTGGAGAGTGGAGAGGTATGGCAGCCCCTTGCAGAGGTTCTTTCCCGGGAGTTCCGGGTGATAGCCGCCGACCTCCCGGGACATGGCAGATCTGGCGTTGCCGGCGAGGAGCATACGATGGAGTTTCTTGCCGGGGCAGTACGGGCGGTGATGGCTGATGCGGGAGTGGAGCGGGTGCTCATGGCGGGACACTCCCTGGGGGGATATGCCGCATTGGCGTTTACGGAGCTCTGGCCCGGGCTTCTCACAGGCTACGTGCTTTTTCATTCCCATCCCCATGCCGATACGGCTGAAGCCATAGAAAAGAGGATGAGGGAGATAGCTGTTGTTCTCGCCGGCAAGAAGAACATCATGTACCCGGGTAATGTGAGTATGATGTTCTCGGAGAGGAATCTCGGGTCGATGCCCGAAGCTCTTGACAGAATAAAGGAGATAGCATCAAGGAATCCCGGGGAGGGTATCATAGCGCTGCTTAAGGGGATGATATCACGGCCGTCAAGACAGTCAGTCGTTGAGAGCGGCAGGGTGCCGCTGTTGTGGATACTTGGCAGGGGTGACCTCTACTTTACTCCTGAAAGGGCATTGCGTGACGTGAAACTGCCGGCAAACGCTGAGGTGGTGATACTGGAGAATTCAGGTCACCTGGGGTTCATTGAAGAGACGGAAAGGTCAGTTCAGCTGATAACCGATTTCGCCAGCCGGATAAGCTGGTAGCATGGGTGATTTCAGCCAATGAGCGTTTTGTCTGATGGAACAGCCGGATACCGGAGTGATCAGCAATAAATGCTTTTCGCACCGGATCAGTCGGTATCAGGATTGATCAGATGCCCTGGAGATATTCAAGGGCTTCGAGGAGTGTTCTGTCAATAGCCTGCCAGATAGGGTAGAAGCCTTTGTTGTCAAGCATATTGCGTGCGATATATGCCTTCAGCTGAACATGGATTATATCCTTAGATACGGCTATCTGCTGCCTGTTGGGAGGGATGCCGTTCTGCTCTGCAAACCTGACGAACTGTGAAGTCAGGTCCTGGGCCGTAAGCCACCTGTCAAGTGATTCCAGGTCTTCAAATTTCTTCATTGCATCACGCTTATCCTCCGTGAACTTCAGGGCAAATCTGTATATGAGCCCGGAGTTTCTGATGGCAAGAAAGTAGTCAGAGATACCTGTTGTGTCAATCGGGATGAAGATATCCGGCATAATTCCCCCGCCGCCATAGACGATACGTCCTCCGGGGGTGGTAAAACGGAGGGAATCATCCATCCTGATCGAGTCTGCCTCCTCAAATTCACCGCGCATAAGCCTGTTGCCGAGATCTTCATAATATTTATCGATGCCCTCGTCATAGGGTTTCTGTATCGATCTTCCGGTAGGGGTATAGTAACGGGCAATGGTGAGCCTCATTCCCGATCCGTCACGGAACATTACGGGTTCCTGGACCAGTCCCTTGCCGAATGAGCGTCTGCCGATGATGGTACCGCGGTCGTTATCCTGGACTGCACCGGCGAGTATCTCGCTGGCTGAGGCGCTCCACTCATCGATCAGTACAACCAGTTCACCCTCCTCAAAATCGCCCCGCGAGGTGGCCGTTATATCCTGGCGTGCTGTTGATTTTCCCATGGTGTAGACGATGAGCTTACCCTCCGGAAGGAACTCATCGGCGATCATGGTGGCGGCATCCATCACTCCCCCGGAGTTACCCCGCAGGTCGAGGATGAGCTTCTTCATACCCTGTTGCTTTAACTCGCTTACTCCTTTTTTGAACTCTTCGTGGGTTGTCAGGGCGAAATTTGAGATTTTAATATATCCCACATCGTCGGACATCATGTAGGCTACATCAACGCTGTAGATGGGTATCTTGTCGCGTGTGATGGTGAATGGCAGCAATGTGTCGGTTCCCTTGCGTTCTATTTTCAGTTCGACCTTTGTACCGCGGGGACCCTTTAGCATCTTGACGATCTCTTCATCAGGAATGCTCCTGCCTGCTATGAGGGAGTCGTTGACCCGGATTATCTTGTCTCCGGCAAGTATTCCGGCTTTCTCGGACGGTCCTCCCGAGATGGTGCTGATTATCAATACCGTGTCAGTGAGCATGTTAAATGAGACACCAATACCGTCGAAGTTACCCTGCAGCGGCTCGTTGGCCCTTGCCAGGTCAGTTGCGGGTATATATACTGAATGGGGGTCGAGCTTTCGTAACATGACAGGGATGGCCTCTTCCACGAGGGCATTACGACTTATCGTATCAACATAATCAGATTCGATAATGTCAAGTACCCTGCTCAGCTTGTCGTTCGAGGGAGGGAAATTTGTATAGAGTCCGTTCTGGGGATGGGGCATGTAAAACCCGATGATCAGTCCGACGGCAACGGCTGCCGAGATTATCAGCGGGAGGTACGCTCTGTTATAATTCATTTTCATCTTTTGCAGTGTCGATATAAACAAGCTCAATGCCTGCCCGTTTCAGCAGTTCAATGCCGTCGAGGTTGCGGTACTGGTTACTGTATACAACACGCCTGATGCCCGACTGTATTATAAGTTTGGCGCACTCCATGCAGGGTGAGTCAGTGATATACAGTGTGGCGTTCTCACTTGAGTTGTTTGACCTGGCAACCTTCGTTATGGCGTTGGCTTCAGCATGTAGAACGTAAGGTTTGGTCACATTATTCTCATCCTCGCAAACATTTTCAAATCCTGCCGGGGTACCGTTGTAGCCGTCAGAGATTATCATCTTGTCTTTCACGATGAGAGCACCCACTTTTCTCCTCTCGCAGTAGGAGTTCTCTGACCATATGGCTGCCATTCGCAGGTAGCGTCTGTCAAACTGGTTCTGCTTCTCCCCGTAGGGATGAACGGCATCTTTTTTTGTCATGATTGCAAAATTCGTCGGCAAACTTAACCTTTTTTGCATCGATTTCAAAAACTGAAATAGCGCTTAAGCACAAAGCTTAAGTGCCCTTGTGAAATTTAATGTATAATCCAGTTAACCTGTTAGTTGCTGTTTTTCCAGGTGAAACTGTGAGGCCACCTGCTTATGACAGTTTCAACAGATGTATGGCAGATAAAGCATCCGTTTTCTTTTTCAGGTTTACTGCCACCATGTACCTCAGAGTATTCTTCGAGGTCATCTTCACCTCTTGAACTGCTGTGGCAAGCGCCGCAACTGCCCAGTGTTTTTGGGGATTTGCTGTATGGCTGGTACTGCATTGCCTGATAGTTATCAACATCTTTCAGTGAAGGTACCATTGCATGCGGGCTGCCGTGACATGCCGAGCACATCATGTTACCGTGACCTGACGAATTCCTGTATAGTTCTGAAACAGAGCCAACATCTGTCACTCCCGTATGGCATGATGAGCATGAGGGTTCATCAGCCCAGGGCACACGTCCTGTTTTCGTCGATTCTGCAACATCTGTCATGGTGCCGTGGCATCTTGTGCAGTTGCCGTCAGCGGCAGTATGTTTTGCGCTGCGATTGCATTTTGTGGTATTACCCGGGTGGCAGTCATAGCATGATGCCCCTCTGTCAGAATGGGAACCGTGGATAGCTTCAGAGAAGTATTTTCCCGATGTACCCCGTCCCTCCTTGCCGAGAGCCAGGCTGCCATGGCACTGCGCACAGAGCACAGGTTTTGACTGCCACAGGGTAGTGCCGTTTTCATCGTCATGCTTAACAAGGATATCATTAAAGGCATCTGTGCCGTGACATTTGGCACAATTGATATCATCTGATGTTGGCACGGTGGCTCGTGTAGATGCAACCGTCTTCCCGGATGCGTCCTTCACTCTTATCTCGGCTACCTGCAGGGGGTCCCAGACTCCCAGGTCATTTACGGGAACGGCAGGTATCCCTGTGGCTTCAAAATGTCCGGAAGCAGCAACCATTAATCCACTGAGCTTATTGCCTGTCAACCCCATATCATGCTCCAGGGATGCGAACCCGAACAGGGCGGTTATATTATCCCAGAAACCTCCATACTCACGTTTGCCGTATGATGTTGTGTTACCCACGAGGTTATATTCTACCGTAATGTCATCTGTTACAATCTGAGGAGGATTGCCTCTCTTTACAACCTGAACTGTCAGGTTATTGTAAGGAGGCAGGATCACAGCCTTATCATAGGTGGGATTAAGACAGTGCATGCCAAGATCATTCCATGCAAAAACGACATACTCATCTGAAAAGACATCCGGCTTACCATTATCTTTTGTGCAGCCTGAACCGGCAATAATGACGATAACAGCCACAAGGGCTGGCACGATGACCCGTAAAGAAATTGACTTTCTCATGTCTTTGTGATTTAGATAAATATTTCCCCCTGCAAGTAAAGGACAGTACGTCCTGATATATATGTTCGTTCACCATTCAGAGAACACTCAAGATACCCCCCTCTGGAAGATAATTGTCTGGCTTTCAGTGACAAGATTCCCAATCGATAAGCCCAGAATGGTGTCAGTGTAGTGTGTGCTGAACCAGTTACCGGATCTTCGTCTATCCCTGACTGCGGAGCAAAAAACCTTGAAACAAAATCAACATCTGACCCGGGAGCTGTCACAATAACACCCCTGCCGTCGGCTTTCGCAAGGCTTCTGAAGTCAGGCTGAAGGCTTATGATATCATTTTCACTTTCGTACAGAAGAAGGTAATCACTTCTTCCCAAATAGCTTTCCAGTGGCTCTATACCCAGACTTCCGGCAATCAATACAGGCATGTCACACTTGCGCGGCGGGTCTGAAGGAAAATCGAGCTCCAGGATATCTCCTCTTTTGCGGACGGTGAGGGACCCCATCTTCTGAGACCGGAAGACTACCTCCTGCATTTCAGGATATAATATTTTCATCACAACATGTGCTGATGCCAGGGTGGCATGACCGCAGAGGTCAACTTCCAGGGCGGGAGTGAACCACCTGATAAGCCATTCATTGTTCTGTGGCACGATGAACGCAGTCTCTGCCAGGTTGTTTTCCATTGCGATCTTCTGCAACATGTCATCAGACAGCCATCCGGAGAGCAGGCATATGGCAGCAGGGTTTCCGGTAAACGGACCAGAGGTGAAGGCATCAACCTGATAAATGGGTAAAGGGCTCATGACCATCTGAATGACATATAAATTTAATCTATTTTATGAGATTAGTATTATGGAATGATAAATAGCATGCACAGACATTAGTATCTTAGTAACCTCATGGGACCTTTCACAACACCTCACGGAACTGTAATCTTCAGGCTGACCCCTGCCCGGTGCAATATTTGGGTGGTGACGCGCAACAGCCGTACGATAATCATTGATACGGGCATTTCGTTTGACAGGGCAAGGATAGAGCATGCCCTGGAGCGTAAGGCACTCGTTCCTGAAGCAGTTATTCTGACTCACACGCATTTTGACCACGCTGGCAATGCTGCCTGGCTGGCGCATGAGTATGGTGCGGAGGTGGTTGTCCAGGAGGCCGAGAGAGGGTATCTGGCAGCGGGTGACACCCCTATTCCTGAAGGTACTCATGCTGTCACCAGGGGACTGGCAAGCCTGGGTAAGAAGGTCACCACAATGTTCAGGTATGACCCGTGCCATGCTGACCACGTTTTCAAAGAGAGGTTTGACCTGAACCGGTTTGGGATCAACGGTTACATTTTTCACACTCCGGGTCATTCGCCTGGAGGCTCAACGGTTGTCATTGACGACGTTATGGCGGTTGCCGGCGACTCAATTATCGGCACCATGCCCGGCAAACCATTTCCTCCCTTTGCCGATGATGTGGATCTTCTGCTGAAGAGCTGGGGAAGGATTATTGAAACGGGTTGTGAGAGCTTCCTCCCGGGTCACGGAAAGCCTGTCAGCAGGGAGGAACTGAGTGTGGAGTTCTCAAAGAAATTCAACTCCTGAGACGATGTTCAATTTTTCATTTATAAAAGTAATAGCCCTTTGCTTCATTTTATTTTCTTATGTGGAATTATTGCCCGGGCAGACAATAACGCCTTCTATGCCTGACACATCCACATACATTTCATATAAGACTTTTTTCAGTAAGCTTATGGAGAGGGATTCAATATATATATTCTATAACCCGGAGTGGTTTGAAAATAAGAAAATCAAGAGCTCATTCAGCGGTCTCAGGCTTGAGGATGCTCTCTCTTCGGTTAGCAAGCTATGCAATCTTTCCTATATAGTGATCGATAAACATTCCTTTGTTTTCCTGCCCTTTCAAGCTTCTTCATATATCAGTCCGGGCAGGGATCTTGCCGATGTTATTATCATAGGCAATCCTGATGAGTTTGGGAAGTATTCCAGCGACCATCAGAGGGAAGGTCATGAATG
>CALMRD010000324.1 GCA_937871625.1 uncultured Bacteroidales bacterium | reverse complement strand
GCAAGGAGCGTCTCCGCGCCGTCCCCCACGCCACTCTCTGCATGGAGGCTAAGCTGAAACAGAAATAGGCTGAAAGTCTGAAAGTCTGAAGGTCTAAAGGTCACTGGTTATCTGGTGGCCTTTTTTGGTATGAAGCTCAAAGGTCTCAAGGTCTCAAGGTCCAAATTATCCGGATAACTTTAGTACGTACGACCTTCAGACATCCGACCTCAGACCTTCAGACCTAAGCGGAGCGCGCGCTCCTGAAGACAATGTTGTAAACACTCCGTGCGAAGTACCTGATATCTGTGCCTACCGGGTTCTTGTCCCAGGAATCGAAATACTTCTTCTCCGAGAGCTGGATGGCATCGAGACCTGCCGGCATGTCGGCATAGTAGGGGGGCAGGAGGCCGGGCTTGTACTGTATGCGCCGGTCGCGGATGTCATCGTTGTAGAGGCTGAAGTAATGGTTCGACAGCGGACGCACACCGAATATCTTTATATCGCCGCGGAGGATATTGTACAGCATCGGCAGCTCATCGAGCCATACGCGCCGTGCAAACCTTCCCCAGGTGGTGACACGGAAGTCGTGCTTCAGCTTGCCACCCTCGGCGAGGTCATGGAGATCATAGATATAATCCTGGATATACTCCGAGTAGGGGTGCATGGTGCGCAGCTTGTAGACATTGAACAGATGGCCGTCGCGCCCCACGCGGGGCAGGGCTATTATAAACCCGTAGCCGTTGCCGTTGGCATGTGCCGGCTCGGTCTTGCGCTGTGCCTTGACGCACAGCATGTTGCCTGCAAACCTCTCCTGCCTGATGGAGAAGCCGGCGCGACAGAGACGTCCCAGCGCCTCGGCCCTGGAGAAGGGCGGATTGGCACCGCCGGTGAAGAACTCCCAGAGGCCCCTGGTGAGGCGCAGACGTGGTGTCACACGGTTGATGAAGAAATCGGGTATGGCTATGAGGAAATAGATCACGGGCGAATACTTCTGACGCAGTCTTTGTGCACGCTGCTCCAGCGTCTCCACCGAGCAGAGGAAGATGCCGTCGCCGGACAGCCTCCCGTTGACGGTGTCGAGGAACTTGTCGAGCTTCCTGATGCTGTTGATGGGCTTCAGGTTGATGATGCAGGTGTAATCGCCCTTCTCAAGGTTCTGTATGTTAAAGGCCTCCCCTGTTGAGACTATTGCCAGCCGTGATGTCTCGTCGGTGCTGATCATGGCCGACAGTGCCTCGGCACGCTCGCGTGAGCATCCCTCCTGGAGGCGTATCGTCAGTTGCGGGTCGGGGGTGACCTCAGTGTCGTTGGCGGCGGCATGTGCCCGTGCAACCATCTCCCTCTCCGTCAGCAGCTCGGGGGCAGGCTGCAGCAGCGGTGCCCTCCTGAAGGCCAGGTAGAGAGTGCCGAACACCAGCTCCAGCAATGTGGCGGTGAGGGCCGTGCCGAACACCACCTGCCTGGAATAGCCGAGATCGCGCGAGGCAAACAGCAGCAGTGCCGCAATGCCGGTCGCGGTGAGGTTCGATGCCAGCACGTGGGTAAAGAGCGTGCGGAGGTTGATAATATGCCCGCGGCCTATCTTCCCGGAGACGACAGAAACGATGAGCCACAGCAGCGCCAGCACGATGAAGAAGGTGAGATGCGAAGGTATATACGCCTTCAACCCCGCCGGCTTGAGCATTGTCATAAACACATACGACAGCGTAAGTATAAGAATGTCAGCTGATAATGTGTAAACCCGAAATCGTCCTTTATTCATATCCCCCTAAGTTTTCAGACAGAACAATGCAAATGTCACTCAAGCGTTATCTTTGTAAAAACCCGATTCAGTGAACTATTCAACATACGTAATAACTTTATTAACAATACTCTTATTGTGTGGCGGCCTCACAGGCTCTGCGCAGTCGATCCCCGAACCTGTGGCCGACGGAGGCATTTACCTCTTCCTCGACGAGCTGGCGGGCGACGG
>CALMRD010000323.1 GCA_937871625.1 uncultured Bacteroidales bacterium | reverse complement strand
GACTGGTGGCAGAAGACGCACTGATTGCTTGTCCCCTTATTCCATACGACATCGGCACCCGCATACTTGACCTCGAGTGTCTGAGCCCCGGGCTTCGTAAGAGTCCAGTCGTCAGTGGAGAACGTTTCGTGGATCTCGTGGCAGGTGAGGCAGTTGATCTGCATCGGATTCTGAGGTACGGCGATGTCTGCTGTCGAACCTTCGGCTATATATTCGAGAAAGCCCTGGCTTGTGTGACACTGTACGCACCCGGTCCGGTTCGCGTAGGCAGCATTGCCTCCCCTGGCATGGGTTGACTCTTGCCACTGGGCAGTAAAGGCTGTCATCTGGCTGTTGCTGTTATGGCAATCGGCACAGGCAAGCGTTGTTCCTGCATCGCCCTGGTCGCCTTTTTCACCTTCCTCACCGATCGGACCCATGGGGCCCTCACAGGAAGAGATTACCATAACTGCACCAATCAGGATAGCGATAAGGTTATAGTCTCTTTTCATTACGTTTGGTTTAATTGACATTGATGATGGTATTCCAGTTATTTTTGGTTCTTCTGATATCTTGTTCGTGCTCTTCGAAACGCCGGTCCTTCAGATCTGGGTTCTGCATATTTTTCTTGTCTGAAAGGTAGCAAGACCCTCAATCGATGCTCACGGTTTGCCATTGATATTTCAATCACAACAGATTGATAAGTAAGAGGTAACAGATTGATATAAGTCACAGCTGATTATGATATATATTACAGTTTCTGCTTGCTGATAATGTTACTGGTTAGATTTGTCTGTTAAATCTTCGACCTTATGTATAGCGAAAATGTTATTTCAGGTTGTGAGTCCTGCGACAGGTGCTGGTCCAACTTCAGGGGTCTGTCTGTGGAAGAGCTGGAGCTTGTAAACAAAAACCGATATGAGGCCAGTTTTAATCCTTCCGAGATAATAATCAAACAGGGATCCCCTTCATCAAATGCTATTTTTCTCACCTCCGGACTGGCAAAAGTCTATATGGAAGGTTACTCGGGCAGAAACCTGCTTATAAATCTTGCCGAACACTCTACTTTACTGGCCGGCCCCGGTGTCCATGTCAATTCGCGCTACATCTATTCAGTCGCTGCAATAACCCATGTACAGGCCTGTTTCATCAGTTTCGACGTAATCCGAAAGATCATTGCCGGTAATCCTGCATTTGCCATTGGGTTTATTGAGGATCTCAGTGAGAAGGCATTCCGGATGCATCAGAAGATCTTAAATCTTACCCAGAAGAAGATGCATGGCAGACTGGCGGAGGCACTGCTTTACTTTGCGGATGAGGTTTTTCACTCGGATGATTATGAGATGCTCCTGACACGTCAGGAGATCGGCGAGATGACAAATATGGCCAAGGAGAGCGTCGTCAGGATCATGGGAGAGCTCGAGAATGAAAAGATAATCATGTCAATGCCTCGCTCAGTCAGGATCCTTAACAAGGACAAATTGCGCGTTATCTCCGAAAAGGGCTAGTTTTGCATACAAATCAGTTTCATGAAGACAATCAGGTTTCTGTTTACGCCCGCATTGATGGGCATATTGTTCATTGTGCTGGCCATTGCGATGGCTGTTGCCACATTCATTGAGAACGACTTCGGCCCGGAGAGCGCAAGGACACTGATCTACAATACCCGATGGTTTGAGCTGATCTTTCTGCTACTGGTTGTCAATCTGTCAGGCCAGATAGTTACCTTCAAACTGTACCGAAAAGAAAAACTGACGGTGATGCTGTTCCATGCCGCCTTCATTGTCATGGTCATCGGAGCAGCAATAACAAGATATACCGGCTATGATGGCATGATGCACATCAGGGAGGGTGAAACCACCGCACAGACCTACTCATCGGGAAATGAAGTGAGGTTTGAGGTGAGTGACCCTGAAGGCAATCTGCTGAACAGCCACTCAACACCGGTAGATCTTACAGGCGGACGCAGCCACCGCTTTACAAAGAGTCTCAGGGTCGGGGATGAAGAGATAACACTAAAGATGGATAGATTCATTCCGGGTGCTGTCAGACATGTGGAGGAGACTCCGGACGGAGTACCTGTGGCAGCCTTCCTTGCCACCCCCGATATGGTGAGCAGTCAGACCATTGTGCTTCAACAGGGTGAGACAGGCATGATAGGTGAGATGTCAATCGGCCTGGACACTGAGGCCGATATCAGCGTTATCACTGACAA
>CALMRD010000322.1 GCA_937871625.1 uncultured Bacteroidales bacterium | reverse complement strand
ACACCCTCCTGGTTTTCATAGGTTGGTCAGTCTTAAAAATGGAGGTCGACGCCCAGGGCGACAACCCAGGTATTCTTGTTGTAAGTCTCGGTAAAGGGTATGTTAACTGAACTCATGCCGGTCATGGGGCGGCTGGTGCTCTTGCTTCCCTCCTGGTAGATAGTATAGATACCACCGAGGTTCAGGTCGATCATCGGGGTGATGCGGAATCCAAAACCGCCACCGAAGGTGCTGGTGTTAAGGCTGTAGCTGAGCTCATCCTGGTAGTTCAGGTTCACACCGGTACTGGTGCCGGCATAGGCGACACTGGCGCGGATGTTCTTTGTGAACCCGTACTCGAGGCCGAAGGCATATTCCATGAAGTTTTTGTCGATCATGTTGACCTCCCTGTCGGCGCTGCCGTCATAGTCGATCGGCTTGTCAAAGTAGTAGTTGACGCTGCCGGTGAGCATAAACCTCTCCATCGGCCTTACTTCCACTCCCACTGCGAGCATGGCTGGCATGTCATTGATCGTCTCGGCTCCGTCGGGGAACATGGTTATCGGGGCTCCCGTCTCGGGGTTGATGCCGGTTGTGAAGTCGGAGGTGGTCTCGTTGATTACCCTCAGTTTGGTGACAAATTCATACTTGATACCGACATTGACGATGTCTGCGAATGTCAGGTTGACGCCGAGGATGGGGGTTATGCCCGAGCCTGTCTGAAGCACATCGGCCTGCTGGTCCACCATGACCGATGAAGTGGCAGTGGCAGAGGCAATCTGTGTGTTGAGTGCAGGCGTGGCTCCTGTTATGGTTCCGCTGATCTGGTTCAGCGTCATTACCGGTATGTTTGCTGCCGGGACGCCAATGGCGGCAAGGCCGGCCTCAATGCCTGCCCTCTGTACAGATGTAAGGTAGCCGGCTCCTTCCAGCTGAGCAAGGGTGAAGTCGCCACCACCGCCGGTGATGATGGGAGCCACGGTAGCCGGGATGGCCACGATGCTGGAGAGCTGGCTGGCAATGTTGGTGAAGACTGTGCTGGCCGGCAGCCAGGTGCCGCCCATGTTGAGCTCAATGTTTTCCAGTTTGCCCTCGTAGGTGTTGCGTGCCATCACATAGCGTGCGCCTGCGGAGACGGAGATAATGTCATTTATCTTATAGGATACGTTGCCCTGGAAGCCGTAGAAAATTGATGATCCCACGAAGTTGGTCTCCAGGCGGTAGTCCTGTGCCCCCTGCGACTCGAGCAGAGGCACGAGGTCGGAGATGGGCATCTCAATCATAGCCAGCCCTTCGTCATAGGTGGCGCCGCCGCCGCCGCCGACAGGATTAAACCCGAGAGAGAAGGCTATCTTGCCTGTATTATACGCAGCATAGATGCTCGGATAGAAGGGAGCACTGACGGTGCCGGCGAACTCCCTGTCAGGTGCGCCGTGCAGGTAGGGATAGGTTGTCATTACCGACCTGCCCTGCCCGATGGTCTGGTTGTTGATCCCGAAGTGCAAGCCCGGAGCAAGCCTGGTAAGGCCGGCGGGGTTATAATAGACTGCATCTACGTCGGTTGAGGCGTTGCGGCTGAGCAGCCTGATGTACTGGGCACTCTGGTTGGTGTTGGTAACCAGTCCTCCGGCAAGGAGTGTTCCGGTTACCAGCAGAGCTGAAAAAACAGAAAGAATCTTTTTCATGAGTCTGGGTTTTAATTACACATTTTATAGTGGTGTGTGCAAATTTTCAGAAAGCGGCGTAAAAGTATGAAAAATAATTTAACAAGGTACAAGAGGTGGCTAAATAATGCAGATAAGTAGATGATGCAGGTACTTTTCAGGGCCGGGCCGGCTCTCTCCTGGTTGATTCGCGCACTATCAGGTCAGTTCTGAGGACGATTGTTTCGGAGGCTATGTTTGCATCCCTCTCCTCTATCTGCCGTATCAGCATCCGGGCAGCGGTCTTGCCCATCTCGAACGCCCGGTCGTCAATGGTGGTCAGGGCCGGTTCGATAATGGTTGAGACCGGGTAGTTACTGAAGCCGGCGACGGCTATGTCGTCAGGGATCTTCAGCTCTGCCTTCTTTATCACCTGTATGGCCCCGATGGCGGTATAGTCGTTGGCACAGAAGATGCCGTCAGGGAGCTCCGGCAGTTTCAGGAGTTTCCTGGCGCCTTTTGCTCCCTCCTCATAGGTAAGGTTTGAGGTGCAATAGACCATTGCCGGGTCGAATGCGAGATTGTTCCTGAGAAGGGCCGCCTTGTAGCCCTCCAGCCTGGAGGCAAAGATCGAGGTTGTCTGGCAGCCGGCTATGTGGGCAATCTTTCTGCAGCCCGTATCAATAAGGTGCTGCGTCACCCTGAAGGCGGCATCGAAGTCGTCAATGATCACCTTGCTGGCTTCAAGGTCGTTACTCACCCTGTCATAGAACACCAGCGGCACCTTCAGGCTGTTGAATCTTGAGAAGTGGCTGCAGTTCTGGGTTTCGAGGGCAAGGCAGGCTATTATGCCGGCCACCATGTTTGTCTGAAGGATTGTGGTGATGGCTATCTCTCTTTCCAGGGAGTCTCTCGACTGGTAAATGGTGACATTATACCCCAGCTTGTAGGCTACCTCTTCCACACCGCTGATGACATATGAATGGAAGGTAATATCGATCCGGGGTACAATCACCCCGATCATATTGGTCTTTCTGCGCCGGAGGTTTGATGCCACGGAGTTGGGGAAGTATCCGAGCTGCTTGGCCAGCTTCCACACCTCCCTGGTGGTTTCGGCTCCTATGCTGGGGTGGTTGTGCAGCGCCCTGGAGATGGTGGAGACGGAAAGGTTCATCCTTTTCGCCAAATCCTTTATGGTTACTCTTGTGCCGGGCATGGCATAAAGTTAGTTCAATTTCAAAATGCAAACGTTTGATCTGTAATGCAAAGATAAATAAAATTTGAGATTCAACATATACATATATATTAAATAGCAGTATAATAATTAAATATGTATGATATCTTATCTCGGAATGCCAGGCCGGATAGTGCCCCGTCACGACCGTATTGGTAAAAATTCATGTTTTATAACAAATATTTACGCAAACGTTTGCTTTTTGATATTTATTGTCATAAATTTGATCTGTGGAAGAAAGCCTATTTCGTTAAGATATTATATAACAGTGAATTAACTAAAGCCGATAAACAAAACCGCCCCCGGGCAGATTTGAGGATACCTCCCGGGAGCAGGTCTGTGTCAGGATTTCATTCAAACCCTAAAACTCTCAAAATTATGAAAAAAAAGCAAGCAAACGTGATCTTCCGGTCAGATTGGGGCCGGAAGAAACCGATTCTGCTGTCCGGGTTGGTGATCATGCTTACAGCAGTGATGACATTCAGCGCTGCCGCATCAGCATCACTCACCCTCCAGCAGAAAAAGGTCACGGGCATGGTCACCGACGCTACTTCAGGTGAGGCACTGCCAGGGGTGACCATAGTGATCAGGGGTACCACCACGGGAGTGGCCTCGAACCCCGACGGATCGTACAGCATCGATGTGCCGTCAAACAGCACCGTACTGCAGTTTACCTCCGTGGGCTATGCCTCACAGGAGGTGACCGTCGGATCACGGACAGTCATCAATGTGGCAATGCAGAGCGATGTGACAATGATCGAAGAGCTGGTGGTGGTAGGCTATGGCTTCAAGAAGAAGAGAGACCTCACCGGGTCAATCTCTTCAATTAGTGCAGCCAGCCTTGAAAATGCACCTGTCAAGGATGTGCTCTCGGCACTGCAGGGACGCGCCTCAGGTGTGGTTGTGACCTCCAACTCCGGTGCCCCGGGTGACGGTATTACCGTCAGGGTGAGAGGCTACTCATCCCTCAACTCGGGCAATGACCCTCTCTATGTTATCGATGGCGTTCCGGTAGAGTCAACCAGCCTCACCTCACTTAACGGTTATGACCAGCACGGCCTTAACCCTCTGGCGGATATTAACCCCGGTGATATAGAATCCATCGAGGTTCTTAAGGATGCTGCCTCAACAGCCATCTACGGATCAAGGGCCGCCAACGGCGTCGTCCTTATTACCACCAGGAGAGGCAAGGAGGGAAAAGCAACCGTCACCCTCAACTACTTCAGCGGTATCAGCGAGATAACCCGCCATCTGGGTGTGCTCAATGCACAACAGTGGCGTCAGGTGATCATCGATACCTACAAAAACCTCGACCGCTACAACAATGCCACAACACCTTCAGAACCTCACTGGACGGCTATCGACTCTCTCAACCCCATGAACAACGGCGATGTTGACTGGCAGAGCGTGATGTACCGAAAGGCCTGGCAGCACCAGGTCGAACTGGGTGTACAGGGCGGTAATGAGTCAGCAAAGTATGCGTTCAGCACCTCCTATCTGGATCAGGACGGTATCTTCCTTGCCTCTAATTACAAGAGGATCACTTCAAGGTTGAACACCGACTTTAAAGTTTCCGACAGGATTACCATAGGCCAGAACATCTCTTTTACCAACGGCAAAAACAACAGGATAAATGCCGGCGGTACGGGAAACCTGAGCCTCGTGCAGTCAATCCTTGTCAGACCACCGATATATTCACTTACCTATCCTGACGGATCACCCATAAATTATTTCAACGGTAAGAGAAATCCTGTCGCTATGGCCGAAGAGTGCACACACCTGAATGTAACCAACAGGGTCATCGGAAACCAATATCTTGAATACGATATAATGAAAGGTCTGATGTTCAGAACAAGTCTGAGCATAGATTACATCACAATGAAGGAGGATGAGTTCTATCCGACTACTGTTGACTACCGTGCAGGTTACAACTGGGGTGCCGTAAGGGCCATAACAAATATGACATGGGCCAATGAGAACTACCTTACTTATAATACCAGATTAGGTGAGTCTCATGAGATCTCTGCCATGGCAGGGTTCAGCATGCAGGACTGGAAACTGGAAACGACAGGTCTTGACGGACTCTATTTTGTCAGTGACAACATCAGGACACTCAACGGTGCCGGCACAATCTCCAACCAGGCAGTCAACAGGACTGACGAGCATTCGATGATGTCATTCTTCGGGAGAGTAACATACAACTACAAGGGTAAATACCTGGCAGAAGCCAACCTCAGGGCAGACGGATCGTCAAGGTTCGGTGCTGAAAACAGGTTTGGCTACTTCCCTTCAGCCTCGGCTGCCTGGAGGTTCTCCGATGAGTCGTTTGCTGATGGTCTGGGATTCCTGACCGACGGTAAATTAAGACTTAGCATAGGCCAGGGTGGAAATGAATCAATTCCAAACTACGTCTCCGGCGGTGAGTTCTCAATAGGAACCAACTACCTGACATACTCGGGTGCAGCTCCTACAGTGATGCCTAACCAGGCCCTCAAGTGGGAGGTTACAACTCAGTATAACCTTGGTATTGACCTTTCAATGTTCAACAACCGCGTGAGCTTCATTGGCGATTTCTATATCAAGAACACCTCTGACCTGCTTTTTGCTGTTCCAATTCCTGAAACGACAGGCTTTGGGTATTTAACGCAAAACATAGGTGACATATCGAACAAAGGGATGGAATTCTCAGTGATCACGCATAATATCGACAATGAATTCCAGTGGACCACCAGCTTAAACATCGGGTTCAATAAAAACATGGTTGTTGACCTTCCCGATGACGTTCTTACCAACGGATACATCCAGAACGGAACCTACCATATACTCCAGGAAGGAAAACCTATCGGAACCTTCTACGGATGGAAGTTCCTCGGTGTCTACTCACGTGATGAGGATAATGTAAACGATGTCAGGTTCGGCTCCTCTGCCGGCAAGCCCTTCATTGGCGGTGATCCTATCTGGGATGATCTCAACAATGACAATGTCATCAACGATGAGGACAAGCAGATCATTGGTGACGCTCAGCCCATTTTCGCCGGCGGACTCAATAATGACTTCTCGTATAAGAACTTCTCACTGAATGTCTTCCTGCAGTTCTGCTATGGCAATGACATCTACAGTAACCTCAACAGCATGAGGAACTGGGTATTCGCCTATAATAACGTCTCCACCGATGCGCTCAACAGGTGGAGGGAGCAGGGAGATGTAACTGACTACCCGGCGCCTGTGCGTAATGACCCGAAGAGGAATGAGTATCTCAGGGTTTCAGACAGGTGGGTCGAAGACGGATCATACATGAGATTGAAGAATGTGACTTTGTCCTATACGATTCCGTCAGCTTTGACAACCAGGGCTGGCATAAGCAGGCTCCGTGCATACGTCACCGGACAGAACCTTCTAACATTCACCCATTACACCGGTTATGATCCGGAAGTAAACTCTTATAGCGGACTACAGGTAGGGGTAGATGATGGTGCTTATCCTCAGAGCCGAACAATAATATTTGGTCTCAATATGGAATTCTAAAAAAAAGACGGATATGAAATTGAAATATTTAAAAACAGCTATAGCGGTTATCGTAATGCTGCAGGTGACAGCATGTACAGATATCCTTGACAAGGATCCCGTCAGCAGCTTCTCGGCTTCAGGGTTTTACAAAACAACGGCTGATGCACAGTCAGGGGTTTATGGGATCTATGATGCAGCACAGTCAGTCTTCAGTTACAACTTCTGCTACTGGGGCGAAGGCAGGGCTGACAATGTGCAGACTGCTCAGACGGGGGAGTCACTTACTCTCCTGTCGAACAACATGACCGCCACGGCCTCCTCGGCTGACTGGTCGGCTCTCTATCGTATGATCAGCAGGGCCAATTATGCCATCAGGTACATCCCTGATGTATATGAGGAAGACAATGCAACAGGAAAGCAACTGATAGGGCAGGCACGCGCCCTCAGGGCCCTGGCCTACTTCTATGTGGCAAGGGTATGGGGCGACGCTCCTTTCATTACTGAACCCTATACCTCCGGTGACCAGGATATCTTCATATCAAAGAGCGGCAAGGAGGTAATACTTGACCAGGTTGAAGAGGACCTGAAGTATGCTGCAGCCAACTGTGTCGACAAGTTCAACAGCAACAATGACCGTATCATGTTCACCAAAGGGAGTGCCAATGCCCTCCTCACACAGGTTTATATGTGGAGACACAAGTATTCGGAGGCAGTAGCCAGCTCGGCCCTTGTGATGTCGAATTCGCTCTACAGCCTTGTCGCCATCGCAGACTGGGGCAAGATCTTCTCGGCAAGCTATTCCAAGGAGAGCATCTTTGAGGTTGGCTACAACGACACCGAAACCAACGGGCTGAGGATCCTCTACGCCATCGGATCTTATGCAATCTACACTCCCTCTGTCAAATGGAAAGAATCCATCGAGGAGGGCGACCTGAGGGAGGATTTTGTCTACGACATGGTCCCCGCTGACCCCAAGGCCATCTGGAAATACCTTGGCAGGGGCGAGAGCGACGAGGTTGCCACGCCTGCAAAACAGAACATCGTACTTACCAGGCTTGCTGACATAATGCTTTTAAGAGCAGAAGCCCTCAACAAGATAGGAGGAGAGGCCAACAAGACAGAGGCACTCTCACTGCTGAATACCATCAGGGTTCGCGCAGGACTTGTTCCTTTCGATACTGAGGCTGACGCCATTGCCATGTACGGCGACCTGGAATCTGCAATTCTGCATGAGAGGTCTGTTGAACTCTGTTTTGAGGGTCACCGCTGGTTTGACCTGGTGAGAACAGGCAGGGCCATATCAACAATGGGTCCCATCAACGGCCTCAGCAGTGAGGCTAATCTTGAGTGGCCTGTTCATCAGAACTCTCTGAACAAGAACCCGAATCTGGCGCAGAATCCTTTCTACAACTAGCAATGCTGCCACGAATAATCAAAGAAATTTACTATGGAAAAGAATAATATAAATTCAAGGAAGATGCGGCTGCTGAAGATGCTGTTCGTGCCGCTCATCGTCTCGGCCATGCTTGCATCATGCGAGATTCAGCCTGACTACGAATATGAATACGGAAACCCCGGGGGAAAACTCAATATGACTGCCCTGGAGTTTATTCAGAGCACCGACTCCCTATCGCTCATGGAAGAAGCAATTGTCGCTACCGGGCTTCAGAGCCTCTACTCCGGCACAGCGGTCCGGACATTCATCGTTCCCAGGAACAGTGCCTTCAGGGCATATATGAAGACCAACGGATTTGCAAACATCGCAGCCATACCTGTTGATGCACTGGAGGCGGTACTCAAATACCATGTCGTCAATGAGAAGGTGATCTTCACTGACCCGGCATTGCTGCAGAGTAACAACCCGATTGCATATACGACAGAGAGCGGCTCGGTGATGTATCTTTCGCATAACACCAGTTACCAGGGGGTGATCAACCAGGGAACCAAAAAGAGCTGGACAATCATTACGTCAAACCTGGAACCAACAAACGGGGTTATTCATATTACGGCGGATGTAGTCTATTTGTCGATCTGATTCGCTTTTACTACCATGCAGGTTAGTTTTGAGGTTGAAGAACGGACGGGCGATCCAAAAGGGTTGGCATTCTGAGCTGATCGCCTGTCTGCTTCTTCAAAAACCTGCAGAGGCCGCATTTATTAATATCCCGGACCCTGCTTTGACATTCAGGGCCGCGAACCAATGCTTGATCGCAATGAAGATTAACAGATATAAACACCTTAACGTCAATGTATT
>CALMRD010000321.1 GCA_937871625.1 uncultured Bacteroidales bacterium | reverse complement strand
AAAAAGGCAGGGGCCAGCTTGTCCTCTACAGTTTTAACCCGCAGTTCAGGGCCTCGACACAAGGAGCATACAAGCTGTTATTTAACGCCCTCTTCCTGCCAGAGCAGTAGATAACCCGCATCACCAGTTGCTTAAAAAGGTGCTGGTTCATGGAGACCATGGATCTCTGAAATTTAATGTGATAAATGAAGGGAAGAAACCGGGCACCTATGCTGCCGGCTTGTTCTTCTGTGTGTGGAAATAGGTCAGACCGTTCAGTTCCGTCATGCTTACAAGCTCCAGTCCGACCTCTTTCAGCAAGCTTGCCACGGCTCTCTTGGTCAGGTACCTGTTGGTCTTGGCATCAATGAAGTTGTACATCCGGTTTACGAAGGGTATCCTCGACTCAATGCCGTTCTCATACACCTCAGCCTTCTCCCTCTCCAGCTTCTCAAGGTAGTTCTCCTTGTCGGAATAGCCGTTCTGCGACCTGTTGTCTACGAAACAGCCTATGAAGTTGCTCCTGGCGGGAAGCAGTCCGGTGATCTGCTTCAGGAAATCACGTATCTCCCTGATGTGGTTCAGCTGCTTGAGGGTAATGACGGTCTTTATCCCCTTCATATCCTCGGCATCATAGAAATAGTGACGTGAGGAGGGGATGACCAGGACTCCCGATTCCGAGATAAGACCCATACGGTCAAGGTAATCTATCAGATGCTGACGAACCTCAACGTCCAGCTCCTCAAAAAGGTGCATCAGCCCACTGTCCTGCAGGGACAGTCGCTTGGGGCTTACCTTCCTGATAGCCTTGTCGTTAAAAACGTCCGGATCTGTTCCGATAGTTCCTTTATCCATAGGTTGCTTAAATACGCTAAGAAGTGCAATTATGATGCCACTCTCCAATCCGGCTCCTCGTTACCGGCATTTATATGGTCAAATTTATGACCTATTATTTACAACACCTAATCAATTTTGATGTTCATCGGTCCCCCTTTGACCAACGGACGAAAATTGAAGATATTCCGGTTTGTAACGCTGACACTCCTGATAAGTTCAGTTTTCAATACGAAATTCCGCATATCCTACGGCAGCTGATTCGCTCACGTCGGCATTGTCAACATATCCGATGCCGGGGCCTTTACGGCACCAGGCTGCAAAGGTGGCCAGCTGTTCCCTGTGGCCTTCAGCCTCGATATAAACACTGCCGTCGGCCATGTTTTTCACATACCCCGTGATACCCCTCCTCCATGCCTCACGGGCAGCACTCCAGCGGAAGCCCACACCCTGCACCATCCCGGTGATATGTATCCTGTAAAGGAGTCTCTCTTCCATTGTCACAAAAATCCATCAGGTTTGACAGGCTGACAGGACAGTTTCAGTTTTCCATACAATTTAAGCTAATTTTACGGATTGTTATGTATAAACAAACCATACTTTCTCCACGGAATGAATAAGAGGAGTAAAATAATCCTGACTGTCGCCGGCATTATTATTCTTATTCCTTTGGTTTTCATCCTCTCCGTCCATGCAGGACTTTACGGACGGCTGCCGGGAAAAAGAGAACTGCTTGACTACAAGAATGCGACGGCTTCCGTTGTGCTGTCGGCCGAAGGAGAGCTGATCGGCAAATTTTTCTCGGAGAACAGGACGGACATAGAGTACGACATGATCCCCGCTCACCTGGAGGAGGCCCTGGTGGCGACTGAGGATGTACGTTTCCATGAGCATTCCGGCATTGATACCAGGAGCCTCTTCAGGGTCATCTTCAAAACAATTCTTTTTCGCGACCGCAGTTCGGGAGGAGGCAGCACCATCACCCAGCAGCTGGCCAAGAACATGTACGGCAGGAAGGATTATGCCCTCTTCTCTCTCTTCCTGAACAAGAGCAGGGAGGCGCTTCTGGCCCGGCGGATAGAAAAGGTATTCAGCAAGGAGGAGATAGTGACGCTCTACCTTAACACCGTCGCCTTCGGCGAGAACCTCTACGGCATCGAGGCAGCCTCACAGAGGTATTTCAGCAAGAGCACCCCCGCGCTGAAGAGAGAGGAGGCTGCGGTACTCATAGGCATGCTCAAGGCCAATACCCTTTACAATCCGCGACTCCATCCCGACAATGCCCTCAGGCGAAGGAATGTTGTTCTGCGTCAGATGGAGAGGTATGGCTACCTCGACGGGCATATGGCTGATTCCCTCTGTGCGCTGCCGCTGGAACTTGACTACAGCAAGATTGATCTTGCGGGTCCCGCCGACTATTTCATGGTCAGGGTCCGAAATGAGGCCGGGCGCATCCTGAGGGATCTCACCCCCTCCCGCAGCAGGGAGTGGGAAATTGAAAAAGAGGGTCTGATCATCACCACCACTCTCAGCCTTCCTCTGCAGCAGGCAGCCAATGAAGCCTTCGCCTCACATATGCCGCGTATGCAGAAGAGGCTCGATGAGCAGTACAGCACATCGTCAGGGAGGAGAGCCCTGAAGGATGTCCCTGACAGCCTGAGGAAGATGATGACCACCCTCCATGCCGGGCTGCTTGCACTCGACCCCTCAACAGGTGCCGTCAGGGCGTGGGTCGGCGGCATCGATCACCGGTCGCAGCCCTATGACCAGATCCTGGCGCGGCGGCAGCTCGCCTCCGTATTCAAGCCTGTCATCTTCGCCGCCGCACTCGAAGACGGGATGGAACCGTGCCTCTATCTCGAAAATGACTCGGTCATACTCTCAGACTTCAGGGACTGGAGCCCTGAAAACTACAACCACTCCTTCGGCGGTAAATACTCCCTCGCCGGGGCACTGGCACAGTCGATGAACATACCTACCTTCAGCCTCTTTATGCGCATCGGATTTGACAAGGTGGAAGAGCAGTGGAAGAAGATGGGCTTTACCTTCCCGCTGGTCAACACCCCTTCACTGGCCATGGGAACAGCGGAGGCAAGTATCCTGGAAGTTGCCCTGGGCTATGCATCATTTGCCAACGGAGGGATGACGGTGAGACCCCACTTTATAAAATCAATCACCGATTCCAAAGGTAATATCCTATGGCAGAATGCGTTTCCGCGGTCTGACGAGAGAGTTCTCTCTGAGAATTCAAGCCTGCTCATGGGGGCCATGCTTCAGAAAGCCATCAGGGAGGGTACCGGGGCCGCCGTTCATAGCGTCTACGATGTCAGATTACCGCTGGCAGGCAAGACCGGAACCTCACAGAACTATGCCGACGCATGGTTTGCAGCATTCAATCCCGGGCTGGTTATGGTGAGCCGTGTGGGTGCCTCATCTCCTTCAGTGCACTTCAACAGTGGCAGGTACGGCTCAGGCAGCGCCCTGGCACTGCCGCTGGTGGCTATGACCCTGAAGACGGCAGAGCGCAACCCGGAGCTGATGAAAGAGATAGATGTACCCTTCCCGGAACTGCCCCCGGAGCTGGAGGCAGTACTCTTCTGCCCTGACTTCAGGGAAAAGACCTTCTTTGACAGGCTGATAGACCTCTTTGACGATGATGAGACACTTTACGAGGAGGCCGGAAAACGCCGGCGCTCAATACTCGAAAGGATCTTCCGGAGATAAAATTCATTAAAACTTCATCTTTCTTCTGTTCCTTGCATCACCGTAGTCAAACCACAAAAAACAACAGATTATGAAAAACTTCACAGCAATCCTGGTAGCAGCAGCGCTACTACTCATAGCCACAGCATGCAGCCAGTCATACAAGACAGAAGACCAGCAGGGCAGGCTCGTATTGAAAGTGACTGATGCTCCGTTTGATATCAGCAGCATCGAGTCAGCAACGGTCAAAATAGTCAAGATAGAGCTCAAGAAGGTGGGCGATGGTATCAGCGACGGCTATCAGTATATTACACTCTCGGAAGAACCTGTCACCATTGACCTTATTGACCTGAGGAACGGGGTCACAGAGACACTGCTTGACCTGGAGATACCCGAAGGCAGCTATGACATGGTGAGGCTTTATGTAGATGAGGCAGGGCTGAAACTGAAGGATTCCGATGATATTCACAGCCTGAAGGTGCCCAGTGGCAGCCAAACGGGTATAAAGGTCCACCTGAATCCCGCACTGGAGGTCGCTGAAGGGAGTCTCTCAGAGATACTACTTGACATAGACCTTTCAAGGTCATTCATCCTCAGGGGCAACCTGAGCCACAACAACGGCTTCCTCTTTAAGCCCGTGGTAAGAGCCGCAAACATGGCAAAGTCAGGCTGTATAAGAGGCACGGTCACTGACGGATCGAATGCCGCTATCCGGGATGCTGCCGTATGGGTTGAGCAGGACACCGTTCTGGCCACCTCCTTTACTGACTCACTGGGTTTCTATGCCATCATGGGAGTGCCGGCGGGTGAATGGAAGGTGTCAGCCACCAAGACCGGATTTGATACGGTAAGCTTCGAAGGGGTGAATGTCATTGCAGGTAACAGGACTTTAGTGAACTTCAGCCTTACAGCCAACTGAGAGAGAGATCGGGACTCATACTAAATGATGAAAGCCGCTCCGCACCGGGGCGGCTTTTGTTTTAATAAGTTTTTTCGTTAAATTTGAAGGTTAACCCGTTTTTTTTAGGCAAAGCCAAACCGATCCGATCGTACCATACTTAACATAACGCGGAAAATGAGACGAAACAAAATCCTGTCAGGTCTGGTACTGCTCACAGCAGCAATGCTGCTCGCAGTCTCCTGCGCGGTTAATCCCGTTACCGGGAAGAGGCAGATCATGCTTATGTCGGAAGCCCAGGAGGTAGCCCTCGGCGTATCCTATGATCCCCAGGTGCTGGCCACCTTCGGTGTTTATGATGATCCCGGTCTCCAGTCATTCGTGCAGGCAAAAGGCACCGAGATGGGCAAGCTATCACATCGTCCCAATCTTGAATACCATGTGAAGGTGGTTGACTCGCCGGTGGTAAATGCTTTTGCTGTGCCCGGCGGCTTCATATACCTTACACGCGGTATTCTGGCCCAGTTTAACAATGAAGCTGAGCTCATGGGGGTGCTGGGGCACGAGATGGGACACGTTACCGCCCGCCATTCCGTCAGCCAGCAGACCAAACAGCAGCTCGGCACTCTGCTGCTGATCGGCGGAATGATCGCCTCGGAAAAATTTGCCAACTATGCCCAGTATGCCATGCAGGGCATGGAGTTGCTGTTCCTGAGCTTCAGTCGTGACGACGAGCGGCAGGCTGACGCCCTTGGCTGTGAATACTCTTCGAGGATGGGTTATGACGGCACAAAGATGGCTGACTTCTTCAATGTGCTTAACAAGATGAACATGGCCCACTCACAGGGCGGAGTACCCACCTTCCTTTCAACCCACCCCGATCCGGGTGATCGTTACAATGCGGTCATGCAGCTCAGCAGGGCCTGGCAGGACAGCCTGAAGCTGCCGTCATACAAGGTTAACACGGATTCATACCTGCAACTGATTGACGGCATTATTTATGGCGAAGACCCCAAGCAGGGCTACACCGATGGCAACACCTTCTATCATCCGGAGCTTAAGTTCAAGTTCTCATATCCCCCGGGATGGCAGCTTACCAATGCGCCAACACAGGTCACCGTGCAGCCCCAGGACGGCCGGGCACTGATACTGTTCACCCTCGCAAACCAGAAGACACTCCAGTCAGCAGTCGACAGCACAATGGCAGCCTACGGTCTTCAGCTTCAGCGGTCAGAAAGGAGAACCATCAACGGCCTCCCCTCAATAATCACCCTTTCCATGCAGCAGGCAAAGGACCAGTCAACAGGTGCAGTAAGCACAAACATGGTCCTCTCATACTTCATAGAATACGGGTCGTTGATCTATCTCTTCCACGGTGTATCAACCGAAGCTGATTTTAATAATTATGTCAGTACCATGGAGTCTTCGATGAAGACATTCTCCAATCTTACCGACCCCAACCGGATCAATGTCAAACCCCGGAGGATAGCCGTCAAGCGGGTCCAGCGCGCGGGCACCCTTGCCAGCGCCTTCAGCTACTACGGCATGAAGCAGGATATTTGGGAGGAGCTTGCACTGCTGAATAACCTGGAACTTAATGACCAGGTGGCGGCAGGAAAAATGATTAAAATTATAACTCAATAAACAACTGCATATTGGCAACACAGACATTTCGCAAACCGGGAGGTTTCTACTCCCTGAAGGGTAAGAACGGACTCTATATCCGGTATTCTGTCATCGCCCTCATCGCCTTCTTCCTGCTCGTAACCTCACTCTTTACCATCGGGCCGGAGGAGGTGGGTGTCATCACACGTTTCGGCAAGTATGTGCGTCAGGTGGAGCCGGGACTGAACGTTAAGCTACCCGTTATTGAACGGCTCTACAAGGTTGCTGTCGAGAGGCAGCAGAAGCAGGAGTTCGGTTTCAGAACTGTTGAGGCAGGCATTCGGTCGGAGTATACCAAGGTGGGTACTGTTGATGAGTCCCTGATGCTCACGGGTGATCTAAACCTTGCCGACGTAGAGTGGATAGTACAGTACCGGATTGTGGATCCATACATGTATCTCTTCAAGGTACGTGAGCCTGTCACCACCCTGCGTGACATCTCCGAGGCATCAATGCGGGAGATAGTGGGTGACCGTACTGTCAACGAAGTGCTTACCGTCGGCAGGGCTGAGATAGCCTCCAGCGTACACCAGAAGATGCAGGAGCTGTGCAGCGAATATTCCCTGGGCATCAGGATAGAACAGGTGGTGCTTCAGGATGTCAACCCTCCTGACCCGGTAAAGGATGCCTTCAACGACGTCAACCAGGCCCAGCAGGAGAGGGAGACTCTTATAAATCAGGCCAGGTCTGAATACAACAAGGTAATACCAAAGGCCAAAGGCCAGGCTGAAGAGACAATACAACGCGCCGAGGGTTATGCCACCGAACGGGTAAATAACGCCCTGGGAGAATCAGCCAGGTTCAATGCGCTCTACCGTGAGTATGTAAAAGCTCCGGAGGTAACCAAGAGAAGGATATATCTCGAGACAATGACCGAGGTCATGCCAAAGCTCGGGCACAAGATCATTACCGACGAGAGCGGCAACAACGTGCTGCCACTGCTGCAGATGCAACTAACCTCAAACAACTGAACCATGCCGGCAAAAAACACAAAACTCATAATATATCTCAGCCTGATTGCAGTAGCCCTCTTTCTTATTCTGGAGTGCATCTACAAGGTGCGGGAGACGGAACAGGTTGTCATAACCCAGTTCGGCAAGCCTGTAGGAGAACCTAAGATAACCCCTGGCCTAAAACTGAAGATGCCCTTCATCCAGAAGGTAAACTACTTCGAAAAGCGATATATGGAGTGGGACGGCGACCCGAATCAGCTCCCCACCAAGGATAAAAAATTCATCTTCGTCGACGCCTATGCCAGGTGGCAAATCACCGACCCTCTTCAGTTCTTCAAGCGACTGACCGATGAGAGAGGTGCACAGTCGAGGCTGGCTGACATTCTTGACGGGGAGACACGTGATTATATCGCAGGGCACAACCTTGAGGAGATCGTCCGTTCCACAAACAGAACTCCCATCTCCTCCGGGCAGTTAGGCGAGGAGGCTGGAGATACTCTCTCGGAGATCCAGACAGGAAGGCTCGAAATAGAAAAGATGATACTGAAGTCCTCCAATGAGAAGGTGAGCGACCTTGGAATTGTTATCCTCGACGTGCGCATCAAGCGGCTCAACTATGTTGAGGAGGTCCGGACACAGATATATGAAAGGATGAAGAGTGAACGGTACCGTATTGCCGAGAGGTTCAGATCGGAGGGACAGGGGGAAGCCTCCAAGATCAACGGAGAGAAGGAGCGTGACCTCAAGACCATACAGTCCGAGGCGTTCAGGCAGGCTGAGGAGATCCGGGGCCGTGCTGACGCCAGGGCAGCGGCTATCTATGCCGACGCCTACGACCAGACCCCGACAGCAAGAAACCTCTATGCCTTTGTAAAGTCGATGGAAGCCTTCCGTATGACCTTTGACACCACCACAACAATAATACTCTCAACCGACGGAGAACTCTACAAATACCTGAAGGACTTCCGGTAGCGGGCCGGACCGGCCCCGGCAGCCATCGGCACTCTCCTCCCGGCACCAGAGGACTTCCGGTAACCGGGCAGACCGGCCTCAGCTGCAATCAAAACTGTCCTCCCTGCACCATGTGTAAGGTAAACTGTTGTTTGTCAACAGTCGGGGCCTGTATATCAAAATGAACATTGCCTGCGGCTCCTCCTGATGTAAATTAGCAGTGAGTTTTGACAGGTCATGTGACTTTTGAAACTCTGCAGGTAAAAATGAAGACCTATTATCAGATAACAGCGGAAGGAATAGGAATCGTCCTGCTCCGGAAAAGAAAGATCGCCAAAGCACTTCGCAGGTGGTTGCGTGAAAATGGTTTGTCCTACGAGTACAATTTTTACATCCAATGATCTTTCAGACACAGGTTCTTTTGGCACTATCCGGAGTAAGAGAGCCGGCCCCCGGGGCCGGCTCTTCTGTTACTCTCTGACAGACAGAAAAGGCCGCAGTTATCCACCGCAGCCTCTCTGATTTATCTGTTTCAGCGCTTACCTGCTCAGCCCCTGTCGGGGAAGAATCTGCGCCACCAGTAATATTTCCGTATTCTTGCCATAATCAAACTGTTTGCAAATATGCAAACAATTTTTCTTGCCTGTTATTGTATTAGGGACTATTTTTTCAGAAGATCACGTATCTCCTTGAGCAGCTCGATATCCTCAGGGGGAGGCGGCGGTGCTGCCGGCGCTGTTTCCTCCTTCTTCTTGAGATTGTTCATCGCCTTGATAACAAAAAAGATACAGAGTGCAACTATCAGGAAGTCGAAAACAGTCTGGATGAAGACCCCGTAATTGATTGCCACTTCCGATACAGCTGGCTGAACCACTGCCTCTCCTTCAGTTATTGCCTCCTGCCCCTTCTGCAAAATCGCCTTGAGATTGCTGAAGTCGACCTTCCCCAGGAGAAGACCCAGAGGTGGCATAAGCACGTCATTAACCAGTGAGGTAATGATTTTGCCAAAGGCCCCGCCGATGATAATACCAACGGCCATGTCAAGCATGTTACCCTTGACGGCAAATTCCTTGAATTCTTTCACAATTCCCATAGTCAAGCTTTTTAATGATTTTTTAGATCAGGTTAACACTAAGCCAAATATACAAAAGGTATTGAATATCCGATCATCAGATCGGCAAAAGAAGACACTCAGAAATTAGTAAATAACCATTTTTTTTACTATATTACAGGTTCGCCGGATTGTGAAAGGCTATTCTAAAAAATTTATTATAAACCACTAAAACATCAAATTATGGCAGTACTGAAAGTTATCGAGATTCTTGCCTCCTCCCCGGTAAGCTGGGAAGAAGCAACAGCTTCCGCAGTTAATGTGGCAGCCAGGACGGTAAAGGAGATACGCTCTGTCTACGTTAAGGAACAGAGTGCGGTGGTAGTGAAAAACAAGATCACCGAATACCGGGTAAACGTGAAAATAACCTTTGAAGTAGTATAGTCAACAAAACCGTCATAGGACTAATTTCATTCATTAAAAACGCCGAAGCAGAGACGTTGCATGCAATGTCTCTGCTTTTTCTGTATAAACATTGTACCTGATTCTTTTGTTATATTTGCAGTCGTGAAGCAGATGCGAACCATATCTCCTTTTCTGTCAGTCGTGCTGATGAT
>CALMRD010000320.1 GCA_937871625.1 uncultured Bacteroidales bacterium | reverse complement strand
CCCCTCTCCTTCAGGAAAGCGGTGATCTTCTCCTCCCCAAGCTCCAGAAACTCGGAGGAAGACATTTTCTCGAGGGCCTCCACGGTTATTCCGCTGCCGTCCTTCTTCTCCTCCTTTGGTTTCGGCACACCCCACAGGTCCATGGTGAATACGGGAAGCCCGAGATGATAGTATACCCAGAGCTCAAACGAACCGTCTTCCGGCTGTGCAGGGTCAAAACGCTCTTCCGTGACTCCCTTCTTCTTAAGGTACTCCTTGTAGTTGGAAGATATCTCATTGTAGAAATCCAGGTCCTCCTTAATGGGATTGACCACCGCTCCCAGACCCAGGAAGCTCGCTATCATGCTCTCATCGGCAGTCATGCCGGGCGGCAGCATGGGCTGGACCAGCTCAATGATCTCGGTCATCGTGTACCTCCGGGAGGCATCAAATCCCATCTGCTTGCCTATCTCCTCGGGGATGCGTATGTTCTCGGCATCGTAGCTGCCCTGCCTGCCGCCCTGCGGCGGCGAGAGGAGGAAGTTGGTCTTGCCGAAAGAAATAACCATGGCCAGCTCGGGATGTTTGAAGGCAAATCTGATGAGTGCGTCAGCCTCGGGCGTCGATCCAGGGAAAAGACCACTGCGCCTGCCGAAGCTCTTGAACAGGTGCGGGAAGTTGATGTTCACATCTGTCCCGCCGGGAGCATCCTCGTTGTATTTTCCGTCACCGTCATCGTCAATGCCCTCTGTATAAAGCTTGTATATGCCCTTCTCTCCCTTGACGGCATCAGCCTTGCGCATCAGTCGCGGCTCACCCTCTACGGGTATCCAGGTGCCGTCATGAGCCTTCACCCTCATCTGCGTGATGATACCGTCGCCGTTGAGATCGTTGTACCCGTCCTCGTCGGTCAGCTCATCGGTATCGTCATTGAACGGCGTGCCGTTGGCGGCGTCAAGATAGAGCGGTTTCTGAAAGTAACGTGCAGAGGCGTCAGGATTACCCAGGGGCAGTATGTACCATGTATGTCCCTCCTGCATCTTCGGGTCTGCCACAATGCGTGAGGCAAGCGAGAGGGCCGCCTCGGTGGCCAGCGGGGTGGTGCCCGACATATTGGCTGCAACAAGCAATGCGGGCATGGCACTGCCCGATTTGCCTATCTCGAGCATCAGCATCTCCCTGCCACCCGGGGTGACGGCCATCCTGTGCACCTTCACCAGGGCCGGGGAGCTCTGCCGTATCTGCTCGATCCTCTTGTTTACCGTGACCGGGTCACTGTACCTGTCAATCGCCGACAGAGAGCCGTGACTGATCATCAGAAATGCAATGAGTAGAGAAAAGCCTCTCACTGCTTGTTTTACTGTTTTTCTCATCTCAGGGTAACTTTATTTTACTTCTTATCCGAATAGTACGTTAAGGTTGACTTGATCTCTTCTTATAATGATGGTTTATCAAAGGCGTTTGTGCTTTCCTGTAATACGACTGTTTTATCAATGGTGTTTATGCTTTCCTGTATTGCGACTGTTTTGTCAAGGGTGGCTGGTTTTTCTGTAATAGGACTGGTTTATCAGGCGTGGCATTATTCCATGTGCAATCCAAACAGTTCAGTGTATGATTTTACTATATAGCTATCGACCCAGCTGTAGAATTCCGTGACAACCTCGCTGCGCTGTCCTTTTCTTTCGGGCATCGACGAGGTCAGCGCGGCAGCCCTGGCAAATATCTCCTCCTCGACAGGAGCGAGCTTCTGCAAAAAGCCCGTCTTCTCCCTGTTAAGCAGCAGGGCCACGTTCATATATTTGCCGCCTGACCCGCGGGTTATGGGGAAGAGCTTGTGCTTGAGCGTCATAGCGGCGTCGCAGAGGGGTGAATGCATATCCACCTTCATGCTGAGTACTCGGGGCAGATTCTTTTCAGCGGTAATCCATACCGGCACCGCCACGGTGGTAAGCGGGAAGCCCATCAGTGTCCACATCATGGTCTGTGAGGGGTCTTCGCCTTTGGCTGCTCCCACAACCATTATTGCAGCGGCTGTTGAGGTGCGGGGGATAAAATCATCAAAGTTCACAAAAGCCTGGCTCTTGCCGTCGGCCGGTATCTCTGCCCTCAGGTTCACGCCGGTGAGGCCGTGGGTCAGGTTGCGCGACAGGCTGTTGAGGAGGTATTGCGGATCGAGCCTGTTCTGTGCCAGGGCCATGTTGAGGACGTCGCTGGCGGCAGCATACCTGATATATCCGCCTCCCTCGCCAACAGTGCCGGTAAAGGAGTGATTTGTGCGTATGATAAGTCCGTAGGGAGCAAGGGCAGGGTCGTTGGCATCGATCTTTTTAAAACCGAAGTTACCAGTCTCATAATAGGCAGCGCCGCCCTCTGCATCGATGACACCGAAATTGGCATCCACACCCAGCGGCTTCAGCATGTCGGTGAGCATCAGCTCGAAGTCGGCCAGCGTAGCGCAGGTAGCCAGTGCCATCTTCATCACCACCCCTTCGCGGTCGGATAGTCTGGTGGTGTCACCCTCGTTGTTGTTATAGGCTGCCGAGTTCATGATGGCGAAGCCGGCGGAGTTGAACCCTCCCCACACCTCCTCTTTCCATGAGTCATTAGAATTAATGAGCCCTATATAGGTGTATTTGCCGTCGGTAAAGAATGCCAGGGCATTGTCACGTGTATCGGTATCGCGGTTTTTGTATAGCAGCGGCCTGCCGTCAGGGGTATGTTTGCCTGACATGATGAAGGTGGTGCAAGACCATACTTCTCCTGCAGCGCCGGCAAGCAGCAGCAGCAACGCAAATAGTGTCAGTTTCTTCATAGATGTCAAAAAAGTTTGGATAAAGTTATGTTTTTTTTAACCCGTCACGGCCCACAGGACTTTTCATTAAGGTTTTTTAACCTTGCTTAACGTGACACTGCTGGCGCTGGCTGTAGACTGCTTCCGGCCACCGTAGCCTTCTTCGAGCTCCGACTCCGAAGGACGGAGTCTGTAGTTTTAACGTAGGATGTGGCGAAGGTGGCCGACTGAAGA
>CALMRD010000319.1 GCA_937871625.1 uncultured Bacteroidales bacterium | reverse complement strand
CGAGCTGACTGATGATGAACTGGCAGCATGGAAGGGAAGTGAAAGGGTAATTTATCTGGGCCACACCGGGTTGATAACCCACAGCAGGGGAGAGAGCGTATCAGACATTGTTTTCGGCGGGGTGATTGTAAAAAGCGGTTCACGCGGAGACAACTGGACTGTCGTTTTGCCTGACGGCAGGACCGGGGAGGTTAAAAAGGGAGAGACGGCTGATTTCAGCACATGGGCTGCGAATGCCAGTATTGAGCCTCAGGGGCTGGTACGTTTTGCCAGGTCATTCCTGGGTACTCCCTATCTCTGGGGAGGCACATCTTCCAAAGGGTTTGACTGCAGCGGTTTTACCAAAATAATTTATTACAGTGGAGGCGTGATTATGACCCGCGATGCATCAAGCCAGTTCAAATATGGTGATGAGGTAAGTATTGAGAAGCCATGTGAGTCTCTGGCTCCCGGCGACCTCCTCTATTTCGGCAGCGTCAGGAACCGGATCACTCACACAGGAATGTTCATCGGAGACACTGAATTCATCCATGCGTCGGGGTCGGGGATGGTAATAATTAACAGTTTCGACTCTACGAGGACGAACTACAGCGCCCATTTGCTGGAGATTCTGCAGGGTGCCAGGAGAGTGACGGATTTCACTGAGGGCAAGGGACTGGAACGGGTTTCACGGCACGGCTGGTACTTTTAGGATAATCAGGATCTTACCCGGGCTACGGCCTATCTTATGATCTAAATATTATGTTTTTTACAAGTTCGATTCGACCAATCTGATAAGTATATTATACGAATGAAAAAGAGAGATTTTATCAAGATAGGAGGCCTCGCGGCAGGTGCCCTGATGGTTGGGTGCACATCGGCCGCATCCGATGGTACCGTAAGAAAAGGCAGTGCCGTAAAGAAGGGCAGCGGGGTTCTGAAACTGAGTTACAGGCCTTATGAACTGCAGCTGAAACATGTATTTACCGTTGCTACAAATTCGAGGACAACCACTCCGGTGGTACTTACCTCAATAGAATACGACGGTGTCACCGGCTTTGGTGAGGCCTCAATGCCTCCTTACCTCGGTGAGAGTCATGAGTCAGTACTGAATTTCCTTTCGAAGGTCAATCTTGAACAGTTCAGTGATCCCTTCCTGATGGAGGATATTCTTGAATATATAGAGGGTGTTATGCCCGGCAACTACGCGGCCAAGGCCTCTCTTGACATCGCCCTGCACGACCTCACCGGCAAGCTTCTGGGGCAGCCGTGGTTCAGGCTCTGGGGGCTTAACCCGGAAAAGACACCTCTTACAAGTTTTACTATCGGCATTGACACAGCTGATGTCGTCAGGGAGAAGACCCTGGAGGCTAGTGCCTTCAAACTGCTGAAGATCAAGCTTGGCCGCGACAACGACAGGGAGATGATAGAGACGGTGAGATCGGTGACTGACGTCCCGATCTTCGTTGATGTCAACCAGGGTTGGAAAGACAGGAATTATGCTCTTGAGATGGCCCATTTTCTGAATGAAAACAAAGCTGAGTTTATCGAGCAACCGATGCCCAAAGAGCAGATCGATGACATCGCCTGGCTGACAGAGAGGAGCCCGTTACCGATTGTTGCCGACGAGGCTCTGCAGACAGTAAACCAGCTTCTCAGTATGAAAGGCATCTACAGCGGCATCAACATCAAGCTGATGAAGTGTGGCGGCATGCATGCGGCCTACAAGATGATAACAATGGCCAGGCAGATGGGTATGAAGATATTAATAGGATGTATGACAGAAACATCGTGTGCAGTCTCAGCGGCGGCACAGCTCTCGCCACTGGTCGACTGGGCTGACCTTGATGGCAATTTGCTGATAGCCAATGATATTTATGAAGGAATGACAGTGGTTGACGGCAGGGTGACGCTTCCCGACAGACCAGGAGTAGGAATTGTTGAAATATAAAACAGAAGATTCTAATGGATATAAAAGCGCGTCAGGAGGCTGAACACTTCCTGAAAAATGAGACGCAATTTCATCTTGGTATGCTGCCGACAGAGCAGGCTAATCCCAGGACCCGCAACCTTGACCGTATATTTGCTGACAGTACCGGTGAGGGCGTGAAAACCCTGTTGTCAGTAGACACGGATATTTATCCGATGGCTGAAAAGGTTTTCAGGAGTAAGGAGTACGACAGACTGGTAAAGGCCGGTGTAAAGGCAATCTCCGATGGAAAGAAGATCGTATTTTCAGGATGCGGTGCCACGGGCCGTTTAAGTATCCTGCTGGAATCATTCTGGAGATGCTTTTTCAGGGATCTGCGGCAGGATCATCCGGATATCTATGAAAGAGTAAAACATGTTGAGAACTCTGTGTTCAGCATAATGACAGGGGGTGATTACGCACTTATCAGGGCGGTGGAGTATTTTGAGGATTACCAGGAATTTGGCAGGCAGCAGGTGAGGGAACTCAATGTTGTTAAGGGAGATATTCTTGTTGCTATAACCGAGGGCGGTGAGACCTCATCAGTACTGGGCACACTTGCAGAAGCAGCTGACAGGGGCGCTGAAGTGTTCCTTATGTTTAATAACCCCGCCGATATTCTTAGCAAATATATTGAGCGTTCCAGGAAAGCCATTGAGGATCCTCGTGTTACTGTTCTTGACCTGTACTGCGGACCGATGGCAATTGCTGGTTCAACACGGATGCAGGCAACTACATCGGAACAGCTTATTGCCGGGGCAGCCCTGGAATCAATGCTGGGAGGGTATTTCAGGAACCTGCTTTCAGCTGCAGAGCTTGAAATTTTGAATATCAGGGAGATTGACTATGCCGGGGCATACAATGAGATGCTCGGTGAACTGCTCTCCGTTGAAAACACGGAGATCCTCGGTGATTATGTCCGGATGGAGCACGACACCTACAGAGGTAACGGACTGATCACCTATTACGGCAATTCACTGATGCTCGATATCTTCACTGACACTACAGAGCGCTCTCCGACATTCATGCTTCCCCCTTTCAGGAAGTATGACGACACTCTGTCGCCGCCGTCATGGGCTTTCGTTAAGAATCCCCTTATGCAAACCCCGGAGGCCTGGGCAAATGTCCTCGGGCGTTCCCCCAGATGTCTTGAGTGGGACGGGGAGCTGTACAGAAAAATGAATGCTCCGCAGGCACTAATCTCAGACCCTCCGCAACTTGACATATCGCAGATTCTGAAATTTCAGATCGGCAACGAAGAGGATAAATCACGTTTTTCAAGAAAGCCCAATGTTGCTGTTAACGTTATCAGCCGCCTGGAAGTGACAAGACCGGAATATGAGGACTATAAGGCAGCCCTCAATGAAGAATCGGAAAAGTACCAGGGCAGATCTTCCCTGGTAATAGGGACATGCGATGAGGCAGCCGGTTATAAGATATCCTGTTTGCCTCAAAGTTCCGTCTTCAGTCTAATGGACCGGCTGGCAGTCAAGATTGTTCTGAATACGGTTTCGACCGGAACGATGGTGTTAATGGGAAGGGTGTTGGGCAACTGGATGAGCTGGGTTGATGTCACCAACAAGAAGCTTAAAGACAGAGGCATAAGGTTGATTTCTGATATCTGCAGTATGAGTTATGAAGAGGCGTGCTATGCCCTTCATGAATCACTCGAAGAGTTAAAATCCTTCAACTTCTCCGAAAAAGAAAAACCATCGCCGGTACAATACACTATCAAGAAGATCATGTCTGCTCCGAAAGTCTGAACGTGAAACCGCAAAAATAATTGAAAATTTGTAATACATCTTATCAAAAAAACATTTAACTTGCTCAAGGGATTGAAACCAATTATATTCTCAATATAACCCAATCAATACTATTTAACCCTAAATCCAATCACATGAGAACAAGACTATTAATGTTGTTCGCGGTTTTGGGATTTATGCTTTCACAAAGCATTTATGCTCAGCCCAGGACCGTGACAGGAACTGTCACAGATGCCACGACGAATGAGACGTTGCCTGGCGTCAACGTGATAATCAAGAACACCACCACCGGTACCAGCACTGATCTGAATGGTTTTTTCTCGATCAGCGTTGCTTCCGGACAGGTGCTCGTCTTTACATCTCTGGGGTATGCATCACAGGAGGTGCCTGTGGGGGCATCCAACAGAATCGATGTAAAAATGAGTCCTGATGTTGAATTTATCGAAGAGGTCGTTGTTGTCGGGTATGGTACTCAGAGAAGAGCCAACCTGACAGGTGCGGTTTCTACGGTAAATGTTGAAAAGACTCTTGAGGCGAGGCCGATTGCTGATGCCGGCCGTGATCTCCAGGGTACTATGCCGGGACTCAGTGTCGTCATCCCCAGCGGGGAGATAGGATCGGACCCGATCATGAAGATACGTGGTCAGATTGGCTCACTGCGGGGGGAGTCATCACCACTGATACTGGTCGATAACGTAGAGATACCATCGATCCAGATGCTGAACCCTGATGATATAGAGTCGATCTCAGTGTTGAAGGATGCAGCATCGGCATCTATCTACGGAGCAAAAGCTGCCTTCGGCGTTATCCTGATCACCACAAAGAAGGGTGCAGTAAATCAGGGAGTGAATGTCTCATATAACGGTAACCTTTCATTCCAGAACATCTCAAAGAAGATGGAGATGGCCGGTCTGGATGCACTGGAATACGCCCTGCTGGCATTTGAACGTCGCGGCGCTACTGTGGCAGGAGCATTCTGGATGGTGACACGCGAAGGATATGAAAAGGCAGTTGAGTGGAAGGAGAAATGGGGCGATGTTGTCAAGCCTGACGACCCGATGCTCTATGGTCGCGACTGGTATGTTGATGCCAATAACCGCAAGATCGGACTGAGGACTTATGATCCTTATTATTACATGATCAAAGAGTGGGCGCCTACACAGCTGCATAACTTCTCGGTGAACGGTAAAGCCGGGAAAACAGACTATAATATAGGTCTGGGTTACCTCGATCAGTCAGGCATCATCAAACCTTCAAAGATTGATGACTTCAGGCGTTATAACGGATCAATCCGTATGGGCACGGATGTGAATGACTGGCTCAGGGTGACTGCCGGTGCCATGTACTCAAAACGCAATAAGAGATATGCCTACGCAACCAGCTCAACATCTGCTGACCCATGGCTCTATCTCTATCGCTGGGCTCCCACCTACCCGCTTACCACGGAAGACGGTGACCCGATCCGGAGCCCGGTTTACGAGATGAGTGCTGCCAACACTGCCTTTATTGAGCATAATTATACCAGCGTGAACGGCGGATTGGAAATCAATCCTGTAAAGGACTGGAAAAT
>CALMRD010000318.1 GCA_937871625.1 uncultured Bacteroidales bacterium | reverse complement strand
TAAGGATGAAAGCGAGGTGATCCTGGTGGTGGAAGACAATGCCGACCTGCGGCACTACATAAGGAGCCTGGTGGCAGAAAAGTACACCGTTGTGGAGGCTGTCAACGGAGATGCAGGACTGGAGAAGGCCATTGAGATTATCCCTGACCTGGTTATTTCAGATATCATGATGCCGGTGATGGACGGCATGGAGATGTGCAGGAGACTGAAAAGTCACCATGTCACAAGCCATATACCGGTGATCATGCTTACTGCCAGGGCCGACAGGGAGAGCATGATAAAGGGAATCGATGCGGCAGCCGATGATTACATTGTGAAGCCCTTTGATTCGGAGCTGATGAAGGCAAGGGTAAGAAACCTCATCACTCAGCGGCGGGAGCTGCGCAGGAGCTTTGAGAAACAGTTCCTGCTGGAGCCAGATCCGCAGGAGACCGCCTCTCCACTGTTCCAGATGTTGCGTGAGATCACCAGGGTGTTTGAGAATCATCTGTCTGAACCCGACTTTAATGTTGAAATGCTCGGAAGAGAGCTGAATATGAGCCGGTCGCAGCTATTCAGGAAGGTTCATGCCGTAACCGGAGAGACCCCCATGGAACTGCTGCGGATGGTTCGCATGAAGCATGCCGCCCGGCTGCTGCGGTCTGGCACCATGAATATTGCCCAGGTTACCTATGCCATCGGGCTGCAGAACACTTCTCACTTTGCCTCCTCATTCCGGAAATATTTCGGGGTAAGCCCGTCCGATTACGGAAAATAGGGCAGGGGACCTGTCCCTGCACGTTGAGATTGTGGTAAAATAAAAATCGCTACACATTCAGAAATAAAGGCTAAGAAATTTTTAAGTTGTGGAGACGCATTTCCAATAACTCAAGGTATTTTTCTTTCATACCCTCTGACAAGAAACTTGAATTGATAAGGGATTTCCATACTGGAATTGCAGATGATACGGTTTCAAGAACTTTGTCAACACTTTTAGTTGTTAATTCACACCTTTCCAGTCCATAGTATTTTACAAGTATTTCATATGTTAAATGCTTCTTCTTGCCTTTTAGAGGTAATGCAATCTCCTCATCAGGTTTCTTATACTCTATGGTGGTATTGAGAAGGTCATAACATGGCGATAATTTAACCTTTCCATCTTTAGTTATGATAGAAAAGTTTTTGAGATGCTGGTCATCATTTCCAATTATGTAGTTAAATATGACCAGCTTGAACAGACTAAGCTTTTCGATTGCAGGGAAAGTGCAGAAATTATTAATTAAACCGACAACCTTTTCCATACTATACTCGTATTTTGTATCCCGGCTAAGTCCTGCCAATTGAGCAAAATCTTCAACAGGTACTTTGTCGTTTTGACCTTTCCTGTCAAATCGCTTGATAAAATATGTCAGAGAATTGTCTTTTGACCATAATAAACCATGAAGTGGGACTTCCAAACCAATCTCACTTGCAAGCTTCATTGTGAGGTCTTCATTCTCTGGCATTTCAGGGAAAAATTGATGTTGAGGTTTAAGAATATATCTTCCACCTGTATCAACAATTTCGATTTTCTCTTCTTTAATATTTAATCTTGCACTCAGTTTTGGCTGAATACCCTGTATTGACATCTTAGAAGCACGGTTAAAAGCTTCTTGCCTCTGTTCTTCTGCTGTATACTCAAGGTCTTTAAGTGAAACCAATTCAGTTGAAAGTAATTTAAGTCCTTCATCACTGTATCGGTTATCTCCACACGGATTATATGTTATCGGGCAGTGATTCATTTTTCTGCTTCTTTTACTGTTACAGCACCAACCATGTCACCGCCAACAGCGATTAACTGAGAAAAATAATCATACTTATCAATTCTACTTAATTTCAATAAACCGTCCAATTGAATTCCTTCGGGTAATAATCCCTCAAAAAATGGTGGAAACATATCGAATCTATAGACCTTTTCTTTCAGTGGCATTGTTCTGGATACTTCAAGACCATCATAGCCATCAAGGTACTCAAACAGATACTCCTTTCCCCGTACAACTTCCGTCAGAGTACCGGCTTCTTTTCCCTTTACATATACTCTAGCCTTTCTCATTTCCTCGATTTATCAGATTATCCATTAATGGACTTGTTAGAATAATCTTTATGTTTAACACCTTCAGGATCTTTCGTAAAGTGTTCAATTGGACGGATTCCTTGCCTTTTTCAATATCGTAAATCACGGTCTTCCCGACTCCTGCAAGTTCTGCTAACTGGATACGACTTAGTTTGGCTGTCTTTCGATGTAACCTGATTACTTCCGCTAATTTCTGAAATTGTTCCATTATTTACCTTTATAGCGGTAAAATTAAGTGTTTTAATTAAAAATAACAAGCAATTGACGAATATTTACTGTCATGGCAGTAAAAAATGGCATTTACCATCAATATTGACCAATTGATTTGATTTCTACCGCCAAAGCGGTAAATTATTAACATATCTATTACTGGTGTATTGTTAGTTAAGGCGTGTTGTGCAGGGGCAGGTTACAAATCACCGGATGGTGTTCTTGCGGCAATGCGAGGGTAGTGAGTGATAATGGAAAAATCAGCAATTTGCTGGAAGGTGAGTGTAAAAGAGTTGAATGCAAATGAATCATCGAAGAAGCATCGTTAACGTTTTTTATGCCATATCAAAACCAGAGGCTGCCATTGTACTTCCGGGACGAGAATGGAAGCTACCTGCTTACTGGCCATCTGGCAAGCAGTGTATAGATGACAAGACTTTTACACAGGCTCTTTGACGGAACGCTAATTTAGAATAACAGTAAAAGTAGTTGACTTTTCATTCATTGAGTTCAGCAAAACATCACCATTCATTTTAAGCATTATTTGCTTACTAAGGCTAAGTCCAACGCCAGAGCCGTCATCCTTTGTTGTGAAAAACGGGACAAATATTTGCTCTCTTATTTCAGGAGGTATATGCGGACCATTATTGGTGATTTCAATTCTGGTGGTACTGTTATATTGCCTGAGCCTGATTATGATCTTTGGATTTTCGGCCTTATGAAAAATAAGGGCTTCGCATGCATTCTTCAAAAGGTTAATGATGACCTGCGACAGGAGTTTTTCGTCAGTAATAACCATCGAGTTTTCGGGGATCGATTTTTCCAGTTTTATAGTGTCAAATTTCGAAAATGTACCAGCTGCCACCAGGGTATTCTCAATCAGGTTTGATAAATTAACAGGTATCAGTTTGGGTACAGGGAGCTTTGTAAATTTCCGATAATTATCAACAAAATGCATTAAACCAAGACTTCGTTCCTCAATAACCTTAAGCCCTTTCAATGTGTTATTAATTGTTTTGGAATCCAGATCTGCAGCGTTAATGGTTTTCTTGTTTTTAATGAAATAATTTGAAATAACTTGAGATAATGTGGTGATGGGAGCTATATTATTCATAATCTCGTGCGACAGAGTCCGCGCCAGTTTAATCCATGCATCTACTTTACCATTGTCAAGCTCTTTGGTTATATCGCTAACAGCAACCAGCCTGATTATTTCTTTTGAAGTATTGATTTCTGAAAGTTTGAATAATAGCTTTTGTCCATATTGATTTTCAAAAATGGCTGATTGTTCATGAGGCTTATGATCCGGATTCATGATAAAGTCCGGTAAAACAGGATCAATGGTTTTCAGTCCGTTTACATGATGATATTCCTCTATATTTGTGAGTTTCAGCGCTGCGGGATTAATATTTATGACTCTTCCATATTCATTGACTGAAAAAAGCCCTGTAGCCGACTGATCAATGACAGAACGATAATATTGTTCCTGGATGCTGATATCTATTTTTGATTGCTTGAAAAGGTTGTTAAACCTCTCTATTCCAGTATATACTTCATCAATAGCACTATTGCCTGATTTGCCCGGGACTTTTATTGAAGTGTCTTCATTTTCAATCCCTGATAAGAAAAAGGCTATCCATTGGTTTATCTTATTGAAATATCTGATGATATTAATAATGGCTGCTATCAGTAACAGAAATGTTATGAGCGAAAAAATATAGGCCTGTTTTTCAAAGAATAAAAACGCACCTGCCATCGAAAGCAAAATTGTTATTACCAATCTTACTGTAATCGCAATATAGAAATGCTTATATCCCATACCTCTTAAGTTTTTTGTATATGGTTTGCCGCGTTATTCCAAGATTTTTTGCTACGGCACTCATATTACCTTTTTCCTTATGGATAGAGGCCAGTATCATCTCCCTTTCCATCTCTTCAATGGTTTTGCCTTGAAGCTCTTGCTGCAGATTTATATTGGTATCAGTTAATAGAAAGCTATTTTCATTTAATACTTTATCGTCAGCGAGAATTACGGCCTTTTCCATTGTGTGTTGCAGTTCTCTTACATTTCCGGGCCATTTGTATTTCAGGAGCTTTTCTATTCCGTTTTGATTAATTTTCAGTCCCTGCTTATCGTATTTATTCGCGTATTTAATCAGAAAAAACTCAGCTAACAGAGCAATATCATTTCCTCTATTTCTTAAAGGAGGTAGTTCAATTGTTATGGTGTTGATGCGATAAAGCAAATCTTCGCGGAAAAGACCATCGGCAATCATTGCATTTAAATCTTTATTGGTGGCCGATATCAATCGGATATCAATCGGAATAGGAGTGTTACTCCCTAACTTAATAATAGTCCTGTTTTGTAAGGTAGTGAGCATTTTTGCCTGGAGAGATAAGGACAGGTTTCCAATTTCGTCCAGAAAAAGGGTGCCTTTATCAGCGGCCTCAAATTTACCGATCCTGTCCTCTTTTGCATCGGTAAAGGAGCCTTTCGTATGACCAAAAAGTTCGCTTTCGAATAGAGTGTTGCTTATGGCACCCATATCAACACAAAGCATAATTTCCTGATTTCTTTTGGAATAACGATGTATTTCACGGGCAATCAGCTCTTTTCCTGTACCGTTTTCCCCGGTGATAAGAATATTGGCATCGGTATTGGCTACTTTTTTCACCATTGCCATCACCTGTTTCATTGGATCTGATTGTCCGATAAGGATTTGTGTTGATGGTTTAAGTTCTTGTTTCAGGGTATGTGCAGTTTTCAACAGGGAGGCATTTTCAATGTTGCTCTTTCTAAGTTTTAAGGAGGCGTGTATGGTGCTTATAAGTTTGTTGTTGTCCCATGGTTTTAAGATAAAATCGAAGGCACCTTCCTTCACTGCTTTTACTGCCAATTCGATATCGCCATAGGCAGTGATCAAAATGACACTTATTGATGAATCGTACTTCAGAATCTGACGCAACCAAAAAATTCCTTCGTTGCCATTGTTGATGCCCGCAGTAAAATTCATGTCAAGCAATACAACATCAATGGCATGTTGCTGGATGGTAGAAATTAAATTGTTCGGATTTTTGAGCGTGAATATCTGGTCAAATTCCGATTGGAGCAACATCTCAAGTGCAGTTAAAACACTTTTATTATCATCGAGAATAAGAATCTTACTTTTCATTTTTTATACTAAGGTTCGATAAACAAGGTCTTCTCTGTGTGATTTAACGAGTTGTTTGCTGTAAAAGTAAAGAGATGTAAATTAAATGTACATCGACTGTAAGATATGGTTACACATATTTTTCGGGTTTTTGATAAGAAAAAGTGTATGTATCATATATTCAGTCATATAACTTTAATGGCATAAACCTTGATTAATGAAAACAGTGAAGAATAATCCATGGAAGCTCTTGAAGCAGCCATTGATAAGGGGGTTGGGCCGGTAACTGTCAATACCGGATTTGCATTGGATGTATTGGAGAATACTTACGGAAAGATAAAATGAACACTACAAAACCGTCATGATTACTGAGAGGCGAATAAATGAGGGAATGAATCACTTTTCAAAAGATCCGGAAATTGTCAGACAAAAGAACAATCAAACTTTCGCAAATACAGATGCCGATGAATAATATTTTAATCATACTGTTCACATTTCTGACATTTGGCCAAAATGCCTGTTCACAACAAACACAAATAGATGAAAAACTGTGAGGAATATTTAAGATTGACTCAACAAAATTAAAAACTGAAACCTAATGACTATGTTGTTCTACAATCTCAGGATTGCCCTTACGGATATTTCACGATTTAAAAGCCATACTGTAATCAGCATAACCGGTTTAGCCATAAGCTTAGCCTGCTTGTTCGTAATGGGGGCATGGGCTATTCAGGAGCTGCAATATGATAGATTCCACAAAGATCCGGAGTCTATATTTATGGTAACGACTGAGATGAGTTCTGAAAATGGAAAGAGTGTGACAATAGCTGAGACTCCAACGGCATTAGCCAGCGAACTCAAGAATAGAATTCCTTCCGTTGAAGAGAGTTTTAATTTTCTATACTTATATGGGAAAAGAGTCCTACAGATTGGTGACATCTTTTATGAGGAAACCGGTGTTGCTGCAAGCCCCACATTGTTGGATGTTTTTAATTTCCCCCTGGTAAATGGGTTAACTGATTATTTGGACGATCCCGATTGTATTTTTTTAACAGAAAAACTTGGTAAAAAGCTATTCCCTGATGAAAACCCGCTGGGAAAAGTTATTGAATATAATAGTGCACAACTTTTAACTGTAAAAGGTATTCTAAAAGATATTCCCGAGAATTCAAGTTTAAAATTTGATTTTATTGTTCCGAAGCAGATCGAGTCTGATAACAATACAGCCTGGATGCCCCTTTCTACCAATACAATTATTAAAATTGCCCCAAGAACCAACGTAACTGATTTAAAAACAGCTGCAAGTGCTATTTGGAAAGAGAATATTGAATATGAGCAATTAAACATTGGTTTACTGCCAATAACAAAACTAAGATATGGCGCTGATTTTGACGTTTTTAACGCTAAACATGGTAATTTTCTGAAGCTATATTCATTTATTGGGATTGCATTATTGATATTGATATTGGCTTCCTTAAATTATATCAACCTGATGT
>CALMRD010000317.1 GCA_937871625.1 uncultured Bacteroidales bacterium | reverse complement strand
TTCGGCAGGGGCAGATGGCTGGTCTCTGAGACCGGTATGGAGGGCCCCAACCTTATCAGAAGGCCGGGAGGGCCGGAAAAGAATCTCATCGCAGCAGCCTATGAGTGGAGCAACGACAGCACTCTCGACATGATAATCAGGTACATTGAGAGCCCGCATCATATAAGAATTAAGTGCAGCTTTGAAGGCGACACCCTGATCATGAATGCCAGGCTCAGTCCGCCCCCGGGCTATGACATGCCTGCCCTGAAGGCAGTCATGGAAAAGTAGACTTCTCGCTGTCAGGCTGCAGGAGTCCTTTCTGGCAGAATGCAACATTGAGCATCGTCAGAGGGTGGCTGTTCCTCTGTCAGACAACAGGGGTGAGCCGTGCCGGACTATTCCGGTCTCTCCTGCCGGGCTCCGGGAATTATCCCTGCCAGCTCCCTGATGACCACCGAGGCACATGCGATGCCAAAGGCGGCGGGCATGTATGACATTGTTCCTACGCTGGAGGCCTTGTTGCTCTCTTCAGAGCCGCGTACAATAAGCTCCTTGTCAACAACCTCAGGGCTGTACACGGCGAGGAAACCCTCATGCACCCCCAGCTTGTGAAGCTTTTTGCGGAGCATGCGTGCCAGGTTACAGAAATTTGTTTCCGAGATATCAGCCACCCTGATGGCGGTGGGATCATACTTGCCCCCGGCACCCATGGAACTGACGATGTGCAGCTTCAGCCGCAGGGAATGATAAACAAGAAACACCTTGGGAGAGAGAGTGTCAATGGCATCCACCACATAGTCATAGTGCTCCTCCTCAAGGATGTCAATCATCCGCTGGTCACGTATGAACTCGGGGATAATCCTCAGATGCAGCTCCGGGTTTATATCAAGCAGCCTCTCTCCCATCACCTCCGCCTTCTTCCTGCCCGTTGTCGATGTCAGTGCAGGCAGCTGCCTGTTCCTGTTTGCAGCAGTGATGACATCGCCGTCGATGATGGTCATGGCGCCCACACCTGCCCTGCATATCATCTCCGCGGCCCAGGAGCCTACCCCTCCCAGCCCTGCCACAAGGACATGTGACCGCTTCATCTTCTCCAGCGCCTCAGGGCCCAGGAGCATCTCCGTGCGTGAGAGCCATCCCTCCGTCATAGCCGGTAGCCTAAAAGTGAGTTAAAGTTACTGCGCATAAGTCTTTCTGCCGCTTCACCATCAAACCCTGCTGTCGACGCGAAGAGGCGGTATACCTCTGAAATATGCTCTCCGGAATCGTCAGTCTCAAGCAGTATCCGCTCATGGCTGACAGCCTTCAGCACCTCAGGTTTCAATCCCCCCTTTCCCAGAGATAACCAGAATCCCTCATCGGCCAGCGACGCAGCAAGGATGCCGTTGCCCCTGAAGCCGTGAATGACCCAGGGCCGCCCGGGCCTGACCTCCCTGTGTGCCCGTCTAAGCTCTTCCCATCCCTTCACGCAGTGTATCAACATGGGCTTATCCATCTCTGCGGCCATCTCTGCCTGGAAGATAAAAGCCTCATACTGAACCTCCCGCGGCCCACCCTTCAGGCCGTCAAACCCCGCCTCTCCTACCACTGCCACATGCGGATGGGCAACGGTAAGCAGTAGCTCTGTCTGCAGGTGCGCAAGGTTGTCATCCGTCAGCTGCCAGGGATGAATGCCGGCGGAAAAGAGGGTATTATGATGGAAATCAGCCGGCACCTCATCACCGGCCATCAGGTTCATGACGGTGACGGTATCATCATTGCCAGTGGCATTGTGAGTGTGAAAATCGATGAATTTTATGCCCCTGCCGGGATTCATGACAGTGCCGGTGCCAGTCTGCGGATACCGTTGTCAAGACGGCGCAGGGTCTCATCCCTGCCTGTCAGCTCGACGATATCAAACAGGTGCGGACCCCTTGACGCCCCCACCATAAGAAGCCTGAACAGGTTGAGAATGGTCCCGGTATTATAGGGACTTCCGGCAATCCACTCTTTGACTCTCCTCTCAAGAGTCTCCGAGGTAAATGGCTCCACTCCTGCAATAACTTCACGGAGTTCCTCCATCTGCAGGGGCGAATCGGCATTCCATCTCTTCCTCACAACCTCCGGGTCATAGCTCTCCGGGGCCACGAAGAAGAAGTCGGCTTCATTCCATAACTCCTTCACAAATCCCACACGCTCCTTTACCAGTGAAACAATCCTCACCAGGGTGTCATGACCGGGGGTGAATCCCTTTGCCTCTACTACCGGCATGAAGAGATCAGCCAGCTCCTCATCACTCTTCATCTGGAGATACCTGGTATTGAACCACTTCGCCTTCTCCGGGTCAAAGCGCGACCCGGATTTGCCCACACGTTCTATGGAGAAACCGGTAATCAGCTCCTCCATAGTAAAGATCTCCTGCTCCGTACCAGGGTTCCAGCCCAGCAATGCCAGCATGTTCACGAAGGCTTCAGGGAAGTAACCCTCCTCGCGGTACCCGGAGGCCGTCTCGCCGTAAGGCCAGAAGAGGGGGAATACCGGGAAGCCCATCTTGTCGCCGTCGCGCTTGCTGAGCTTGCCCTTGCCTGTGGGCTTGAGCAGCAGCGGCAGATGCGCGAAGAGCGGCGCCTGCCATCCCAGGCTGCGGTAGAGCATGACATGAAGTGGCAATGACGGCAGCCACTCCTCACCCCTGATCACATGCGAGATCTCCATAAGGTGATCGTCGACAATGTTGGCCAGGTGGTAGGTAGGCATGCCGTCCGACTTGAACAGCACCTTGTCATCGAGGGTGGAGCTGTTGACAACGATATCGCCCCTTATCAGGTCGGAGAAATGAATATCCTCGTTCTCAGGCATACGATACCTTACAACATAATGTTCCCCGGCGGCTATCCTTATCCTCACCTCCTCCTTGCTGAGAGTGAGCGTGTTGCACATCTGCATCCGGGTGGCGACGCCGTAGTTGAAGGTCTCGCCCCTGGATTCATACTCACCTCTGATTCTCTCAAGCTCCTCCGGCTGGTCGAATGCATAATAGGCGTCGCCCGATGCCAGCAGTTGCAGGGCAAACTGCTGATAGATACCCTTCCTCTGGCTCTGCCGGTAGGGTGCAAAGGCACCACCCTCCCTGACCCCTTCATCCGGTCTGATGCCGGCCCATTCGAGGGCATCCATGATATACTCTTCGGCACCCTCCACATAGCGTGCCTGGTCGGTATCCTCAATACGCAGTATGAATGTACCGCCGTGATGCCTGGCGAAGAGATAGTTATAAAGGGCTGTGCGGACGCCGCCTATATGCAGCGGTCCTGTCGGACTCGGAGCAAAGCGCACACGTATTTTTCTGTCTGTCATAACTGATAAATTATTCGTCTCAGGCAGAGGGTGCCAGCATTATGACCGGAGTATCTGCCTATATGTGACAAAGATAAAATAAATGGTGCAGGCACGGGCAAAGTGAAACTCCCGACCCTGCCAAAATCATTTTATATAATTTGTATTTATCGTACATTTACCAAACAACGGTTTATTGATCAGCACTATGAATAAGATGAAAGCTCTCGTTAAGGCCAAGGCTGCCAAAGGATTATGGATGCAGGAAGTACCTGTCCCGGAGCCCGGATACAATGATGTGATTATTAAAGTCAAAAAGTCAGCGATATGTGGCACGGACCTGCATATCTACGAGTGGAATGAGTGGGCTCAGAAGACCATCAGGGTTCCTATGACCATAGGCCATGAGTATATGGGTCATATTCACAAAGCCGGCCCCGGCGTGACAAACGTAAAGGTGGGCGACAGGGTCACCGGCGAAGGGCATCTCTTCTGCGGCACCTGCCGTAACTGCCGCAGGGGCAGGGAACACGTATGCGAGAACACGGTGGGAATAGGAGTGCACATTGATGGCTCATTTGCAGAGTATGTAAAGGTTCCCGCACGTAACGTGGTTCTCCTTGATCACCGCATCCCCGATGAGTGGGCCGCCATCATGGACCCCTTCGGCAATGCCACCCATACCGCCCTGGCATTCCCCCTTCTGGGTGAGGATGTGCTGATCACCGGGTCAGGGCTCATAGGCAGCATGGCTGTCGCCATAGCCAGGTTCGCCGGCGCCCGCAATGTGGTGGCCACCGATCTGAGCGACTACCGCCTTGAACTGGCCAGAAAGATGGGAGCAACAATGGTTGTCAACCCAAAGAAGGGAGAAAAAATACACGATGTTTTGGAACCCCTCCACATGAAGGGATTCGATGTCGGACTTGAGATGTCAGGCTCACCTGCCGCCTTCCGCGAGATGATCGCCAATATGTACAACGGATCAAACATTGCACTGCTGGGCATCCTGCCTTCGAACTTTGAGGTGCCATGGAGTGAAATCATCTTCAAGGCGCTGACGCTGAAGGGTATATATGGCCGCGAGATGTGGGAGACCTGGTACAAGATGCAGATGATGATCATCGGTGGGATCAACCTTGACCCGATCATTACACACCGCTTCCATATTGACGATTTCCAGAAGGGATTTGACATTATGGAAGAGGGCAACTGCGGGAAAGTCATTCTGAACTGGGAGTGAGAGTCCGTCCGGCTCCACACCTTCAGACCTCAGACCTTCAGACCTCAGACCTTCAGACTTTCGACTTCAAAATTTCCTGTCCGGAATTGCCATTCTATAAATTATTTTTATCTTGATGTCATCCTATATCATTATAATTGACATCTATGTCTGAACATCCGTCGTATGAAGAACTGACCAGGGATTTCAGCTGGTCCATTGCAGAAAAAGAGCTCGAATACACTCCCGGAGACATAATAAACATAGGGTGGCACTGTTCCGACAGGATCTGCCTGAAGGGCAAGGCCGGCAAGATTGCCCTTTACTACGAAGGGTTCGGGGGCACCCGGAAACAGTACACCTTCAATGACATCAGACTGGCGGGAAATACTATCGGTGCTTTCCTCCGCAGCCAGGGTATCAGCGAGGGAGACAGGGTATGCCTCTTCATGGATCGTATTCCCGAATTGTACCTCTCATTCCTGGGGATATTGAAGATCGGCGCCATTGTCCAGCCGCTCTTTTCCGCTTTCGGTGATGAATCTCTCTTTGTGAGGCTCGACAATGCGGAGACCAGGGTTGTCATAACGCAGAAGAAGCACCTCTCCAAGGTGAGGAAGATTCGTTCATCCCTGCCCAAACTGGAATTTGTTATCATTGTTGACAATGTGAAGCCCTCCGAGCTCCAGCCCGGAGAGATTCTCTTCAGCCTTGAAAACGCTGAACCTGTCGAGAAAATTGAGATAGCACCAACCCGGGCTGAAACCCATTCGCTGCTGCACTACACATCCGGCACAACCGGCCAGCCCAAGGGTGTAAAGCATGTTCATTATTCCATAATGTCACAGTACCTAACCACAAAATGGGTTCTGGACCTGCGCGATGATGACATCTACTGGTGCACCGCCGACCCGGGATGGGTGACCG
>CALMRD010000316.1 GCA_937871625.1 uncultured Bacteroidales bacterium | reverse complement strand
ACCTGGCCGGCCAGTCAGCTTTCAAGCTTGGTATTGTGATAAAGATGACAACCGGGGTCAGTCCGCTGTTTGAAGAAATATGCTATTTTTAGACCGGAAAACCTAAAACGCAACTTAAACAGAAAAAAATGGAAAGTATAAAGGGAACCCGCACAGAGCAGAATCTCCTCAAGGCGTTTGCCGGGGAGTCACAGGCCAGGAACCGCTATGAATTTGCAGCCAAGGTAGCAAAGGAGGAGGGTTACGAGCAGATAGCAGCCATCTTCCTTGAGACAGCGCTTCAGGAGCAGCAGCATGCCAAGCGTTTCTTCAGTTATCTTGAGGGGGGTATGCTGGAGATCACCGCCGCCTACCCGGCAGGCAGGACAGGTACCACCAGCGAGAACCTGGAGGCGGCAGCCGATGGTGAGCATGAGGAGTGGGCTGAGCTCTATCCTGAGTTTGCAAAGGTGGCAGCGGAAGAGGGCTTCAAGGAGATCGCCACCTGTTTCAAGGCTATCTCGGCAGCCGAGAAGGTGCACGAGGAGCGCTACAGGAAGCTGCTGGCCAGCGTTATGGGCAACAGGGTCTTTGAACGTGATGAGAAGATCTTCTGGTATTGCCGCAAGTGCGGATACGTGCACTTCGGCACCAAGCCTCTGAAGAACTGTCCCGCATGCCTCCATCCCTTCAATTACAGCGAGGAGTTTGCACAGAACTATTGATTGTTGACTTTCCGGAATGACCGATGGTAAAGCGATGCTCGACCTGCTGAAGAGCAGGCAGAGTGAGAGGAAATATCTTGACAGGCCTGTTGAGAGGGAAAAGATCGTAAGGATCACCGAGGCCGGGCGGCTGTCACCCTCAGCCTCAAACGGACAGCCCTGGCACTTCATTGTTGTGGATGAACCTGCTGTCAGGGAGGAGGTGGCTGCAGCTACGGAGTCGGAATTACTGCGCATGAACCTCTTTGCCCGGCAGGCTCCTGTGCTCATTGTAATTGTGGGTGAGAAATCCAATCTCACCTCCAGGGCAGGCGACCTTATCAAGCAGATGGACTACTCCCACATCGACATCGGGATTGCCGCCGCCTCGATGATTTACCAGGCCACGGCAGAGGGACTAGGCACATGTATCCTCGGCTGGTTTGACCAGAAGAGGATCAGGAAGGTGCTGGGAATACCGTCATCGAAGAAGGTTGAGATGGTCATCACAGCAGGTTATACTGATAACCGGCTGAGGGAAAAGATACGCAAGCCGCCGGGAGAGGTCATAACATACAACAGGTACTGAAACCGGCAGAGCCGCATCACAGATGCGGCTCTGTCTTTTTCAGGTCACCGGCGTCAGAGAGTCATGAAGGGGCAACCTTCACCAATCTTGTCAGCTGCGCAATCCGTGATTGTTATCAGGAATGTTGTCAGTTCAACTTTGCCAGCGCCTCACTGATGCGGCGCACTGCCTCGGTGATACGATCGTCAGAGGTGGCGTAGGATATCCTGATACAGTTGTCGGCCCCGAATGCGCTGCCACTGACCATTGCCACCCTGCCCTCCTCGAGGAGGAAGAAGGTGAGGTCATCGGCGTTCTTCATCACCCTGCCGTTATAGCTCCTGCCAATAAAGTTGCTTATGTCAGGCATGACATAGAAAGCTCCCTGCGGGACTCTGACCTTCAGTCCGGGTATCTCCCCGAGAAGCCTGCATATCAGGTCCCTGCGACGAACAAAGGCTTCACGCATCTTCTCCTTTGAGTCGCTCTGCGAAGTCACCGCTGCCAGCGCGGCTCGCTGGGCTATGGAGCAGACGCCGGAAGTGAACTGGCCCTGCAGTTTATTGCATGCTTTGGCAAGCCATAGCGGGGCACCCATGTAACCTATTCTCCAACCGGTCATGGCATATCCTTTTGAGACACCGTTGACGGTTGCAACCCTGTCAGTAATCGAAGGGAAGGAAGCAAGACTTACATGAGACCCGGAGAAGGTGATGTGTTCATAAATCTCATCCGATATGATAAGAATCTCAGGGTATTTCTCCAGTACCCTGACCAGGGCTGCCATCTCATCCTTCGTATAGACCATGCCGGTGGGGTTTGAAGGCGAATTGAATATCAGGACCCGGGTACGGGGTGTTATGGCTGCCTCAAGCTGAGAGGGAGTAACCTTGAAGTCGTCTTCTATCGTCGTCTGTATTATCACCGGCTTGCCCTCCGCAAATATTATCTGGTCAAGATAACTGACCCAGTAAGGGGCGAGAAGTATCACCTCTTCACCCGGGTCTACAACAGAGATGAGGATGTTTATGAGAGTATGTTTTCCTCCTGCTGACACCACAATCTGATCAGGAGTGTAGTTGAGCCCGTTCTCCTCCCTGAACTTGCGGGCTATGGCTTCGCGCAGATCGCCGTAACCGGGTACCGGGGGATAGAATGAGTAGTTGTCGTCAATGGCCTTTTTGGCAGCCTCCTTGATGTCATCAGGGGTGTTGAAGTCAGGCTCGCCCAGGCTGAGGCTGATAACGTCAATACCCTGTTCCTTCAGCTCCCTGCTCTTCTGAGCCATTGCCAGGGTCTGTGATACCGAGAGGGCCTTCACCCTCCTGCTGATATGCTCCATTGTGTCAGATTTTTGTTGGTGTCGTTTGGGAAAAGGCCAAATGTAATTGTTAAAAGTGAAAAAGAAAAGGGATTATTACAGGGTACGACACGGTTCCAGGGCTGAAAAATTGATTAATTTGCACCCTATAGGATCAAAAATCAACGTTGACGATGGAAACTTTCATTGAGTTACTAAAGATATTCCTGCCTGCACTGCTGGTGATGCTCACAGCATGGGTTGTAATACGGAGCATGCTGCGCGACGATCAGGAGCGACGGAGGCAGGATCTGCTGCTTCAGACCGTCAAGACAATCACGCCCGTGAGACTGCAGGCCTATGAGAGGGTGGTGTTGTTCCTCGAGCGCATCACCCCCGAATCGCTTATCATGCGCACCGCCAGGCCTGAGATGACGGCCCAGCAGCTGCAGTCGGCCCTGGTCTCCGGTGTCAGGAGCGAATATGAACACAACCTGTCACAGCAGATCTACATGACCAACGAAGCATGGGAGATGGTGAAGAATGCCCGTGGGACGGTCGTCAGGCTGGTAAACAGCGTGGCTTCGCAGCTGCCGCCCAACGCCACAGGCGAGGAGCTCTCGAGGATGCTGCTGGAGGAGGTCATGGAGATGGATACAGAGCCCACAAAAACAGCGATATCCTACATCAAGGCAGAACTGGCACGGATAATGGGTTAGCATGACTGGCCGTGCTACAGCCCGGAGAACAGTGACAGTCGCACAGTCCGGCTTACGTCCGTTGCAGTGACAATCATGCTAGCCAGCCTCAGTCCGGCAGAGCAGTGGCAGTCGCATTGTCCGGCCTTTAGCCGTGAACACCTGCAGACATTACTGCACGGGAGTAGCAGGGCAGAAAAAAGACGTCCTCACCGGACGTCTTATGTTCAAGGGATGATATATGGTATGCTTTCAGAGGAGGCTGATGCTTCGCTTGACGAATGCACTCAGTGCCTCTCCCTTGAGCATGTTATTGGCCAGCATGGCGAGGTCAATCAGCTGCTTTACGGTTTTATGCTCCTCACCAAAGCCCGAAAGAATGCTCTTCCTCTTCTCCTCAAGCTGATTGAGTTCACCCTTAAGCCTCTCCAGGTCATCCTTCTCAACCGTGGGTACCTCCTCCGGTTTCTTCTTGCCGTGCTCCTTCTCCATGAAGTCAATCTCGACCTTCGTCTTCTCTATGCCTGCACCGTTCTTCTTAAGCTCGTCAGCATGTTCCTTCTCCAGGTCACCTGCGAGAGCCACAACACGCGGGTGGTTGATGTTAAGCACCAGGTCAAAGCTGTCAGGCATCTCTCCGTAGAATGAGTAACCGCCGCCGAACTGTGCCATATCCTTCATCCTCCGCATGAACTCGCTCTGGGTTATCACCAGCGGGAGGTCATTCTCATCAAGACTCTCGGCTCTCACATGAAAATGAGCCTTGTCACTGTCGGCAATCTGGCTGCGAAACAGCTGCGCAAGATCATCCGACTGTGCCTTGGTGAGCTTCGAAGTATGGTTCTCATCCTTTCTGATAAGCTTCTCTATAACGTCACTGTCAACCCTCACAAACTTACCTGAGGGATCCTTACCCTCCAGGGTGTTGATCAGGTGGGTGTCAAGTTGGCCGTCAAGCACCAGCACATCATATCCCTTTTCGGCAGCCTTGGCCACATAGGTGTGCTGCGCCACCGGGTCAGTGGTGTAGAGATGTATCAGCGACTTGTCATTGTCAGTCTGGTTTTCCTTGATTACCTTATCGTACTCCTCGAGCGTAAAGTATTTGCCTTCAGTGTTTTTGTAAAGTGCAAATTGCGAAACCTTATCATAGAACTTCTCCTCGGTGATCATTCCGTATTCGATAAATAGCTTCAGGTCATCCCACTTCTTTTCGAAGTTCTCCCGATCCTTCTTGAAGATATCTGCGAGCCTGTCAGCCACCTTTTTGGTAATATGGCCCGAGATCTTCTTTACATTGGAGTCGCTCTGAAGATAACTCCTGGAGACGTTGAGGGGGATATCAGGAGAGTCTATCACCCCGTGAAGAAGAGTCAGGAACTCGGGCACTATACCCTCAACCGAGTCAGTAACGAAAACCTGGTTGCAGTAAAGCTGGATCTTGTTCTTCTGTATCTCAAAGTTATTGCGGATTTTCGGGAAGTATAGGATACCCGTAAGCTTGAAGGGATAGTCGACGTTGAGGTGAATGTTGAAGAGAGGCTCCTCTCCCATCGGGTAGAGTTCGCGGTAGAACTTGTTGTAGTCTTCGTCCTTAAGCTCTGCCGGCTTGCGTGTCCACGCCGGCTGTGTGTTGTTGATTATCTTCGGCTTTCCGGTGTCGACCATTTTACCGTCCTTCCACTCCTTCTCATTGCCGAAGTGTACGGGCACGGGCAGAAACCTGCAGTATTTTTTCAGCAGGCCCTCAAGCCTGTTTTCATCCAGAAATTCCTTTGAATCCTTGTCGATGTGCAGTATCACATCTGTACCCTGTCCCTCTCTCACCGTCTCTTCCAGCGAATATTCCGGACTGCCGTCGCAGCTCCATTTCACTGCAGGATCATCTTCACGGTACGACTTTGATACCACCTCAACCCTGTCGGAGACCATGAATGACGAATAGAAGCCAAGACCAAACTGGCCGATGAGGCCGCTGGCCTGGTCCTTGTATTTATCGAGGAACTCATTGGCGCTGGAGAATGCTATCTGGTTAAGATACCTGTCTATCTCCTCCCCGCTCATACCTACGCCGTTGTCTGATACGGTGATGGTTTTCTTCTTGCTGTCGAAGCTCACCTTCACCTGCAATTCACCAAGTTCGCCCTTGAATTCACCGGCGGAGGCCAGTGTCTTCAGCTTCTGTGTGGCATCCACCGCGTTGGAGACAAGCTCCCTCAGGAAGATTTCATGATCTGAATAGAGAAATTTCTTAATGACCGGAAAGATGTTCTCGGTAGTGACTCCAATTTTACCCTTTTCCATATGATATTGTTTTCTTGATTATTCTGCCCCTTTCAATCAAAGTGCGTGCCGCGGCAGAAATTATGACAGAGTGGCAGTTCTCAGTCGATTCAGGCAATAGGCATTAAGCAGTATGCATTAGAGGGCCGAGGGTTAGGTTCCTACATGGTATTTCGGCAGGAGCCAGTTTGCAGTGAAATCTCCACTACTGCCTACTGCCTATTAACTACTGCCTGATACAGTGCTTTCAGTCGCCGGCAGGCGAGACGGATCTCGTCGTCGGATATTGTCAGCGGCGGGGCGATGCGGAATGCAGAATCGCAGAAGAGGAAATAATCGAGCATCAGTCCGAACTCAGGAGCACGTGCCACCATGGCAGGGATGATCTCAGGCTGTTGAGGCATAACAGCAAGGAGCAGTCCTTCTCCCCTTATCTCCCTGAAGGGCATACCTGCCAGCTCGTCTCTCAGGAGCTGTTCCTTCGTCAGGGCCTTCGCTGCCAGCTCCTCTGCCAATATCACCTCCAGTGATGCCATTCCTGCTGCGCAACAAACCGGGTGCCCTCCGAAGGTAGTAATATGCCCGAGAGATGGGTCATGTGTCAGTGATGACATTATCTCCGCCGAGGATATGAATGCTCCCAGGGGCATCCCTCCACCCAGGGCTTTTGCAAGAACCAGGATATCCGGGGTTACATTATACCTGTTGAGGGAGAAGAGGCTGCCTGTACGTCCGAAGCCCGTCTGTACCTCGTCGTAAATAAGCATGGCCCCGTGTCTGTCGCAGGAATGACGGAGTCCTTCAAGAAAGCCTTCGCGCGGCTCTATCACCCCGGCTTCTGCCTGTACCGGCTCAACGAGCACGGCGGCAGTATTGGCGTTTATCATCCCCGCAGCTTCGGGACTGTTGAATTCAGTCATTGTTGTGGAGGGCATCAGGGGTCTGAAGGCATTGCGGTACCGTTCCGATCCCTGCACGCTCAGGGCTCCGGTGGTAGAGCCGTGGTACGCATTACGGAAGTATATTATCTCATTCCTGCCGGTATATCTCCGTGCGAGCTTTATTGCTCCTTCGATGGCCTCACTGCCGGAGTTGACGAAAAAGACCGATCGCAGGGAAGGCGGCAGCAGGGAGGCAAGGCGTGCGGCATAGCGTACCTGCGGACTCTGTACTACCTCACCGTAAACCATGAGGTGAAAATAGCTGTCGGCCTGTTGCTTCACGGCGGCCACCACTGCTGGATGCCTGTGCCCGGTGTTGCTCACTGAGACACCGGAGATAAGGTCCAGGTAGTCCCTGCCGTCGCTGCCGTAGAGAAATGAGCCTTCCGCCCTCTCAATTTCAAGCATCAGGGGCGAGGGAGAGGTCTGACCGATATGTTCAAGGAAGAGTTGCCTCAGTGACGGCATTCAACGCGTCATTATATTAATGTAGTTCATGATCCCGTCACGGTATGACTTGCCGACGGGCAGGATTTTCGGCGTATTGCCAACGGCGATCGTCAGGCTGTTTTCGCTGATCGATCGTATCACACTCTTATTGACCAGGTATGAACGGTGAATCCTCACAAATAGCTCTGAGGGAAGCTGCTGCTCAATGGCCCTCATGGTGAAATGAATGGTGTATTTCTCGTCGCGCGTGATGACACTGACATAGTTCTCAAGGGCTTCCACGTATAGTATCTCCTTGAGCTTTAACCGCACCAGCGATGATGCCTTCTTGATGAATATCTCCTCTTCTCCTACCGTTGACGGGGCCTTGCGCGGAGCGTAGTACTTCATGATCTTCTCCACTGCTCTGCAGAAGCGTGGGTAGCTTATAGGCTTGAGAAGGTAGTCAACACCATTGTAGTTGAAGGCCTTGAATGCATGCTCCTCACTACCCGATACAAAGATGATGTGAGGTGGCTTTTCAAGGCTGGAGAGAAAGTCAAAGCCATCCATCTCCGGCATCTGGATATCGAGAAAGATCAACTCGATATCCCGCTGTGACATCAGGAGATTACGAGCCGAGAGTGAGTCACTGAAGCTACCCACCAGGGTCAGGGATGCTGACTTGCCTACAAACTCCTCAAGAGTTCTGAGCCAGACGGGATCGTCATCTACAATTATACAATTCATCACAAACGCCGGGGTTGAAATTCGTTAGCTGGTAACAGAAATATGACAAAAACTCTTTCCTTCATTCTACGGGTTGAAGAAACAACGGTTAAGTGTTTTATTTTCAGCTCCTATTCTCTCTAAATCAAATAGAATCCGACTTATACAATCCAACCGTAAATATAATAATTAATTTCAAGGAAAGTACAAACCGATTTTGCAAATCTGGAAGAGCATCGGGGTCCCTGCCAATTTTTTTTTACCTGGCGTCACCAGTAGGGCTAAAACCTAAATCCGGAAAATAATGTATTCTCAGGAAGTCCAGCAGCACCATGGCCAGATCCTCTGCCAGTTTTTCACGCCTCGACAGATCATTTCTGAGGTCAAGGTCAAGTTCAATCTGTATGCCGTCAATGGTACCTCCTGACGAGGATCCGTGCCTTGTGGTATTGTATCCCCCGCTGAAGAATGGTTCACCGGCTGCAGGAAAGGGGATCTCTGAACTTGGCACTGTGGGGTAACCAATATCGCTAAGCATGCTGCCAAGGCTTAACGGACCCCTTAAAAGCCGGGAAAAGGAGAGCGCCCCGGAGTTTGCACTGACAAGGTTTCTGATACTGCTGAATTCAATGAATGTGCCCAGGTCCAGCATTTCATCGTCAAACTGAAGCTCCTCACCGGAAAGCAGGTATCCCAGTTCTGTCCTCATGATAAGGTGCCTGTGACCGTGGAGATCGATGAACAATCCTTTTCCAAATTCACCGGTTACCAGGGCCCTGGCGCTGTCTATGTAACCCTGAAACCGGTACCATGCCTTCTCAGCATTCTGGTTGCCGTCTGCGGCCTCCTCCACATTCCGGTTGGGGTCCAGCCTTGTCCGGTGCAGGTTATTGATGATGACATGCGGATAATACCCTGCCATGTCATAGATGGCATCACGTACATCCAGTCCGATCTCAAGAGTAAAGATATCCTGGTTCCTGGCACAGTTGACACATGTTCTTTCCGGGACCTCTTCAGGCATCAGGTAACCACCATGTGGTATTGAAATTATCAGTGGCATGTTGCCGGGCAGGTAAGTCACATAGCTTTCCGGACCTCCTTCCTGTATCACGGCTTCAGGAGCCACCTGCGAACAGAGAGGCTTTGTAAGAAGGAGGAGAAGAAGAGAAGGAAGCAGAGGTCCGATATATTTCATGGCATCAGGTTTAATCATGGTTGCAAATCGCTGACAGTGTAAATATTTACTGACACAGAATAGAAGACTGTCATAATTATTCTGAACCAACCTGTCTGCGGCAATCGGCTGATCAAAAAGCAGGCCAACATCTATTCACCGGGGTTGAAAACAGCAAAGTGAAACCATTCACATCTTGCCAGGCTTCAATATCCACTTTAATCACAGCACAAACAGATGTAAAAGAGAGGGCGTGACAAAAATAATGACACAACCGTTGCCGCAATTACAATTCCACAAATATGTGCTGAATCATCACGGGATGGTGGGCTGTTTTAGCCCAAATAGGAGACAACAAACAAGGGCCGGCAATCGCATAGCGTTATAGATCAGTTTGATAGGACAGTGGCATGGCTTTTGGAACAGGCCTTCGGAATAAAGTCTTTTTATGAGTATTGAGCTGATCATTTTCATATGCATGCTGGCAACATTTGCCCTTAGCATTTTTCTTTTCAAGATGCCGGCAGGCGTTTCACTCATGCTGGCAGCTGTTGTGGGGGCGCTTATAGGGGGGCAGGGTTTTCCGGTACGGCATCTGGTGGAGGGCGGATTCGGTTTTCTTGAGGCTATCCTGATTATCTCAACAGCTATGATTTTCATGCGTGTTATGCAAGAGACCGGGGCTCTTGCAGGGGTAAGCCGCGGCATCCTCAGGCTCTTCTACCGCCAGCCGACGCTGCTGATAATTGTCATTACCCTTTTTGTCATGTTCCCTGGCATGCTTACCGGGTTGTCGTCAACATGCATACTGACTACCGGGGCTCTTGTGGCACCTATACTCATCAATATCGGAATGCAGCGGCTGGCCGTTGGTGCCCTGATAGCCATGGCCGCTGTTTTCGGTGAGGTAGCCCCTCCCATCAGCATTCCGGTGATGATCATCGGCGGCGGTGTTGACATGCCCTATATCGGATTTGGCCTCCCCCTGCTGCTGGTCTCCCTGCCTCCTGCCCTGATCACGGCTCTCTATTTCAGGTTCAGGTATCTCCCCGATTACAATGTTGCAAAAGTGAAGGTATACCTTGATTCTACAGATGGGGAGAAATATGGATTCAAACTGTATATACCGATCATCTTCGTCATTCTCTATATGATCGGTGAGATACGGTTTCATGAATTTGTACCCCACCTCGGTGTGCCGCTGATTTTCATAATAGGAACTATTCTCGGGCTGCTGACCAGGAGAGGCGTGAAGTTGATTGATGTATCACGAACAGCGCTGAGAAGTGCAATGCCCGTCATGGCGATTCTTGTAGGCGTCGGGATGTTCCTGCAGATACTGGCCCTGACCGGCGTCCGCGGTTACCTGGCTGTTACGGCCCTCGGCCTGCCGGAGGGGATAAGATATCTTGCTGCTGGACTGATGCCGTTTATGGGGTCAGCATACGGTTCGGCATCCATCATCGGTGTACCACTGGTCTATGTCTTTATAGGCAAGAGCACCCTGGTGGTAACGGCTGTGCTGGTGCTGATGGCTGCACTGGGAGACCTGATGCCTCCTCCGGCGCTGCTCTGCGCCTATTCGTCGCAGATCATCGAAGAGCCAAATCATTTCAGGATACTTAAGAAATGTATCATCCCCATGGCCATCTCGATGGCTATCGGGCTGTTGATCCTGGTCTTTGCACAGGAGATAGCAAACCTGATACTATAAATTACAGCTATGCTATATATAATATATACCCTGATACTTGCCTACGTCACCTTCGTGGTGATCATTGAATTCCTGAAGGAGAAGAAATGGAGGAATCAACTGGCAATGGCGATGGTACTGCTTGTATTCATTCTTCGCCTGCTGCAAATCAAATAAGGGCCATGATAAAGAATAATCTGTCCACTATAATAATCACAGTCATAACAGCCACTATGGGTGTCATCGCAGCTGTCAGCTTCGGTAAGATGCATCACCCCGAAGAACTGTTTCCCAGTGAAGGACTAACCGGAAAAGTGATGCTCAGCGACTACTTTGAAGGCATTAAGGGCACAAATGGTGATACGGAGGTCTACCTGTTTGACAGCGGGGTTGAAGGCGGCACCGCCCTTGTCTGTGGAGGAGCCCACCCGAATGAAGCCGCCTCATTTCTCTCAGCCGTGGTTATTCTTGAGAACCTGAGAGTTACCTGCGGCAGGGTCTTCATCATACCCCGGCTGAACAACAGCGCCTTTACCTGTTCTGATCCTATGGAGGGCTTCCCGGCATCATATGAGATACCGACAAAATACGGCACAAGAAGGTTCAGGCTTGGATCACGGGTTACCAATCCTCTGGATCAATGGCCTGACCCCCTGGTCTTCTCACAGTACCCCTCAAACCAGCAGCTGTCGGGATTTGAGACGAGGAATATAAACCGCTCCTACCCCGGCAGAGCTGACGGCAACCTGACTGAAAGAATCGCCTATGCAATTGTACAGCTGATAGAAAAGGAGAAGGTAAACATAGCCTTTGACATCCACGAGTCATCACCCGAAGTACCCATTGTCAATGTAATTGTCTATCATGAAAACTATGAAGAGGTAGCAATGGGGGCTATACTGGGGCTTGAGATGGCCGGTCTCCAGTTTTCACCAGAGACCTCGCCAAAGAATTTTCACGGACTGAGCCACCGTGAATGGGGAGACTACACCAATGCCATACCGTTTCTGATGGAGACCAGCAATCCTTCAATGGGAAGGCTCAGGGGCAGGACCGATGTCGATCTCGTCCTGAGAGGTTACTGTGACAACTATAAAAAGGCAAAGGAAACCGGAGCCCTGAGAATTGCCTACCGGGAAGATACCGGCGAACCGATCGCTCATCGTGTCGGAAGGCATATTGCAGGAGTCGTTGAATTAATTAACTCTTATAACTTATATTATCCTGATATGCAAATCGTAATTGAGAACCTGCCCGATTACGATATGATAATGGAAAAAGGGGTGGGTGAATTCTTAAACAACTAAAAACCAAAGTAATATGAAAACCAGGATCGCAACTTATGTAACAATAACTATTTTGTTCCTTGCCGGCACATCACTTCTGGCCCAGAAATTTGAACAGCCGGTGCTTATCTCTTCTGCCGGTCAGAGTGCGGATGTCAAACTGGTGAAGATGCTTGCCCAGAGGCAGGGCCTGAACGCCACGACCGTTCTGATGGCAAAACCGGAAGACCTGACAGGCTTCAAGACGTTGGTAATTGTGCCGGGATTCAGTTCGAAGGGACTTGGGGCCGCCGGCATCAGCCAGCAGGATGAGCTTGAGAGAGTCCAGTCGCTGATCAAGGCTGCCAATGACCTCAAGATACCGATTGTATTGATGCACATAGGAGGTAACGCCCGCCGGCAGGGCCAGTCCGATTCCTTTAACCAGCTCGTCGCCGACAATTCAAAGTTCATGCTGGTTGTGAAACAGGGTGATGAAGATGGCTTTTTCACCAAGATCGCCGGGGCCAGGAATATCCCGCTGACCCTTGTTGAAAAAATTGCTGAGACAGCTGAACCACTGGGAAACCTGTTCAAGTAACCGTAAGATGCTCGTGCTGAACTAATCCTGTCAGAACTTTCGCCATGATAAAGAGAACCTTTCAACTGGTATTACTGCTCGTACTGATATTGAATCCGGGCATCCGGGGACAGTCGGCCTACCCCTCCACAGGAATGAACGGGATGGCTGCAACTGCCCATCCGCTGGCATCAGCTGCTGCAATTGACATGCTTAAAAGCGGCGGCAATGCCGTCGATGCTGCGGTGGCAGCCGCATTTACCATAGGGGTTGTGGAACCTGACGGATCAGGTCTGGGTGGTGGCGGAGGCATGGTAATATACCTGAAAAATGAGCAGAAATCCTGGTTCATCAACTACTACGGAAGGAGTTCCGAAAGAGCCGCTGAATTGGACTTCAGTTCAAGCAGAGACCACAGCACTGCCATGGCAATCGGGGTACCCGGTACGGTTGCAGGGTTGCTAATGGCACACGAGAGATTCGGAAGTCTGCCATTGAAGAAGGTAATGGAGCCGGCAATAAGTCATGCTGAATATGGCTTTCCCATTGACCAGACCCTGGCAAAGCTTATCCTCGACAATATTGACAAGATCCTGAGCGACCCGGCCACAGCAGCCGTTTTCCTTGATGAAGGGTTTCCTCGGATGGAGGGAGAAATTCTCGTTCAGAGAGAGCTTGCGAGGGTACTCCGTCTCATTGCCGAAAAGGGCAGAGAGGGATTCTACGAAGGAGAGCTGGCAAGCTCTTTTGTGGAGGGCATCAGGGCTCGCGGCGGAGTACTGACGGAAAAGGACTTTGCATCATATCAGCCGGAGCTTACCATACCACTGCATGGCACATACAGGGGCTATGATATTCTGTCATCCAACGTCCCGCAGTCAGGTATCAGCCTGATCCAGGGACTGAACATGCTTGAAAACTTCGACCTCAAAGCCAGTGGCCATTACAGTGAGTCTGCAAGGACACTGCATATAATGGCTGAAGTGGATAAACTGATCTATGCCGACAGGTACCAGTACCTTGGTGATCCTGGATTTGTGGATGTGCCTGTCGATGGCCTCACCTCCAAAGAGTATGCCCTGGAAAGATTTAACAGCATCAACCAGTCAAAACTTGATCCGCCGCGATACAGGGATGCTGAATATGGTGACCCTGGGGTATTTGACGAGAATTACAAAAAGGAGCAGGTACTTGAAGCGGAAACTGCAGGAGGGCATACAACTCACCTGTCAGTAATAGATAAAGAGGGTAACGCTGTTGCACTTACACAAACCCTGGGCCTGTTTTTCGGATCGGGACAGACTGTCGCGGGTGTGCTGTTCAACAGCGCCATGACTAACTACTCATACAATGCTGATAATGTCAACTATCTGCAGAACAGCAAACAGTGCAGGACTTCCATCACACCAACAGTAATCCTTAAAAACGGAAATCCCTTTCTGATACTCGGCAGTCCCGGTGCCAGCCGCATCATTTCAACCATCATAGAGCTGGTTGTCAATGTCATCGATTTTGGAATGGATGTAAACGAGGCAAACCTGGCCCCGAGGTTCTACTGCCAGAAGTTTGAGGACTACCTCCATGTCGAAGCAGGCATAAAACCGGAGGTACGTGCCGAACTGGAGTGGATGGGGCATCCTGTCAAGGTATATGAGGGAATTGACCTCTTTTTTGGAGGAGCCCAGATGATATATGTGGATCCACAAACAGGTGAGTATTCCGGATCCGCGGATAAAAGAAGAGGAGGAATTGCCATCGGGTATTGATCATGATTGAGGACAGCACCGGATAAGGAATCCTGACAAAAAGTTGAAATGCTGATAATATCGGTTATACTGATCTTAATATTAAGTCTCCTGATCATTGAAAAGCGGGTGCTTCAGAAGAGCATCGGCTCCATGAGCCTGAGGATCCATGTCAATGGCACAAGAGGCAAGTCTTCAGTCACCGGGTATATAGCAGCCGGCATAGCCTCTGCCCGCCCTGATGTGATGGCAAAGATCACCGGCATCATACCATCTACGGTTCATAACGGGGCCATAAAGGTTGTTGAGCGCACAGGTCCGGCACGAGTACAGGAACAGGTGCACATCCTGAGGTCAGCCTTCAGGAAGAGGGTAAAAACGATGGTGCTGGAGTGCATGTCAATTGCTCCTGAACTGCAGAAACTGGAAGGTTCGATATTCAAACCCCACTTTTATGTGATTACAAATATCAGGGATGACCACCGTGAGGAGATGGGCAAGGACCTTGAATCGCAGGCTGAAGCTATCTGCAGCGCCATTCCGGCAAACTGCAGGGTCATCACCGGTGAGAAAAAATTCATAAAGAAGATTGAAGAAAAGGCATCGGCAGGCAACAGCACTGTCATCACAGCCGGGGAGCTGGATGAGAGAGTGAGGAGACAACTGCCGTATGGGGTTTTCCCTGAGAATGTCGCACTGGCCATGACGGTATGCCAGGAGGCAGGGATAGATCCTGCACTGGCCGAAGAGGGAATAATTAACTGGATAGCCGGCACCAAATCTCCCCTGGCAGCAATTCATGACGGGGGAAAGATGATAAGGTTCCTTAATGCATTTGCGGTCAATGACATAGACTCCACAGAATCCTTTATAGGGCACTGGAAGGAGGTTTCAGGCCATTCAGGCAGAATATCGGTTATCCTTAATACGCGTGCCGACCGTCCCGTAAGAACTGACCTGTTCTCAGAATGGATTGCAAAGAACCGCGACTCCTTCGACATTATAATAGTGACCGGCAGTCACAGGAAGAGGGCCAGGCACAAACTGTCAGCATCAGGGTTTGAGAAGGAGAGAGTGATCTGCTGGAACAGGAGAGAGATGCGCAATCCGGTAAAATCACTTCTCAGCACTGTTGCAGACGGATCTTTTATAACGGGTGTAGGAAATATTGGCGGCGACGGATTTCATATTATCAATGAGCTAAGATGATACTCCAGCTGTTCATAATCGGACTGGTTGCAGGTTTTATCTTCTATGAGATAACGGGTATCTCGCCGGGCGGCGTCATAGCTCCGGCATACTTTGCGCTTTTCATCTACGAACCCGACAGGATAATCATGACTATCATCATAGCCCTGGCAGTTTATCTCATCATCCGGGGCCTGTCACAGTTCCTGCTCCTGTACGGCAGGAGGAAGTTCCTGCTTGCCGTGCTGCTCAGTTTCTTCCTGAAACTTCTTATTGACACCCTGATTCAGCCTGCAGATATTATTAAACTGGATCTGCAGTCGATCGGGTATATCATTCCCGGTCTCATTGCCAACGAGATGGGAAGGCAGAAGATCACCCCTACCCTTCTCAGCCTGGGTATCGTCACCCTGATCATCTTCCAGGTATCACTGTTTCTGCCATGAACCGACTGAACTTAAATACCAGGTTACTGATATCCTTCGTGGTGCTCCTTGCCGGAACGGCAGCTTCGATCACCTTCTTCCGGAGGCAGCAGCCACTGCCCTGCCACGCTGAAATGGAGGAGGCCGTTGCCCTGACGGAAAAGATGTTTGGAGTTATTGAGCTGTTGAAGATGGAAAGAAATATTGTATCCGATGCTCACTCGAATGTACCATTTGGTTTCATGATAGGTGACGAATGGACAGATATCACCACTACCCTGGGTTCGCTGGATGCAAAGGAGACCTCCACCAACCCTGATTTCGCAGCACTGACAGTAAGATTACTGCACGAGGCAGGTATATCCAGCGGGGACAAGGTGGGAGTCATAATCTCCGGCTCCTTCCCCGCACTCGCAATATCAGCGCTGGCGGCACTTCAGACCATGGGCATTGAGCCTGTTGTTATGAGCTCCCTGGGGGCATCAACATACGGCGCAAATCAACCGGGGGCAACATGGATCGACATGGAGACGGCACTGAGAAGAGGCGGCCTGAAGTTCAAATCGGTGCTGGTATCTGCCGGTGCAGGAGGAGATACCGGGATGGGGCTCTCACCGGAAGGCATGGCACTCATTGGCAATGCCGCCAACAGAAACAGGATTGACCTCTATATTCCGGAGAATCTGCAGGAGTCGCTGATGCGACGCGAGACTATATTCAGGGAGGCAAACATCTCACTTCTCATCAATATAGGGGGCAATGAGACTGCCCTAGGTGGCTGCGTGCATGCACTGGGGATCCCCAACGGTCTCAGCTATGAGATGACTTACTGTGATGACCCTGACAGAGGATTGATATCACGGTTGAGCCAATCTGGCATCCCGGTCATTAACATGCTTGACATCAAAGACCTGGCCAGCCGTTATGGGATGGCCGTATCACCCGGGATAAAATATTCCGGCTCAACAAACCTCTATAACACGACAACCACAAACAGGGTGATGCTGGCTTTCATACTGGCAATCTCCCTTGTGCCGGTATTCTTTTTACGAAGGAGGCAATGATGCGTAAATTGTCTTAAATAATTATACAAGCTATAAACAATGAAATATCAATCATATGCAAACCCAGGAGAAGAGAATTTCATTTTTACCCTAAAATAATATATGCCAGTATGAAAAAAACACTTCTTTTATTCGCAATCCTGGCCTTCGCCTGCATGCAGGTGTTTGGTCAAAGAGTGGTTACGGGAAAAGTGACGGATCCTGATGGTAACCCGTTGCCTTATCTGACGGTGTCAGTCAAGGGGACGACAACAGGAACCGTAACTGATGACCAGGGAAACTACTCGATTACCCTACCCGCCGGGTATGATGTTCTTGCCTTCTCCTTTATCGGCATGCAGCCCCGCGAGGTCAAGGTAACGGGCAATGTGCTTAACCTGGTGATGCAGCCAAGTGATTATGCACTGGGAGATGTCGTTGTCACTGCCCTCGGCATAACACGAGAGAAGAAAGCTCTCGGTTATACCGTACAGGAGGTCACAGGGACAGAGCTAAACAAGAGAGGCAACAGTGACATCGTCACATCACTGGCGGCAAAGGCTGCCGGCTTGCAGGTGACCACCTCCTCGAGCAATGCCGGGGCAGCATCCTACATGACAATCAGGGGTGCGGCTTCACTTACGGGCAATAACCAGCCGCTGTTTGTCATCGACGGCATGCCCATGAGCACGGAGCCCTCCTACCGCGGCAGCACTGGTCAGTCAGGTGTCTACTCCTCATCCAGGAGTATTGACCTTAACCCTGATGACATTGCTTCAGTCACTGTTCTCAAAGGTGGAGCAGCCACAGCGCTCTACGGCCTCCAGGCCTCCAACGGTGTCATCGTCATAACGACTAAGAAGGGACCGCTGGATCAGAAGATGAAAGTAAGTATTCACTCTTCCGTTGGGATAAAGGAACTGGGCAGGCATATAGAACTGCAGAATGAATACGGCCAGGGGCTCAACGGTGGCTGGAGAAGCAAGTATAACGGCGCATGGGGACCAAAGCTTGACACCTGCAGTTATTCACTTGACCCTGCACTGTGGGCCAACCCACTGCTTGACGTGGACGGAGCGATCGTCAGCAACAACAGCGCCTACGCACCCACAAACACAGGTGAACCTGTAAGGGTTTATGACCAGTTCGACTTCTTTCAGAAAGGTATAGCCTACAACAACAATGTCAGCATTGAAGCCGGGAACAAGAACTCCTCCTACTTCTTCTCCGTAGGAAACCTGAATGAAGAGGGGATTGTACCCAACAACACCTTCGGAAGACTGACTCTCAGGCTTAACGCCGACACAAAGCTCACTGAGAAAATCACGACAGGGGCCAACATCATGTATGCCCGCACCAAGAACAACCTGATACGAGAAGGAGGAACAAGCTCAGGTATCGGTATAGGTCTCTACAGAACACCTGCCACCTTCAACAATGCTGCCGGATACAAACTGCCAGACGGTACCCAGCGTACCTACACAGGTGTTAACGGAACCTACAACAACCCCTACTGGACCTCCAACGAGCAGTTCTTCAAGGATCAGAATGACAGGTTCGTGGGGAGTACTTTCATGAAGGCTGAGCTTCTCGACTGGCTGACAATCTCCTATAATATCGGCGTTGACTGGTATGTAAGGAGGTTCCAGGATGTCTACAACTGGTACAGTGTTGGCAACAGGGAAGGTTACCTGAGAGAGAGATCTGAATTCCATTCTCTTTTCAATTCCGACCTTATTCTCAACATTCACAGGAAGATCAGCAGCGACATCGGGTTCAACCTTAACCTGGGTCAGAACATGTTCGCACAGGAGTACAAATATCTGACTGCCTACACTGATAACCTGTCAATCCCGGGCCTGTATCACATTGACAATACGACCAAGCAGACAGCAGGGCAGGGTACTACCAATTACAGGACTGCAGCGGTATTTGCTGACCTGAGCGTCGATTTCAGGAGCATGCTCTACCTCGGTGCAACACTCAGAAACGAATGGTCAACCACCATGCCGAAAGACAATCTGTCAGCGCTGTTCCCCTCCTTCAGTGCGTCATTCATCTTTACCGAGCTGGCTCCGCTTAAAGAGAGCAAAGTACTCTCCTTTGGCAAGCTAAGGGCATCCTGGGCCAAGACGGCAAATATTGCGGATCCCTACAGGACATCCTCATATTATGGCTCGGGCAGTGCCAATGACTATTATACATCGGGTATCTCATTCCCGTTCCTTGGCGTTTCAGGATACACTGTCGGCAACACTGTTGGCAATCCCGATCTTAAGCATGAGACCCAGACAGCGTTTGAAGTAGGAACTGAGATGAGGTTCCTGCAGGACCGTCTCGGGCTTGACTTTTCCTATTTCTACAACAAGAATATTGATCTTCTTCTGTCAGTGCCCATTGCTGCCTCTTCAGGCTTCTCCTCGGCCTACATGAATGCTGCCTCCATGGAGAGCAAGGGTGTGGAGCTGAGTGTTTACGCCATACCTGTTAAGATGGGAGACTTCGAGTGGGAAATAAGGTCCAACTTCACCCGCATGAGGAACCCTGTCACGGCCCTTGCCAAGGATGTCGAGTATGTCCTGCTCAACGGAGACACCAAGGCACAGATAAATGCTGCTGTCGGGTATGATTATGCAACCATATTTGGTTTCGACTGGTACAGGGATGCAGAGGGTCGCGTGCTCATCAACGATGACCCGACCGACTCCCATCCTGACGGCTTCCCCTGGACAGATAAAACCAAGACTGTCGCACTGGGTAAAGTTGGTCCCGACTGGACGCTGAACATCTATAACACCCTGCATTACAAAGGCTTATCCCTGACTGCCCTTGTTGACATCAAGAGAGGCGGATATGTAAACAACGGAACACGGTTCAACCTCAATTATTACGGTCAGACAGTGGAGACTCTTGATCGCGACACTCCGACAGTCTTCGAAGGTGTTTACGGACATCTCGATGCCAACGGCAACGTAATCTCCTCGGGTGTAGTAAACACCACCGAGGTGATAAAGGATCAATCGTGGTACAGGGGAGAGAACAGCTTTACAAGTGGCGGAGCCGCAACCCAGGCTGTTGAAGATGCAAGCTGGGTTAAACTCAGGGAGGTGACCCTCTCCTATATGTTCAGTAATGAGATCCTCAACAAGATCAGGCTCCAGGGGCTGGAGCTCTATGTAACGGGAAACAACCTGATTGTATCAACACCGTATAAGGGCGGAGACCCTGAAGTAAGCGTTTACGGTGCCACAAACGGACAGGGATTTGACTACTTTGCCAGCCCGGGCGTAAGATCATATCTCTTTGGTGTGAAACTATCATTTTAACCTGCTCCGGCAACTATAAAAAACTATGCAAATGAAGAGTTTATATAAATCAAAAATTGCCGTAATGGCATTATCTGTCCTGCTTTTCACGGGATGTGAAAAATGGATCGATACCGACCTGAACACCAATCCGGATGTACCCTCAGACGTTCCCATGAATCTGATTGTTCCTTCAATGGAGCTGTCGATGGCATACCAGATAGGAGGTATCAGGGCTGTGAAAACCACCAATATCTATATGCAGTTTCTCAATGGCGTTGCAAGGCAGTCGTACGGTGAATCCAACTATATCCTGTCAGCCACCGACGTTGATGACCTGTGGAGAAGAATGTACTATCAGCCTATGATGGATGCCACAAGGCTTATACAGAAGGCCGGAGAACAGAATTCACCTCACTACGCCGGCGTGGCTAAGGTGTGTATGGCACTCTGCCTCGGGACAATGACCAACCTGTTTGGGGATATTCCCTATGCAGATGCCTTCACCGGGGACCAGGGCGGCCTGCAGCCGGAATTTGACACCCAGGAAGAGATCTATAATTCCATCGGTACCCTTCTTGATGAGGCGATAACTGATCTGGCTTCGACAGAGAACATATTGGCCCTCAGTGGTGACATTATCTATAACAATAACAGGACCTCATGGAGAAAAGCAGCTTATGCTCTGAAAGCAAGGTATGCGTTGTACCGTGGCGACTATGCCGGTGCTCTTTCCGCCACTGCCAGCGCTTTCTCTGCAAGTGACAAGTTTGTAATGGCATTCGGGACCACCGACGGTGAAGCCGGTCCGATGTTTCAGTACGCCACTGTCTCATCATACAAGAATGATGTTAAGATGTGTGCCACATTTATTGACAAGCTGCTCGCAGTCACCGACCCCAGGCTCCCCTTCTATGCAAAAACAATAGGAGGCGCCTATGTAGGAAGTCCCGCCGGCTCAGAAGAGCCAGATGCCTCCGGACTGGGAGTTTACAACAACAAGGCCGATGCACCGGTGGTGCTCAGCTCATATGCCGAGATGCAGTTTATCAGGGCTGAATGCTTCCTCAGGCAACCGGTTCCTGATGCTGATGCTGCCGCCGCCGCATTCAAGGCAGCCGTTGCATCATCGGTGCTGGCAGTCACAGGAGTGGCAAACACCGACTGGCTTGATGCCAATATCAACATTGAAACCGGGGCAACCATCACACTGGAGAAGATCATGGAACAGAAATACCTGGCGATGTATTCAACAGTCGTTCCCTATGATGATTACAGGAGAACAGGCTACCCGGCACTCACGCCAGTTGCAGGGGCTGGACAGATTCCCGAGAGATTTCCGTATCCTCAGACAGAGATCTCATATAACACAAACTGCCCTGTTGTTGCCAATACCAGTGAGAAGCTCTGGATATTCGACTGATTATTTTAAACAGGGGTCAGGCATAGCAGAGGCCGGCCCTGAAAAACAGTAATACAAGTCCGGGAAGAAAATCAAATCACAGTCAAATTTTCTTCCCGGATTTATTTCAGGCTGCATCACCATGATTTCCTTTGTTAAATTTGTTGAGTGATATTTTGCCGGATACGAGCCGGAGAGTTATTCATAATGAAAAGAATACATTTATTCATATTGCTCTTGTCAGCAAGTCTATGCGGTCAATTAAGAGTGGTGGCACAGGATCATCCGGTTCCCCTTGCACTCTATGGCAAGCGCGGGATCACTCTTGTGGTCACCGACTCCGGGCTGGGAGGAGTGGCGGTGATGGAGGACATCTCACGCAAGATCAAAGAATCGCGATGCTTCAGGAAAGTGAACCTTGTATTTGTGAATGCCCTCTTTGATAAGGAGACAGGTTACAATGCCCTTCCCACAAAGAGAGAGAAGACAGAGATGTTTGACAGGGTCCTTGCAGCTATCAGCAGCAGGTACAATCCTGACGCCATTCTGATAGGCTGCAATACTCTCTCTGTCCTCTATGACGAAACCATTTTTTCCGACTCATCCAGGACGCCGGTCATCGGAATAGTTGATGCCGGCATTAAGCTCATAGGTGAAAAACTGAAGTCTGATCCCTCCTCCAGAGTAATAATTTTCGGCACAGAAACAACAATAGAGGAGAACAGCCATAAAAACGGGTTGCTTGAGCTGGGCATAACCGGTGAAAGGATTGTGACCAAAGCATGCCCCCAGCTTCAGTCGTATATCGAACAGAATCCCGCCTCGGAAGATACGGAGATGTTGATATCCTTCTACATGAATGAGGCACTGGAGGAGCTGGATGATAGAAGCGGAGATGTATATATTAGTTTGAATTGCAGCCACTTCGGATATTCCGAAGGGTTGTGGATAAAAGCAATCGGGGACACGGATTATCAATACGGAGCCATTCTGAATCCAAACAGCTCCATGGGTGACATTTTGACAAGGGAAAAATGCCACAGAAGGTACAATAACACAAAAATTTCGTTTCTTGTCGTCTCCCGGACGGAGATGCCCAACGCCGTTACGATCGCCGGTTATTTCCGGGAGGATTCTCCGGAGGTTGCGGATGCACTGAAGAATTACACATTGATCCCTGACCTGTTTTGAGCCGACGGGCTTTAACAATAAAGATGATGATAAAAATATCTCCCTGCTATTGCCCGGACAACCAGGATCACTTAGATATGAAAGATTGAAAAGCTTTTTCAAAACATACAACAGGTACTTCATATTCGCCCTGATATTCACGGCGGTGGTAACCCTTACTGCTGCCTTTATCTACTCTTCGCTTTCAAAATGGGAGGAATCACTTGTTGAAAAGAACAAGAGCGTATGCGATCTGTATTCTGGCGAGTTATATGATGCAGCTCTGGGAACCATCGATTCTCTCCACAGCCTCGGGCTGCTGACATCTGACGATCTCTCCCTGGCCGCCTTCAGACTGGTAGACAGCACATTAAAGGAGATCTCCGAGCGGGAGCTTAGGGTCCTGTCAGGTCTTGACGGGGGTTTTTACCTGGTGTTTGCAGATGGTTTTTACGGTTACTCCTTTCCCACCTCACCACCGCCTGTCCCTGTCTACGGACCGCCGCCAAGGTCATATAACATCATTAAGGATCAGTCTCTGCAATCAATCAGGGAGAACCGCCCGATAATTGATGTGCACTCCTTCGATGCCGCTTTTTTCCCGCTGGCCACGAGACCTATTGTTGTGGATTCACAGGCTGTAGGAGTAGTCTGGGTGAGGATACACATCGAAAATGACCTGCCTGTCATAAAATTAAAACAGATAGTAAATGTCACGGCGCTGATATCAATACTGGGTTTCCTCATCCTGATGCTCCTGTCAGCGCTGCTGGGAGGCGAGATTAAGGGGATCAAGAAGGAGATGGAGCAGATAAGGCATAATCCTTCACTGCGGCTGAGAAAGAGGTGGGGAATTTTTGGATATATAACATCCCACATAAACTCTATGCTTGACACAATAGAGGAGGAGGTCAACCAGCGACTCATCCTGGAGCGACAGCTCAGTCAGAAGGAGAAGCTGGCATCGCTGGGAAATATGATCGCAGGCGTTGCTCATGAGGTGAAGACCCCCCTGGCCATTATCAAAACCAGGATCCAGATGTGGCAGAAGGCGATCGGTGAGACGCCCGGGATCTGTGAGCAGATTTCCCCCGAATCCATGCAACTGGTTATTGATGAGACAAACAGGCTCTCCACCCTCGTCAAGCGCCTGCTGATATTCTCCAGGCCCATAGACAAAAAAATGAAACCAACGGATATAAATAAGCTTATCAAAGAGGTCGTAAACTTTGTCACCATGGGTTTGGGTGAGACGGATATCTCGGTGAAGCTCTCCCTCTCTCCTGACCTGCCCATGATAGGTACAGATGAAAGCTCTGTCAGGGAGGTCATTATCAACATCCTCGATAATTCTGTCGAGGCAATGCCCAACGGGGGATCAATAAAGATAAGCACCGGTATTGATAAAAGAGACAATAAGCTGGTGATTGAGGTGGATGACCAGGGAGAGGGCATCTCCAGTGATATCATTGACAAGGTATTCGATCCCTTCTTTACCTCCAAGGAGACAGGTGCCGGGCTCGGGTTATCCATATCTTACCAGATCATCAAGGCTCATAACGGCGAGATATCCTTCAGGGAGAATCCCGGTGTCGGGATGAAGTGTATTATCAAGTTACCTATGTAATAAAAGGAGACAGAGGTGGATAACAACAAGAGCATTCTCATTGTGGACGATGAGCCATCAATGAGAAAGAATATTTCCGATTTGCTTTCTCCGCTTGGGTACCAGATATTGGAGGCCGGAAACGGAGATGCCGGCATGATGATGTTCGTTCAGAAAAAGCCTGATGTCATTATCCTGGATATTAATCTGCCAGGAAAGAACGGTTTGGAGGTGCTTAAGGAGATCAGGGCAATTTCTGTTGACACCCCTGTAATTATTTTTACTGCTTTCGGGACGAGTGAACGGGCCATAGAGGCCATGAAGCTCGGAGCGTTTGACTACCTCGAAAAGCCTTTTGAACTTGATGAGTTCGTGCTGACAGTTGAACGTGCCTTCGAATACCAGAAGCTGCTAACAGAAGTAAGGCAGCTGCGCTCCATGGTAAATGATGCCAGGAGCCAGCCGGGTGACGGTGATATCATTGGGAGAAACCAGAAGATGCAGGAGATCTTCAAGCTCATCGGCCGCATAGCTCCTACTGATGCCACAGTGCTGATACAGGGAGAGAGCGGAACAGGCAAGGAGCTCATCGCTGACGCAATTCAGAGGCACTCCCTTCTGGCCGACAAACCCTATGTCAAGATAAACTGTGGAGCATTGTCGGAGTCAATCCTTGAGAGTGAGATCTTCGGACATGAGAAAGGCTCATTCACCGGAGCAGAGTCAAGAAGAAAAGGTCTGTTTGAGATAGCCGACGGCGGAACCGTCTATCTTGATGAGATAAACAGCATGCCACAGTCGTTGCAGGTCAGACTGCTCAGAATACTGCAGAAACAATCCTTCTTTCGCGTTGGCGGTGTAACCCCGGTCAAGGTAGACGTACGGGTCATTGCTTCAACCAACAGGGACATTGAGAAGGAGATGGAGGAGGGCAACTTCCGGAAAGATCTCTACTATCGGCTTTGTGTCGTCAGGATAAACCTCCCTCCACTGCGCGAAAGAAAAGATGATATCATCCCCCTGGTTGAATACTTTCTGAAGAAATACTGTCCCACCCGCAAGATAATAATCCCCGAGGAGTCGATGAACAGACTTTGTGCCTACAGCTGGCCCGGCAATATCAGGGAGCTTGAAAACACCATCTACAGTGCACTGGTGACAGCCAGCAATGATATTCTCTGCATCAGGGACCTGCCTCTCTTTTCAGAAATGCCGACCAAAGAGTTCTCCTTTGTTTCGCTGGTCCAGGCACATGGCTCATTCAGGTGTGCCCTGGATTATGTCGAAAAGAAGATTATTGAGGAGGCTCTTAAGATTAACGGTAACAATCAGACCAAAACGGCGCAGTTTCTGAAGATGAACAGGAGACTGCTATATTCAAAGATTAAGGAGCTGTCAATGCTTCCGGACAATCCCGGCGACCACAGGGGAAACATGGAAAAGAGCGACGGCGGATGAACTCTGGCTGCCAGATATCAGAATCCGTGAGATGAAAGGGAAATAATGAGGAAAGCAGTAATCCTTCTCCTTCTTACCCTCTGCGGGATAGCATATTCACAGGCTTATATCCCCGGCACCTCCTATTTCGGAAGAGCAGATTATATTGAGTATATAGCCGGCAACCTGCCATTAATACTGTCCGTCCCTCACGGGGGCAATCTTGAGCCGTCGGAGATACCTGACAGAACATGCGGAGAGACAGTAACCGATTCATATACGGAAGAGCTTGCAGCCTCCATACGGGAGGAGATCATGGAGCTTACAGGTTGTATGCCACATATTGTTATATGCCATCTTAAGAGGACAAAGCTTGATGTGAACCGCGAAGTGGATATTGCCACCTGTGGAAATCAGTTTGCTGATACAGCCTGGAATGAATATCACACCTTCATTGACAGTGCAAAGGCAGCAGTTGAAAGAAGCACGGGCAAGGGGCTGCTCATCGATCTCCACGGACACGGCCATGCCATTCAGAGGCTGGAGCTGGGTTACCTGCTGAGTGCTGTTCAGCTTGCATATCCCGACGCCTCTCTCAACCAGGCAGCCATTGTTGATATCAGCAGCATCCGGAGTCTTGCTGGCATGAATGTAAACAACCTGACCCATTCCGATCTGCTGCATGGTCTTTTCAGCCTGGGGACCATGTTTGCCACCAGGGGATATCCTGCGGTGCCGGGCATTGATGAACCCTACCCTTTCCCCGGTGAGCCCTATTTCAGCGGAGGCTATATCACCGGCAGGCACGGTTCGTCGGACAAGGGGAGCGTAGATGCAATACAGATAGAGTGTAACCAGGATGTCAGGTTTGAGGTTACAGCCAGAAACGGCTTTGCTGCTGCTTCCGCTGCCATCTTCCTGAATTATCTGATTAAGCATTACTTTCCGGACCTGCCTGAAACATACTGTAACACGCCGGTTATCGGCTTGCCGGATGACCGTGAATTCTTCATCTATCCAATACCTTTCGGCAGTTCCATTACCGTAAGAGTCGCCTCTCCCTGCCAGCTAAATATTTACAACTTACAGGGTGAACTGATGATAAGCAGGGATGTTTCGGGGGAAGAAAAGATCAACACTGAAGGTCTGAAAAGCGGCACCTATCTGGCAATACTGACCTCGCGTGGGGAGGTGGTCTGCAGGTGTAAAATAGTAAAGGGAAGTAGCCGGTAAAAGCCGGTGCTTCCCAATATTTCACAATAAAAAAGGGGTGTTGTTACACCCCTGGATTTTTTACTTCAGGCCCTTGGTAAGAGCCGGTGCAGCTTTGAATTTAACGACCTTCTTGGCCGGGACATTCAGTTTGGCGCCTGTGCGGGGGTTGCGGACAACTCTTGCACTTCTCTTCTCAACCTTGAAAGTTCCCATTGAGGGAAGCTGGAGCCTCTGGCCCTTCTTCATGGCGTCACCGAAAGAGCTAACGAAAGCGTTCAGAGCAACGTTGGCATCCTTGAGTGATAGTCCTGCTTTCTTTGCAATGCTGCTTACCAATTCTTTTTTTGTCATAGTCAAAACAATTTTAGGGTTAGACGAAATCGCTAATTGCTTACAAATTTATTCCATTCTTATTCAAAAGCAAGTTTTTTGTGTCATTTTTATGCTGAGATGCTCATTTTTTTGGGCGATGAGCGTTTTCAGAGGCAAAAAACCCTTGTTTTCTGCTGCCTGCCGCTTGTGGACACCATTCAGATGCCCATTGGCAGGGAGTCTAAGCTTCACCGGCAGGCAACAAAAAAGGTGATTTCAATGACTGTGTATGAAAGGTAAAAAACATTATATTTGCGCAACTCTGATTTCATCCGGCACACCGTCCCCGAGGCCGCGTCCCTGCAGGCGAACGGTTCGCCGGAAACAAAGGAGAAATGGCAGAGTGGTCGATTGCGGCGGTCTTGAAAACCGTTGTCCGGGCGACTGGACCGGGGGTTCGAATCCCTCTTTCTCCGCAACAGACAATACAGGCCGAACCGCTTTAGGGCGGTTCGGCTTCTGTTTTCATGGATACGCCGAATGAGCTTGCTCATGAGGAGCAAACATGAAAACAGAAGAGCATGCGCAGCATGTGTGCCTGTATTGTCTGTTGCAGGTTCACCCCCAGGGATCACGAGCGAATGAAATGA